>NZ_CP026530.1:1285833-1592500 GCF_004006315.1 Nautilia sp. PV-1
TTATATATAAAGCGTTACGATTAAAAAAATTTAAAAAAAAAATTAAGAAATGATTAAATTTTAGCATATTTCAATCAAAGAACTTGACAAGCTTACACTAAATATTTTATAATACGGGCACTAAAACATTTAAGGAGGGACATATGAAAAAACTATTGACATCAATAGTAGCCGCTAGCTTATTAGTAACAAGCGCTATGGCAGCAGACGCAAAAACAAATGCGGTATCAAAAAACGCAGTTGTAAAAGCTGAACAAAAAGCTCAAAGCACACAGCTTATAAAAGAAGCTATAAGGGCAATCCAGTATACACAGGATGCGTTAATTTATCTGAACAATAAAAAAACAGATAAAGCAAAAGAATCACTTAAAAAAGCGGTAGGAGAGCTTGCTGTAGTATTAAATACGCCAAACGCACCGTATTTATTACCTGTGGACGTACAAATTAACGCATATCAGTTTGTCGGAGATGTACATAAAATTAAAACGTTAATCGCAGAATCTAAAAAACTTATAAATGAAAATAAAATTCCGCAGGCCAGAGAAGTTTTAAATTCATTAAGAAGCGAAATTGTTATTAAAACAGTTAACCTGCCTTTAGCAACATATCCTGCAGCGTTGAATCTGGCAATTAAATATATTAACGAAGGAAAAGTAAAAGAAGCTAAAGACGTACTTTCTATGGCTCTTTCAACACTTGTTGAAGTAGACAACGTGATTCCTATTCCGTTAATCAAAGCCCAGGCTCTTGTTCAGGAAGCTAGTAAAATTATCAAAAAAGACAAAAAAGAAGCTCTAAGATATCTTGACGAAGCAAGAAGACAGTTAACAATAGCTCAGGCTTTAGGATATACAAGTACAAGCGACACAACATATAAAATGCTTGAAGACGAAATTACAAAACTTGAAACAGCAATTCACAAAGGTCACAAAACCGCTTCAATATTCAGCGACCTTATCGAAAAACTTAAAGAGTTCAAAGAAAAAGCAATCAGCGTTATTCACAAATAAGAGGATTAATTCTCCTCTTTATATTTCATTATTACATCTTCAACACTCAAATTTCCATCATTTACCTTAAAAACTTTAAAATAATTATCTTTGACATCTTTACCGGTAATTATATGTTTTATCAATACGGCTTTTAAAAATTTTATTAAATCTTCAGGGTTTTTTGAATAATAAGATGGAGATTTTCTTGACGCGTATTCTTTGGTTTTGGTATCGTATATTATGAGGTATTCACACTCTTCAAAACCCGGACAGTAACCTGATCCTATATAAGCCCCTGACGCAGTAACGGCAATTTTCATACTTTAAACCTTTTTTGTTACAATATTACCAAAAAATGCCGGCGGCATTTCACAAAGGTAAAAAATGAATCTATTCAGACAGATACCCAAAGTTGACAAAATAGAAAAAATCCTCTCACACATACCTAAAAAAGTATTAATTCCTATAATTCAACAGACACTGGAAAACATAAGAAACGGAATTAAAAACGGTAAAATCACTGAAATAAACGAAAAATCTATTATTAAAGAAATTGAAAAAAAAGCAAATGATATTCTTTCACCCTCAATCGTAAACGTAATAAACGCCACGGGAATAACGGTCCATACCAATCTCGGACGAAGCCTGATAGATCCTGAAATTTTCGATTATGCCAAAGAACGCTCAACCCATTACTGCAATCTCGAATACGACCTCGAAAAAGGAAAAAGAGGAGACAGATATCACCACAGCGCCAAAATACTGAGCCATCTTTTCGGAAGCGAAAGCGCGCTTATTGTAAACAATAACGCCGCAGCCGTGTTTTTGATACTAAACACATTCGCAAAAGATAAAGAAGCGATAGTCTCAAGAGGCGAACTTGTAGAAATCGGCGGAAGTTTCAGGGTACCTGAAGTTATGAAAGCAAGCGGCGCGAAACTCGTAGAAGTTGGAACGACGAATAAAACAAAAATCAAAGACTACGAAGAAGCAATAACAGAAAATACATCAATGCTTATGAAAGTGCACAAATCAAACTATTCTATAGAAGGTTTCAGCGCCGAAGCGACACTTGAAGAGATAATCAGCCTCTCAAAAGAAAAAGGCGTTTTGGACTATTACGACTTAGGAAGCGCATATGTGCCGAAACTCCCTTACGGACTTACAAATTACGAACCTCCTATAAGCGATATTATGAAACTAAACCCTTCTCTTGTCAGTTTCAGCGGAGATAAACTTTTCGGAAGCGTTCAGGCGGGAATAATACTCGGAAAAAAAGAACTTATTGACAGACTCAAAAAAAACCAGATTTTAAGAATGTTCAGGGTTGACAAAATAACCCTTTCACTGATAGAAGCCACCGCTTTGGCGTATATAAAAGAAGAATACGATAAAATTCCGACTTTGAAATCTATCTTCCAGACAACAGACGAGCTTAAAGAAAAGGCCCAAAAACTTTTAAATTTATGCCCGGGCTTAAAAGCCGAAATTAAAGAATCGCACACATATGTCGGAGGCGGAACGATGCCTAACCGCAAAATTCCGACAATTGTGGTGGAAATTAAAGGCAATGCAAAAAAATGGGAAGAAAATATGCGTAAAAACCTTGTAATCGGAAGAATAGAAAACGAACATTTCGTACTCGATATGAGAAGCGTCCAGGAAGACGAAATAGAAAAACTGTCAGAAATTATTAATAATATTATCAGCTGTGAAATTCCTTCACAGAATAACAACATAGCAACTTCACAACTCAAAGGTCAAAAATGAGAAACATAATCATAGGAACGGCGGGTCACGTAGACCACGGTAAAACGTCTTTAATAGAAGCACTCACCGGATATAACGGAGACGAGCTTAAAGAGGAAAAAGAGCGCGGCATAACAATAGATTTAAGTTTTACCAATATGAAAAGGGACGACGTAAACGTAGCGTTTATAGACGTTCCGGGACATGAAAAACTTGTCAAAAACATGATCAGCGGAGCTTTCGGATTTGACGCCTCGCTTTTTGCCATAGACGCCAACGAAGGAGTTATGCCGCAAACCGTAGAGCACCTTGAAGTTTTAAATATTTTAAGGGTTAAAAACATAATAGTCGCACTTACCAAATGCGATCTCGCTGACAGAGAAACAATTGAAAAAAGAAAACAGGAAATCAGGGATTTAATAGCAAAATATAAAAACCTCCGCCTTCTAGAAATATTTGAAACATCTATCTACGACAAACAAAGCATCGAAAAACTTAAAGACTACCTTTTCAACCTGCCTCCTAGAAAAATCACCCACTCGAAATTCTTCAGATACTATATAGACAGGGTTTTCAGCTTAAAAGGTATAGGTACAGTCGTTACGGGGACGGTTCTAAGCGGCAAAGTAAAACTCAAAGACAAAATATACATCAACGAAACAAAAACGCTCACAACCGTTAAAAACCTACAGGTACACGGCGAAGATGTGGAAGAAGCATACACCCACCAAAGAGTTGCCATTAACCTCAATATTTCGCATAAAGAGCTTAAAAAAGGATACCTGCTCTCAACAAAAGGCTATTTAAGAGGATTCAGACTTATTGACGTATTCGTAAAACCTGTCGAAGGAAAAGAGCTCTTTCACAATATGGAAGTGCTTTTCATAAGCGGCGCCAAAAGAATTCCCGGCAAACTTTTAATGTTTAACCCGGAAGACAAAAAAGGCTATGCAACCATCAAACTCGAAGAAAAAGCGTTTTTAGTATTTGAAGATCCGTTTGTAATTCTCCATAACGGCCGTGTAATAGGCGGAGGAGAAGTGTTAAACCCTATCAGCGATCCGATTAAAAAAAGGAAAAAATTAGCACTTCTTAAAGCTTTAAACAAAAAAGACTTTAAAAAAGCCTTTGAAATACTTGTACAAAACCATAAAAGAGGATTCGGACTGCTTCAAAGCTACCAGAGATTCAACCTCTCCCCGCAAGAAGCGCTTGAAATAGCAAAAACCCTTGATAATGTGTTTATAGACGAGGAAAACTATAATATTTTTTCGATCGACGTAAAAAAAGAGATTGAAAAAATAATTAAAGACACATATGAAAAAAACAGATTCGCATTCCTCTCCCCTGCATCTCTTAAACTAAGACTTAAATGGGCAAGCGCCGAACTTATACAAAGCGTACTTGACGAGTTTGTAAAAGAAGGTTATCTGATAAAAGAGGACAATATCTACAAAAGAAAAGATCTCGGCGAAGTAGACGTAACCAAATCGGTTGAACATAGACTCTACCAGCTGCTTGACAACTCCGGACTGACCCCGGACGCACCATACAATATATATGAAAAACTGAATATTGACAGAAAAGTCGGCGACAACGCCATGAAGAAACTAACCACATCCAAAAAAGTGATACGTCTGGCACATAATCTTTTCGTAACTGATAAAAACATTAATATAGCGCTTAAAAAAATGAAAGAAATTATGCAAAGAGTCGGTTATATCGATATTAAAACATTTAAAGAAGAAATGCCTATGAGCAGGAAATACATAGTGGCGTATCTCGATTATCTCGATCAGCTCGGAGATGTGGAAAAACGGGACAATAAAAGATACCTCAAAAATTAAGAATGGAAAATGAAGAATTATTATTAAAAATCATAATTATTTTATAAATTTTAACCTTTTTTTCTTTACAATTTTTATCTCGGCAAAAAATTTCATTATATTTGGAAAATAATAAAACTAAAAATTTTTTATTCCAGAAAAATCCGACAATTTTAGAAAATATTCTCTTTTTAATTCTCCATTTTCAATTCTCAATTCTCCATTCCTTAAAACTTGCTTAATTTAAGGATACTTTAAGATTAAATATGTAGAATTTCGAACTAATTTTGAATAAACAATAATAAAAAAGGATAATGAATGAAAAAAGGTATCCATCCTGAATACGTAAAATGCCAAGTTACATGCACATGCGGTCATCAGTTTGAAATTTTATCAACTAAAGAAACTTTAAGAGTTGAAGTTTGTGATAAATGCCATCCGTTCTATACAGGTCAGGAAAGAAATATTGACAGAGGCGGAAAAGTAGATAAATTTAAGAAAAAATACGGTCTTGCATAATTGCTTAGCCTAGTTCCTACTCCAATAGGAAATCTTAAAGACATATCCCAAAGAGCCCTTGAGGCTCTTAAAACTGCCCAGATAATCTTCTGCGAAGACACAAGAATTACAAAAAAGCTTTTAAATCTTTTAGAAATCCCTCTTAACAAAGAATTTATATCAATGCATTCGCATAATGAAAAAGAAGCGCTTTCAAAATTAAACCCAGAACTTTTAAAAACAAAAGAATGTGTTTATGTCAGTGACGCCGGAATGCCCGGTATTAGCGATCCCGGAAGCAAATTAATTCAATACTGCCAGAAAAACGGCATACCATATACGGTAATACCGGGAGCCAATGCGGCGCTTACAGCATATGTGGCCAGCGGATTTGAGGGTGAATTCTGTTTTTGGATGTTTCTGCCTCATAAAGGGAAAGAGCGTTTAGATAAACTGAACGAAATAATAAATTCCGGCAAAATAGCCGTGCTTTATGAATCCCCTCACAGAATTGAAAAACTGATAAAAGAATTAAAAGAGCTTATCCCCCAAAGAGAAGTATTTCTGGCAAAAGAAATGACTAAAGTTCATGAAACATATATAAAAGCAAAAGCAAAAGATTTAAACCTTCCGAACACAAAAGGAGAATGGGTTGTAGTAATCGATAATGGCGAAAGCAAAAAAGATTTAACCCTCACTTATGACGATATTTTAAATCTTTCACTGCCTCCTAAAGAAAAATCAAAACTTCTGGCAAAAATATCCGATAAATCCGCCAAAGAAATTTATAAAGAACTTCAAAACGGTTAATTATTTCTATATTTTTAGCTTTAAAATAAACATTTCTAAAACTCAATTTAAACTATTTATTTTACTTTTAAAATAAATCCATTATTTTCAAAGTCTAGCGACAGACACTGATAAAGTACAACTTAAACAGACTATTATGCTAAAATACTTTAAATGAGACAAAGGAGAAAAAATGAAAAAATCACATTTGCAAAAATTTCCTGACAGTGAAGGATTTTTCGGAAGATTCGGAGGAGCATATATTCCCGATGTATTACAAGAAGAGTTTGAAAGAATCACAAAAGCGTATATGAAACTCAGACGCTCACACGATTTTTTAAGTGAACTTAGAAGAATCAGAAAACATTACCAGGGACGCCCTACTCCCGTATATCATGCCAAAAGACTCTCAGAAGCGCTTGGAGGAGCACAGATATATCTTAAAAGAGAAGATCTGAACCATATGGGAGCACACAAACTGAACCACTGCATGGCAGAAGCGCTGCTGGCCAAATACATGGGCAAAAAGAAACTGATAGCAGAAACCGGTGCAGGACAGCACGGCGTTGCGCTTGCTACAGCGGCAGCTTACTTCGGAATGGAATGTGAAATTCACATGGGTGAGGTTGATATAGAAAAAGAACATCCGAATGTCGTAAGAATGAAAATATTAGGAGCCGAGGTGATTCCGGCCACACACGGGCTGAAAACACTCAAAGAAGCGGTTGACAGCGCGTTTGAAAGCTATGTAAAACAGATAGACACGGCTCTTTACGCAATCGGAAGCGTTGTGGGACCTCATCCGTTTCCTATGATGGTAAGGGATTTTCAAAGCGTTGTGGGATTTGAGGCAAAAGAACAGTTTACAGAAATGGTCGGTTTCCTGCCCGATAACGTTGTGGCATGTGTAGGGGGCGGAAGCAACGCCATGGGAATTTTCAGCGGATTTATAGACGACGAAGTGGAGCTGTATGCGGTAGAGCCTCTTGGCAAAGGAACTAAACTCGGAGAACACGCAGCAACTCTTATGTACGGTGACGAGGGAGTGATCCACGGATTTAACACTATAATGCTAAAAGATGAAAACGGAGAGCCTGCCCCTGTTTACTCAATCGCCAGCGGACTTGATTATCCGGGTGTTGGACCAGAACAGGCGTATCTGAAAGAAAGCGGCAGACTAAATATAGCGGCAATCACCGATGAAGAGACAATAGACGCGTTTTATGCTCTCAGTCAGTATGAGGGAATAATTCCGGCACTTGAAAGCGCTCATGCGGTTGCATTTGCTATGAAACTGGCAAAAGAAAAACCAAATGACACAATTCTTGTTAATTTATCCGGAAGAGGAGACAAAGACATAGATTACGTGGTTGAAAATTACGGAGTCAGGGAAATTAAACTCTAACCGTTTTTTTCTTCCGGTTCAATAATATTTTTCTTGACAAAACCTTTAAAAAAAATATAAAAAAGACCTGCGATAAAACCTGCTATTGCCCCGCCTAAATGCCCGAACCACGCAATATTCATATTAAACATAAATACGGCTCCGTTGTATATAACCGCAAAAATAATAAAATCTTTAAACTCTTTCGTAATTAACGAATAAAACGCATACAGCCCGAATATAGCCCCCGAAGCGCCTATTACGTAAACATTCCAGTGGTTTTGAAGATAATAGTAATTAGCCAAATCGGCACCTAATATAGAAACAAGATAAACTATAAAAAACCAAAACGTATTAGTAACTTTTTCCGTTGCGAACCCTACTTCCAAAAGTGCCAGCATATTCATTGCTATATGCCCCCATCCCCCGTGAATAAAAGCGTTAGTAATCCATACGACGGGATCGTCCCTGTTTTGTGCAGTCATACCGTAATGAACCATATAATCAGCCGCATAAGAGCCGTTATGTATATTGATATACCAAAATACGACAGCATTGATTAAAAAAATTAAAAGAGTCCCCATTTTCATCCTTAAAAAAAAGATTAATCTATCTTCAGAACGCTTAAAAACGCCTCCTGAGGAATATTAACCTTTCCGATCGCTTTCATTCTTTTTTTACCTTTTTTCTGCTTTTCAAGAAGTTTTCTTTTTCTGCTTATATCTCCCCCGTAACATTTGGCGGTTACGTCTTTTCTTAGAGCTTTTACCGTTTCACGGGCGATAATTTTATTGCCTATACTTGCCTGGATTGCAACTTCGAAAAGCTGTCTTGGAATCAGCTCTTTCATAACCTTGATAAGCTCGCGCCCTCTTCTTTCGGCTTTATCTTTAGGAACGATTACGCTTAAAGCGTCTACAGGCTCTCCAGCAACCCTGATATCCATTTTTACAAGGTCTCCTTCCCTGTAGCCTATAGGTTCGTAATCGAAACTCGCGTATCCTTTGGTAAGCGTTTTAAGTTTATCGTAAAAATCCGTAACTATTTCATTCAGAGGTATTTCATATTCTAGCAGCACCCTCTCAGGAGAAAGATAGTCCATTTTTACCTGAACCCCTCTTTTTTCATTTAAAAACTGAATTAAATTTCCTACAAATTCATTCGGTGTTAAAATGGTGGCTTTTACGTAAGGTTCGTAAATTTTATCTATTTTATTCGGAGCCGGAAGCTCGCTCGGGTTGCTTATTTCCAGTTCGCTGCCGTCTGTAAGTTTAACTTTATAAGTAACGCTCGGAGCCGTTGCGATAAGTTCTATTCCAAACTCTCTTTCAAGTCTCTCTTTTACAACCTCCATATGAAGCATACCTAAAAATCCTACCCTGAAACCGAATCCCAAAGCCTGTGAAGTTTCAGGTTCGAACGTAATGGAAGCGTCGTTTAACTGAAGTTTTTCAAGAGCGTCTCTTAAATCGTCGTATTTATCGGTATCGATTGGATAAATACCTGCAAATACGAAACTTTTTGCCTCTTCAAACTCGTCCGCAGGTTCCTCTGCCGGATTCTTGGCATCTGTTATGGTATCGCCTACCCTGATATCGGCCACGTTTTTAAGCCCCATTACGACAACGCCTATTTCACCCGTTTTAATCTCGTCTGTTTTCAGTTTTTTAACGGGATGCGGATAATAAAGATCCAAAACTTTATGTTTTTTACCCGTTCCCATTACTAAAACTTCCTGGCCTTTTTTAATAGATCCGTCAAACATTCTGACTAAACATACAGCTCCTAAATAATTATCAAACCAGCTGTCGTATATAAGTGCTTTGGCAGGAGCTTCCGGGTCACCGTTCGGAGCCGGCACCCTTTCTACGATAGCGTCAAGAAGCTCTTCTATTCCTATTCCCGTTTTAGCGCTGACGAGTATTGCGTCGCTTGCGTCTATTCCTATAGTCTGTTCGATTTCTTCCGCAACTCTCTCAGGCTCTGCGCTTGGAAGGTCGATTTTGTTAATTACAGGAATAATCTCGAGATCATTCTCAACGGCCATATAGACATTCGCCAGCGTCTGCGCCTCGACTCCCTGCGTAGCGTCCACCACCAAAAGAGCACCTTCACTGGATTTAAGAGATTTGCTCACTTCATAAGAAAAGTCAACATGCCCCGGCGTGTCGATAAGGTTTAGGATATGCCCTTTATATTCAAGCCTTACGCTTTGGGCTTTAATGGTAATACCTCTTTCTTTTTCGATATCCATACTGTCAAGCAGCTGGTCTTCTCTTTCTCTTTCGCTCACACCGCCCGTAAACTCTATAAGTCTGTCGGCAAGCGTACTTTTGCCGTGGTCGATATGGGCTATGATAGAAAAGTTCCTGATTTTGTCCTGCATTCAAAGCCTTTTTTTAATGAAATTATACTTTATTTATATAATTTTGCGTTATGTTTAAGATTTTTGTTGATTATTTCAAGCTTTTTGATTGTTTTTTGATCAAAACCTAGTTTTGAAAGGTCACTGATATATTTTTCACTCAAAAATACAAAAGATTTTTCAATCTCTCCTATAGGCTTGACGTTATGCGAAGACTTTAATCTTGGAATAAAAGTAAAAGCATGCTGATAAAGTTCAAAAAAACCGATAGAATTGACGCTTTTTAGAATTTTTTTTCTCAAATTACTGCTTAAATCCAGATACAGATATCCGTTTTTTGCATCAAGTTCTTTGAGTATTTGAGATTTTTCCAGAACATTAAGATACTCTTTTAAAAGGGAAACTGAATAAACTTTTGCACGTCCGCTTTCAAAAAGTTCTGAAAAATTAGCAAATCTTTCATCCGCAACCGTTTTTCTTAATAAATTTATTAAAGCCTTGGTTTCCTGTTTTGTGCAAACATACCTGTAATATTTGACTGCTTCGTTTTTATTAAGCATAAAGTCTAAATCTGAAGCAAAAAGAGACAGCGTAACCGCAATAAGAAGAAAAAATTTTGACATATAATTTCCTTTTTGATAATTATATAATATTCATTATGATAAAATTCGAAAAAAAAGGATTAAAATGGACTTTTTTAAAATAATCCAGACAATTGAAAACGTTCAGCATCCCGCAATCGCTACAAGCCTGGTAAATCTGGGTATTTTACAGGATATCGACATCGACGGTAATAAAGTAACAGCGACGTTTGCATGGCCTTTTGCAAACATTCCTATAAAAGAGCAGCTTATAAATTCCGTTAAGCAACCTCTTAATCAGATGGGACTGGATTTTGAATACAGCGAAAGAATTATGGACGAAAGCGAAAAAGAAAAATTCCTTGAACTTGAAAAAAAATACTGGAAAGGCGGTCCTGCTGCCTGCGGCGCATAATATGCTAAAATTTCATTAAAAAGGACTGTCTTGACACCTTTCCATATCCACAGCGATTATTCGCTTCTTCATTCCACCGTTAAAATAAAAGATCTCGTTAAAAAAGCCAAAGAATACGGCTATAAAGCGCTCGCCATAACGGAACTCGACAATATGTTCAGCGCCATTGATTTCTATGAAACATGCAGGGCCAGTGAAATAAAACCTATAATCGGAAGCGATGTCAGCATTGTAAGAGACGGAAAAATATCAAGACTGATTCTAATAGCAAAAAACAAAACCGGATACGACAACCTTATGTATTTAAGCTCCATCTCATATCTTTACAACATGCGCGGAGATAAACCCTATCTGCCGTATGAAGAGATTGTGAAAAACAAAGAAGGCCTTTGTTTTATCCTTCCGATGCTTGATTCCGAAATCGGATTTCATTTAAATATTTTTAACGAACAAAACGTATTAAACGGCGCCGAAGGAATAGAAAAGGCAAAAAAAATCCTTGAAGAATATAAAAAAGATTTAAATGAAATTTACCTTGAAATAACCAGGGACAGCGAAGAAGAAAGACTGATTGAAAACGATTTGATCACCCTTTCAAAAGAAACGGACACACCTCTTCTTGCGTCATCAAACATATTTTTCCTTAACAAAATGGATTATATTTACAAAGACGCCCTTGAGTGTATAGAAAACAACAAAAGATTCGACGATCTGCACAGACGCCCGGTGGTAAAAGAAAATTATTTCAGAAGCGTTGAAGAGTTTGAAAATATTTTTTCGGATCTTCCCGAAGCAGTTGAAAACACAGATAAACTTGCGGAGTCCATAAACCTTGAAATACCTCTTGGTAACCCGACACCCCCTACTTTTAAATTTACAAAAGAGTATGCGGCGGCAGAGGGGCTTGATATCGATAACGATGTGGAATATTTCGAATACAAATGTAAAGAAGGGCTTGAAGAAAGACTGAAACACATCCCAGAAAATCTGCATGAAGAATACAGAAAAAGACTCGATTACGAAATAGACATTATCAAAAGAATGAAATTCCCTGGATACATGCTCATAGTGTGGGATTTTGTAAGAGAAGCCAAAAAAAGAAAAATTCCCGTAGGTCCCGGAAGGGGAAGTGCGGCCGGTGCGCTTGTGGCGTATTCTTTACAGATTACTAATATCGACCCGTTAAGATACGGACTTCTTTTTGAGAGATTTTTGAATCCTGAGAGGGTGAGTATGCCCGATATCGATATGGACTTCTGTCAGGAAAGACGGGGGGAAATTATCGAATACGTCCGTGAAAAATACGGAAAGGTAAACGTTGCACAGGTTATTACGTTCGGTTCCCTGCTTGCTAAGGGTGTATTAAGGGATGTGGCGAGAATATTTGAAATAGACTATTCCGAAGCCGACAGGTTTGTAAAGCTTATACCTGACCAGCTGGGAATAACGCTTCAAAAAGCAAAAGAACTCGAGCCCAAAATAGTTGAAATCACGGAAGAAGACCCTCTGTACAACCGTCTGTATTCATTCGGAGAGCATTTAGAAGGCCTTAAAAGAAACACCGGAATGCATGCCGCTGGTGTGGTTATAAGCGACGAGGAGCTGTGGAAAAAATCGCCTCTTTACAAACAGGATGAACACGACGATACGATTGTTACGCAGTATTCGCTAAACTACCTCGAACCTGTTGATTTGATTAAATTCGACTTTTTGGGTCTTAAAACGCTGACGGTAATAGACAGGGCCGTAAAAAACGTTAAAAACAACAAAAACGAAGACATAAATATAGATTTGCTTACGTTAGACGATCCGAAAGTGTTTGAACTTATACAGTCAGGCCATACGCTGGGACTGTTCCAGATAGAATCAGACGGTATGCAGGATCTAGCCAAAAGGCTAAAACCTACGAACTTCGAAGACATAATCGCTATGCTGGCCCTCTACCGCCCTGGACCGATGGACAGCGGAATGCTTGACGACTACATAGACAGAAAGCACGGCAGAAAACCTATAAGCTACTTTTTTGACGAATTTGAAGAAGCCCTGAAACCGATATTAGAACCGACATACGGAGTTATCGTTTATCAGGAACAGGTTATGCAGATAGTTCAGGCGATAGGCGGATTCAGTCTCGGTGAATCAGATATTATCAGAAGGGCGATGGGTAAAAAGAAATTCGATTTAATGAAAAAATACGCCGAAGAATTCGCCCAGAGGGCCCAAAAAAGAGGCTTTTCTTATGATAACGCCAAATCGCTTTTCGAATTAATCGAAAAATTCGCAGGCTACGGATTTAATAAATCGCACTCCGCCGCATATGCAATGATTACATATCAGACCGCATACCTCAAAACATATTATCCGACTGAATTTTTATCCGCACTTCTTACTTTCGAAGCTGAAAACACTGATAAAATAGCCAAATACATTGAAGAAGCTAAAGTTCTGGGAATCGAAGTCCTGCCTCCGAACGTCAATAAATCAAATGCAGAATTTACACCTATTGACGACAAAATTCTCTTCGGACTCAGTGCCATTAAAGGAGTCGGAAGCAAAGCGATTGAGAGCATTGTAGCCAACAGACCTTATGAAAGCATCGAAGATTTTATTCTTAAAGTCGATACGAGCAAAGTTAATAAAAAAGTACTCGAACAGCTGATAAAAGCCGGGGCAATGGATGATTTCGATTTAAGCAGAAAAGCAATGCTCAGCCGTGTTGAAGAAATGCTTGAATTCAAAAAACGTATAGAAGAAAAGAAAAACGCAATCAACCACGAATTTTCACTTTTTGCAGATATGGAGGAAAATGAAGAAATCGACGAACATCTGGACATTCCAAATACCGTTGAATTTGACATTAAAACGCTTCTTGAATATGAATATCAGACACTCGGATTTTACGTATCAGCCCATCCGTTAGATCCGTATAAAGACAAAATGCAGGGTATAAACTACAACCTATCAAGCGAAATAGAAGAGATAATTTCCCAGGAAGCGCTGTTTGTAGGAAAAATAGACGCAATGAAAGTGAGAATTTCCAAAAAAGGAAACAAATTTGCAATTGCAACCCTTATGGATTTTCACGGCAAGCTTGATGTAATGATATTTGAGAGGGATCTGGAAAAACTAAACGAATTTAACCTCGACGAACCAATTGCCATAAAAGCACAGGTGGACAAAGTCGGAGAATTTTTAAGAATTACATGCCGTAAACTTATGAGTCTGGAAGAAGCCAAAGAGGAAAAAGGCGCCGTTAAAGATGAAATTACCGTAATTCAAAGACAAATAGGCGAAAACTATGAAGAAGATTTGCTGAAAATCTACTCCGAACTGACCAAAAATCCGGGAAATAAAAGAGCGGTTTTACTTTTAACCACGCCATTCGGATTCAGCTTAAGGATTAATACGAATATAAGGACATCTTTATAAATTTTTCCAAATTTTTCTTTCCAGTGAAAGCATTTCAACAAGCTTCGCAATATAATAAAAGCTTTTAAGCATATTCTCCACATATCCGTAATCACTCAGCGATTTAAAAACGGGAGGTTCAAAATTATTATTTCCGCTTATTGCCACAAACATCATATTATGTCTAAATGAAAGATAAATTGGCCTATTTACGGCTTTTTTAAATTTAAGAATTTTTTCCATAAGCGAAGTGCTCAGCACATACCTAGCTAAAATCTGATCGTTTGAATATACTTTAAATTCTTTTTCAAATTCCGGGCTGTCCATTTTGACAAATTCAAGACCGTTGGAATTAAACTTTTGAAAAGTATTTGCGACAGATCCCAAAAATCTTTCGCTGTAATCAGGATAAACAAGTACTATACCTTTAAAAGACTTGTTAAATTCACTCAAAAAAAACGTTCCTTTAAAAATCGTATGCCACTGTGTTCTTCCTTTGGAATCTGTCGTTTTATATTCAGTGTGTATATCGGAAAACTCAAATGCCACGTTTTTTAAGCTGCCTTTTACATAGTCTTCGCCTTCATATTTATCGTAAGGAATTAAAAAAAGTCCGCTTAAATCATATTTTACGCTGTTTATTTTATCTTCCGGAAAATATTTGAAATTATCACCGAACAAAGACACCAGGGAATAAACAACTTTTTCTTTAAATTCCCGCCTGTAATTTTTAATTATCAGATAATACAAAACGGCAAAAACACCGGCTTCAACCGCTACCAGCTGAATAATACCGACAAAATCCGGTTTAAGATAATAAATCAACACAAACAAAACCGCCGTTAATACAAACAAAAGAATTTTTAAAATTAAAACAATACTTTTTCTTTTTTTATCAAGTTCTTGAATATACGGATTTTTATAATATTCTTCTATTAAACCTGATAGTGTCATTTATTAAAAAGATCGCCTACGTTGATGTTTTTTCTTTCTTCATCACTTATTTCAAACACGCTCTTTCTTTTGTATCCCATTATTTTAGCTATAAAATTAGTCGGAATCATTTCTATTGCGTTGTTGTAATCAGTAACAGCCTGGTTGTAAGCCCTTCTTGCTGCGCTTATCTGTTCTTCTATTTCGGCTAATGTCATCTGCAGATGCATTACGTTTTCATTGGCTTTAAGTTCGGGATAATTTTCAACGTTTATCAAAATTTTACCGAGCATTGAAGAAATCTTGTTTTCATAATTCATACGTTCGTTTTCATCCGTAGCGTTTATTGCTTTGCTTCTGAGTTCTGTTATTTTTTCCAATACCTCTTTTTCGTGTTTCATATACGCTTTTACGCTTTCTACCAGATTAGGAATCAGATCCCTTCTTTTTTTTAGCAAAGCGTCAATACTTCCGTATATATTTTCGACCTGGTTTTTCTTTGAAATTAAAGAGTTATACAGTAAAACAGCTGCGACTATTATAACCCCTACAACGATATATCCGATATTCATAATCATCCTTTTACAATTTCCGGAGAAGGTTTGCCAAAATAAAATCCCTGGAAATAATCAATGCCCAGATTTTTTATGGCATCAAACACTTCTTTGCAGCATACGAATTCCGCAACCGTTTTTGCACCTATTTTACTAGCAAAATTTATTATCGTTTCAACAACTATTAAATTCTTTTTTTGTTTATATACTTCTTTAATCAAAGAACCGTCTAATTTTATACAGTCAATGTTCAGTGAAAAAATATGTTTAAAATTTGAATAACCGCTGCCGAAATCATCAATTGCTACTGTTGCTCCTAACGCTTTTACTTTATCGATAAATTTTTTTACTATGTCATAATTTTCTATACCTTCGGTTTCCAAAATTTCAAAACCGATTTTTTCTCCCGTTCCCGTTTTTTTTATCGTATTTATAATATATTCCACCAATTCGGGATTATTGATATCATCAATCGATATATTTATATTAAAACTTTTATCTATACTCGCAAAACTGTTGCAGGCACACCTGACAACCTGTCTTGTAATCTGCGTATACAGTTTCGTGGTTTTTGCAATCGGCAAAAACTCTCCCGGCAAAATAATATTTCCTTTCTCGTCTCTCATTCTGACGAGTACTTCATATTTTACAATTTCTCCGTCTTTATTAAATATAGGCTGATAATAACAGAGTATTCCGTTATTTTGCAAAGCTTTATGAATCGCAACGGTCATTTCGAGATTTTTTTTATATTTTTCTTCTATTTTCAGGGACTCATCATAAATCTGATAAGGGATTTTTTTTCTTTTGGCTTCCCTTACCGCTATATCTGCGTGAGTAAGAAGCTTGTGTTTATTGATTGCCGCACCTGCTCTGATATGTATATGAAACGGTTCGTTGTCTGCAAGAAATTCCATTTTTTCTATTTTATCTATTATTTTTTCTATAAATAATTTTAAATCTTTATAAGTAATACTGCTGTCAAATAGTATTGCGAATTCATCACCTCCGATTCTGTAAGGATGTGTGTTTTCATTTTTCAGCTCTTCAGCAAACTTAATTAAAAGCTTATCACCGATTGCCGAACCGAAAAGATCGTTTATCTGTCCGAATTTATCAATATTAAAAATCACACATGAATGAAGACGGTCCATTTTATTCATATCTGAAATCATTTTCTGTCTGTTAGGAAGACCTGTGAGTTTATCGTAGTAAGCTATAGTGTATATTTCCTCTTCTTTGGCTTTAAGTTCGCTTAAATCTATTATTGCAGAAATTCTGATTTTTTTGCCGTTAATCAATATGTCCCTGCCTCTGAGCATGGCGGGAAATTTAGTGCCGTCTTTTTTTACCATATAGGCTTCATAAGGAGACTGGTCTTTTATTTTAATTCTGTTTTTCACAAGTTCTTTTGAGTCGTCGGCGACAAACTCAAAAGCAAATTTGCCTATCATCTCCTCCGGCGTGTATCCGAAAATATAACTGGCTGACTTATTGGCTCTTATGCATTTTTTATTCTCGTCAAAGACTATAAGACCTTCTATTGTTGAATTTATAATTTGATCGAGAAAATTAATAATCTGCTCTTCGCTGTTAAATGAATTATTTAGATTATTAATAATTCCGGAATCTAACAATGATTGAAGCATTTTGTCCAGTTTATATTCAAAGTGTTCCATAAGCCGCTACTTTTTTAATTTTATATTAATATTATAACATAATAAAAAAAGAAAAAATTTAAATATTATTTGATTAATTCCTTGATATTATCATTGAAATTACATAAAAACTGAGGAAACTCTTCATCTACTTTGCTCAAATCCACATAATTTCTGAAGAAAGTATCAACGTCAATTCCCGACTGCATTCCAAGAGAATACCCTTTAAACATTTCTTTTAATTTCGGAGAATCAATCAAATCGATCATACTCTCACAAAAAGCCGTGCCTTCTTCTATCATTCCCTCTTTCCAAAATCCAATTGCGTTATCAACAAGCACCACCACCGCAAACAGTTCGTCTTCATCAAGTAAATTAAACTTTTCATTGTTGGTCAGTTTAATCTGATATAAATCAAACGCTTCGTTAAAAGCTTTTTGAAAATACTCCTGTGCTTTTTGTGTATCACCTTTGGTTAAAGCGTTTCTAAATTCATAATAATTGTTTTTGATATCCATAAGTTTCCTTTTTTTTAGAAATTTTAACATTTATTTGCTTTTTTTACATAATGGTGTTACAATGTCGATGCAAAATTCACAATTAGGAAAGATCACATGAAAACAATTTACGTAGGAAACATTAACTATCAAGCAACTGAAGACGATTTAAGACCGGTATTCGCAGAATATGGAGAAGTAATCTCAGTAAAAATTATAAATGATAGAGAAACAGGAAGAAGCAAAGGATTTGGATTCGTTGAAATGGAAAGCGGAGCTGATACAGCTATTGAAGAGCTAGACGGTAAAGACTTCCAAGGAAGAAGACTTAGAGTTAACGAAGCAAGACCAAGAGCTCCTAGAGGAGAATAATTTCTTCCTCTTTTTAATAATTCTTTTATTTAGTGTCTGTCACTTTCTTATGTAAACAGAAAGCATTTTTATCATTTAATATTATTGATACATTAACTCAACCCGGGCAATTACTGTCAGTAATTTATTTATTAAATTTTCACCTCAGTAAAAAGAATATAAGTGAATATTTTAGTAACAGGTACTTAAATACTATTAATGGCGGAAGGGGGAAGGAATCGAACCTTCCGGGCAGACAGTCACCTGCCGCCCCACCGGGTTTGAAGCCCGGGGTGTCCACCAGGATCACATCCCCTCCAAAGCAGGATTGTTATTTTACACAATAAATTTAAAAAATGCAAACATGAATAAACGGTCATGTTCCAAGATAGTAACAAAAATTATAACAACATTAAAATTTTTCTTATATTTTAACTTTTTTTTAATCATTGTGAAAATTATTTATTAGAATTTGATGAAAACAAAGAAAAGGAGCTTTTATGAAAATTTCTAAAATCGCATTAGCGGCAGTATTAGCAGGCGGACTTTTTATTACTACTGCATCTGCAGATTACAACAAAGGGTTCAAATATTACAATAAATACGTAAAGAAAAAATCCGGAGTAAAATCTACTCAGTTAATCAAAATTCTGGGAGTAAAAAGTCTTAACGATTTAGACAAACTGTTTGAAAACAACGGTAAGCCTTTAATTGAAAAATTAAAAGCGGCTGGAGAGGAAAAAGCGGCAAAAGCAATGCAAAAAGTTATAAAAAAAGGAAAATTAAAAGACGTTCATGACTTTTTAAGAGGAATTATGGAAGGAAAAATTCCGGCAGGATGTTAAATCCTGTTTCTTTTTATCTTTTGAGAGATAAGTGTCTGTCACCAAAAATGCTAATTTAAAAATGTAAGGCACAACCTGTGCCCTATTAAGCGTTATCAGCCAGCAGGAATTTTACCATTGAGCATACCTACTAAGAAATCTTGTAAATCTTTAAGTTTATGTTTCTTAGCAATTTTCTCAATGGCTTTTGCAGCTTTCTTTTTACCAAGTTTTTCTAATTTTGCAATTAGAGGTTTAGCATCATCTTTAAGTAATGCTTTCATTTGGTCAGGTGTTTGTACTCCAATAATTTTTAAGAACTGAGTACCTTTAATGTGGCTCATTCTTTTTACATATTTTTGGTAGTACTTAAACCCTTTGTTGTAGTCAGCGAAAGCTGCAGTCACGCTAACACTTGCAAGTAGCAAACCTGCTACAAAAATCTTTGCAAAGCGTCTCATAGTTTCTCCTTTTATGAATATAGGTTCAGTTTATTTTAAATAAACGAACCTTCATCGTAATTATAAACCTCAAAACTTAAAGAAAACTTAATATAAGTTCAAATTATAAAAAGGCCTATTTTATTCTTTTTCATTCCTATGCTGATACTTACAGAGATTATGTGTTGACATTAAATTTTTATTAAGCTAAAATTCAACTAAAAAAGGAGAATGCAATAAATAAGGAGACTCTTGAATAATCTATTTTCTTCATATCTACAAATCAACAATCCTCATTTAATTAATTCTTCAATAAATAAAAAGGAATTTTAATGCAACAAGATGTTATTGCTTTAAAAATTGACGATCAGGTAATTGATCTTCAAACAGCGGAAGCTAAAGGCATTGAAGGCGGAGAGCCTGTATATTTTGACAATTCGCCCGAAGCACTCGAAGTAATCAGACATTCTGCCGCTCATCTTATGGCTCAGGCTATAAAAGAACTTTATCCGGAAGCTAAATTCTATGTCGGCCCTACAATCGAAAACGGATTTTATTACGACCTAAAAACAGACACTCCTATTACCGATAAAGATTTAAAAAACATAGAAAAGAAAATGAAAGCCCTTGCCAAGAAAAAATTCGATATTACAAGATACGAAATTTCTAAAGAAGAAGCAAGGGAAAAATTTAAAAACGACGAATTGAAACAGGCCGTTCTTGATATGATTCCGGGAGATACGGTATCCATTTACAAACAGGGAGATTTTGAAGATTTATGTAGAGGCCCTCACGTGCCGAACACTAAATACCTCCATAACGTAAAACTTCAAAAAGTATCCGGTGCATATTTAGGAGGCGATTCTAAAAATGAGATGCTAACCCGTGTATACGGAACAGCGTTTGCCACAAAAGAAGCACTTCAGGAATATCTCAAAATGCTTGAAGAAGCTGCAAAAAGGGATCACAGAAAACTTGGAACTGAATTAGATCTTTGGATGTTTGACGAAGAAGTCGGAGCAGGTATGCCTATATGGCTTC
Source organism: Nautilia sp. PV-1 (assembly GCF_004006315.1). Classification (NCBI taxonomy): domain Bacteria; kingdom Pseudomonadati; phylum Campylobacterota; class Epsilonproteobacteria; order Nautiliales; family Nautiliaceae; genus Nautilia; species Nautilia sp. PV-1. The sequence continues at coordinate 1,306,139 of NZ_CP026530.1, forward strand.
CAAACGGCGCCCTTCTTAGGGCAAACCTTGAAAAACTGCTCTATTCTGCACACATTAGACGCGAATATCTACCTGTAAGAGGTCCTGAGCTTCTTAGAAGCCATATGTGGAAAATTTCAGGACATTATTATAACTACAAAGAAAATATGTACTTTACTGAAATTGAAAACGACGATCCTGAAAAACCTGCAGACGAATACGGAATTAAACCTATGAACTGTTTAGCCCACGTAAAAATTTTCGGTCATAAGGTAAGAAGCTATAAAGAACTTCCTCTTAGACTTTTCGAATTCGGAACAGTACACAGACATGAAAAAAGCGGAGTGCTTCACGGACTGCTCAGAGTTAGGGAGTTTACTCAGGATGACGCACATATCTTCTGTAGACCAGACCAGATTGAAGAAGAAGTTATTAAGGTGCTTGAATTCGTCGACTCTATAATGGAAAGATTCGGATTTAACTATGAAATGGAAATATCAACAAGACCAGAAAAATCAATCGGAAGCGACGAAATTTGGGAAAAAGCTACCGAATCACTTAAAAAAGCTCTTAATTCCCTAAACAGAGAATACGGAATAGACGAAGGCGGTGGAGCGTTTTACGGACCGAAAATCGATATCAAAATCACAGACGCAATTGGCAGAAAATGGCAGTGCGGAACTATACAGGTGGATTTTAACCTACCTGAAAGATTCGACATCACATACGTAGATGAAAACAACGAAAGAGTAAGACCTGTAATGATTCACAGAGCTATTATAGGAAGCTTTGAAAGATTTATAGCAATCCTTACAGAACATTATGCGGGTGAATTCCCTACATTCATAGCTCCTATAAAAGCTATATTCGTACCAATTTCAGAATCGCACGTAGAATACGCGAAAAAGCTTCAAAAAGAGCTTCTTGAAGCCGATATTAATACTGAAATATTTGCAAGCAACGATTCACTTAATAAAAGAATCAGAAACGCAGAAAAAAGAAGAGTCGGTTATGTTGTAATAGTCGGTGATGAAGAGGTTGAAACTGAAACAGTTGCAATCAGAGACAGAAAAAAAAGAGAACAATACAAAATGACAAAAGGAGAATTTGTGGAAATGATCAAAAACTTAAGCGAGGTTAAACTATGAGTAAAAAAGAAGATAAAGTACTAATTAACGAAGAAATTGTTGATTTAACAGACAGAGTAAGACTAGTTGACGGAGAAGGTGAGCCTAAAATCGTTGATTCAAACAAAGCTCTTGAAATTGCATATAATAAAGGACTGGATTTAGTTTTAGTGGCACCTAATGCAAATCCTCCCGTAGCTAAAGTAATGGATTACGGAAAATACAAATACGAACAGGAAAAAAAGAAAAAAGAAGCTAAGAAAAAACAGGTTAAAATAGAAGTAAAAGAAATCAAATTCACTTCTAAAATCCAGGAAAACGATATAAATTATAAAGTAAAACATATAAAAGAATTTCTTGAAAAAGGAAAACACGTAAAACTGAGAGTTTTCTTAAGAGGTAGAGAACTTGCCACGCCTGAAAAAGGATTTGAAGTAATCAACAGAGTATGGGACATGATAAGCGATGTAGCTGAAAAACAAAATGAGCCTAAACTTGAAGGAAACTATATAAACCTCCTAGTAACTCCAATTAAAAAGAAAACTAAAAAATAAAACTTCCTTCTTTCTTAACCCTCTTTTATTATAAATATGTTAATATATTGTATATATATCAATAAAGGAACTTTATGCTCCCGCATAATAAAAAACTGCTTATTTATATAGCCGTACTGTTTATATTTTTATATAGTGTTATTGTAGTTTCTTTTTATTACATTCTTAACGATATAGCCATTAATCAAAACAAACAAAAACTTCATAACATACTTTTATACGAACAGGCACAAAAAAATTACGTAGACAAATATCAAAAGAAATTTATTTATTCCCTACAGCATCAAAACATACTTTCAAAAGAATTTTTTTCACCGGTATTAATGTCTGCCACATTTATAACAAGGCATACGTTGGAAGAGTATAACAAACTAAGAAAAAAAGAACATCTTCCTGAAATAAAATACAAAATTGCTTCAGACAATCCAAGAAACCCTGTAAATAAGGCAAATAAAAAAGAATTAAAACTTTTAGAAAAGTTTAATAATAAAAAAATCGATATTTATTCAAAAAAAATTAAAATTAACGGAAAAGATTATATATATTACGCAATCCCGGTAGTGCCCAACAACAAGTCTTGCATGAAATGCCACAGTAATCCTAATCTGGCTCCGGAAGATTTAATCAAAATGTATGGGGACAAAGCCGGTTTTCACGAAAAAATCGGTCATATCAGGGCATTGCTTTCATTAACTCTGCCTCTTGAAGAAGAGTATACTTTTATTAAAAAAATAAGTTTCATTTTTAATCTAATTCTTCTTGGACTGTTTATCTTTACATATATAATTATCTATTTTATAATAAAAAAACTTGACAAAAAAGACAGACAGATCATCGAAAGTTCATATACGGATGAGCTGACCCAGATATTTAACAGAAAAAAATTCAATACCGATATCAAAAAAAACATGAAAAACTTTAATAAACTTTCACCATATCTGATGCTCATAGATATTGACCATTTTAAAAAAATAAATGATACTTACGGCCATCCGGTGGGAGATTACGTGTTAGAAGAACTCACTAAACTAATATCTGAAAACATCAGAAGCAATGATAAATTCTATAGAATCGGAGGTGAAGAGTTTGCAATAATCTCCACCCAGAAAAACAACGAAAATGAAAGAATCTTTGCTGAAAAAATTAAGAATCTGATAGAAAAACACTCTTTTGACAAAGTAGGCAATATAACGATAAGTATAGGCTTTACCAAATACCAGCCTGAAGAATCATATCACAACTGGTATAAAAGAGCGGATGAAGCTTTATATGAAGCAAAAAAAACAAGAAATACGATTATTGAAAAATAACTACTTTTTAAGAGAGTTTAATCTTTCTTCCCTGCTGCCTATCGAAGTAATCTGAATACCGAAGTTTCCGTCAACTATCACCACTTCACCTTCACCTATTTTTTTATCTTCAATTAAAATATCAAGAGGCTCTTTTGCAAGCTGGTTAAGTTCTACGATACTTCCTATATCCATTCCTATCACGTCTTTTAAAAGCATAATTTTACTGCCTATTCTAACTCTCAGCTGCAGTTTAATATCCAGAAGCATTTCAAGATTTTTCATTTCACCTTTTAAATCCGGATGTTTAGCCTGATGCTGTGCTTCTGCAGCCGCTTTTGAAGGCATTAGTTCGTCATATACGTTTTCATCAAACACAACCTGACAAACTTTAACCACATCATTTACCTTACATTCCATATTTATGGCATATGCGTATTCGCTAAGGTCTTCTTCTTTGTCTACAAAAAACACATTTGTTATTTCAAAATCCAGATTCGGCATATTGTCCTGTGCGCCCAAAGTTGTTTTAAGCGCCCCGAACACATTTGAAATAATCTCTTTTATTGCGTCTAAATCATCATCGTTCATTTCAGTTTTCGGAGTACCCTCACCCGCTAACATTAAATCACCGAGAGCAGTAGCAACTTCTGCGGGAACCAGGAACAGTATTTCCCCTTTAGGTTTTACTTTAATAACAATTTTTGCATAAGGAGGCTTTGTAGGACCTAAATCTTTAGTTTCGGACAACACCGAAACTTCAGGCGCTATTCCTATTAATCCTTCTATAGTGGATTTTATTTCGTTTATTAACAGTTCTTTAAACTCATTCACTTTCTTCTCCTGTTATCTGTTCAAGTCTTTCTTTACGTTTTTGTTCCAGTTTTTGTAAAATTTCTTTTATTTCGTCATGTTCGGTTTTTAGGATTTCTTTTATTTTTATACTTCTTCTGTATCTTCTGACTCCAAATTCCGCCACAAATTTTTCTCTGCCGTCAACTTTTACAATAACGGTATCGTCTGCTGGCCTGTTCAGTTTGATTATATCACCGACTTCAAGATCCAAAACCTGATTCATATTAAGCTCAGCATATCCCAGAACTGCCTCAAGCTCTATTTTAGCACCTCTTAACAGAGCTCTTAATTCTTTATTTCTTGATTTTCTTCCGCTTGTTTCGTTAAGCATCAAATCTCTGTTTGCAAGTCTAGGAAGCAAAGATTCTATAGTGATTACTGGATAACATATATTCATCATACCACTGGTCTGTCCTATTATAATTTCCATAATAACCATAATAACGATTTCGTTTTGAGCAACAATCTGTACTACGTTAGGAGAAGACTCTTTTGCTTCAACAATAGGATACAAATCCATAATAGGAGACCAAACTTCTTTCATATTCTGTGTTACTACTTTTAAAATCTGATCAAGCAGATTCAGTTCTATATCGGTAAATTCCCTTGTCGTATCAAAAGGGGCTCCGCTGCCTCCTAAAAGTCTGTCAATCATAGGAAAAACAATTGAAGGGTTAAGTTCTATAACACCTTTACCGTCCAGAGGTTTCAAAGAAAAAACGTTAAATGACGTAGGACTCGGAAGACTCATCAAAAATTCGCCGTAAGTCATCTGGTCTACCGAATGCAGTTGTATTTCAACTATACTTCTCATTAAAGAAGAAATATCGCTTGCCAGACTTCTTGCCATTTTATCATGTATGGCTCTAATTGAGCGAAGCTGTTCTTTGCTTACACGGTTAGGTCTTTTAAAATCGTATAGCGTTATCTGTCTGTTATCAAGTATATCGGACGCTTTATCAAGCTCGTCCGGTGCTATATCTTCTTCTTCAACAACTTCAAGTAGAGCGTCTATTTCTTCTTGTGATAGAATATCAGCCATTTAACTCTTTCCTTAATTTTTTAATTACGTTTTTATGAATTTGAGAGATTCTGCTTTCGGTAACACCTAAAATTTCGCTTATTTCTTTTAAAGAAAGCTCTTCGAAATAATAAAGCTGTATAATGAGCTGTTCTTTTTCACTCATTTTTTTTAAAACCTTTTTAATTGTTTCAATCAGCTCTTCTTCTTCTATTTTCATACTTACGTTTTCAAAAAAATTCATTTGCTCTTCAATAGGCATCACATTGTATATTTCACTGGCGTTTTTAGCCCGCCTTACTTTTTCAACATCAATGCCAAGCTGCTGCGCAATATATTCGTCATCAGGCTCAACATCATATTCAGCCTGATAACTTTCCACTATTTTTTCAATATCTTTTATAATCTTTCTGTCGCTTCTGCTGACCGTATCCAGACTTCTAAGAAAATCAAGCATGCTTCCGTATATTCTTTTTTGGGCATATCCCCAGAAATTATCGTTTTGCTTCGGATCATATCTTCTTGCAAGCTTTACAAGCTCTTCAAGTCCGATAGACACAAGATCGTTAAACTCCACACTGCTAGGAAGCCTTTCTTTAAGTCTGGCCGCCATTGCTTTTACGGCAGGCATATAATCCACCGCCAGTTCGTCTTTATATGTTTTTAAATTTTCCTCATAAGGATTATTCATTACCTGCGTCATGATTTATTCTTTATGATTTGTAATTCTTCTTCTTCAATCTGCTTAATAAACTCATAACTTTCAAGAATAAAATCTTCTTTTTTCTCTAATTCTTTTATCTGAACATCCAATATTTCGTCTATTTCGTGTTTGTTAAAATATATTACTTTTTTAATATCAAGATATTTAATAAAAAACGTTACACTGGCAAGTCCCAGTAAATAAAACAATGCGGTAATCAGTACAGTTGCGTATAAAAAATGTTCGAAATCGAATTCATGCAGTATAGAAAATATGACACCTATAAAAAATCCGCAAGAAGCTAAAAAAAAGATAAAGTTTTCTCCTCTCATTTTTCACCTTTAAAATCCTGAAAATATTTTTCTGAAAAAGCGAGTAATGCCCTTTTCTTCTTCTAGCACTTTTCGTTCCGAAATTTTTGCTATCTTTCTTGCCACTTTAAAAATCTGCTCGCTTGGAGCCGAGAGAGGATCTTCTTTTACAAACAAAACTCTTTTAATAGACGAGTTTGTAACAAGTTTGTCCTTTTTAAGATATCCGATCATCTGCAGCCTGAAATCGCTGTTGAGATTACTATTTGCAACATTTTTTATTTTTGTAAAAATATTAATAGCCTCTTTTTCACTTGAAACTTCATTTAAAAGCATAAACGCAAGTTCTTTCTTTTCACTGATAATTTTAATCATTGCATACGCATCCGTAATTGCGGCCGGCTCCGGAACCGTTACAACGATTATATCATCTGCGGCATCAAGCCACATCTGTACTTTTTTATCAATACCGGCTCCAGTGTCTATAATGAAAAAGTCGTAATCATTTAAAAATTCCAGTTCGTTAAAAAAACGGCTTAAACTTACCTCATCGGCAAAATCCATAATTTCATCCCCGCTCTTACCCGGAATCAACACAAAGTCTTTTTCTATCTCAACGACTATATCTTTTAAAGAACATTCGTTTTTCAATACGTTATAAATATTTTTTTTAGCGTTAACCTTTAAAATAACATCTAAATTCGCAAGACCAATGTCAGCGTCAAAAAGAGCCACTTTAAATCCTAATTTATGAAGCGCGTATCCAAGGTTAGCGGTAACTGTGGTTTTACCAACCCCACCCTTACCGCTTGTTATCGCTATAAAACGTGTATTCTTAGGGCGTTTAATATTATCTGTCTGTAATAATTCTTTTAGTTTGTCCGCTTGAGTTTTCAATTAAACTCCTTATTTAATATACCTTTTAGTAAATAATCCGCCCCCGCCTCCATCAAATCATCCGGCACTTCCTGACCTATTGAAAAATAGCTCACAGGTTTTTTGGTGTCAAGAAGCAGCGAAAATATATTACCGTATGTTTTTGTTTCGTCAAGTTTTGTAAAAACAAACGTATCTATCGGCAATATTGAAAAGTTTTTATAAATATCAACTAAATCTTCATATTTTGTAACCGCCGATAACACAAGATTGATATTTATTTCGGCAAATGTATCCACTTTCAAAAAACTCTTAAGTTTTTCAATTTTTTCTTTGTCGTGCTGAGAGCTCCCGACTGTGTCTATAAGAATATAATCATTGTGTCTGAGAGAATTCAGCGCATCTCCAAAATCGCTAGGATCAACCACTGTTTCAATAGGCAGCCTCATCATCTTGGCATAAGTCATAAGCTGTTCTACCGCACCTATTCTGTATGTGTCAAGGGTAATAATTCCGACTTTATGTCTTTGAGAAAGTTTATATGCATATCTGGCCGCAAGTTTTGCGATAGTAGTCGTTTTACCTACCCCAGTAGGCCCTACAAACATCATTATTTTTTTATGCGGCGGTCTTACTTCCCTTTCTACCCTTATCGGAACCATTTTTTTTAGAAGCGTATGAAAATATCTTTTTATTGTTTCTCTGTTTTTTCTCATTTTAAGAGGCATATATTTGATAGTGAGTTTCATTATTTCGTCAAGATGTTTTTCGCTCATTCCGCTTGCTCGTGAAAGAGCATATATTTCACTAAATTCTGGAGGCAGTTCCAATTCGTTATTGTTTACCATATCCCATACAGTTGCCTGTAAAAATTTAAGCGTATCGGCTATTTGCGATATCTGGTTTTTAAGAGCTATAATATCTTCGCTCTTTTGAGGTCCTAAAGGATTTGAATGTACAGCTGCTGCCGTATTTTGTGTATGTGAAGCGTATTCATAACTTTTTTCGTCATCGGAAAGAGAAGAAATCTCTTTTGCCGCACTGCTGAGTTTAAGCATAACTTCTTTTACATGTTCTTCGTCACTCGTAACGTTTTTGCGTGGTTTAATATTTTCTTCTTCTATTGCAACCACTATTTCATACAGCCCTTGAGAAGTTAAAGTTTTTTTCTTTATTTCCTTGCTTGAGACAATAACAACGTCATCTCCAAGTTCTTCTTTAACTTTATTCAATGCTTCTGTATATGTCGGTGCGGTAAAAGTTTTTAGTTTCAATTTAATCCTTTAATGCAAGTGGTACTAAAACTGAATCCCTTTTTTTGTAATACGGGTGCGGCAAAATTAATCTTTTTTTGTTTATTTTAACATTATTATACAATATTATATCTAAATCTAGCGTTCTTGGCGCATTTTTAAAGCTTCTTTTCCTTCCGAATTTCTTTTCTGTATACAATAAAAACCTTAAAAGCTCGCAAGGTGAAAAATCTGTTTTTATTACCATCACGGAATTATAAAAATCCGGCTGGTTTAAATACCCGAAAGGCGGGTTTTTATAAATAATTGAAGTCTGAACAATATCTATTTTAGGATGTTGCCGTAAAAAAATATACAGTTTTTTAAACCTTCTTATACAGTTGCCTAGATTACAGCCTATTCCGATTAAAGCCGCATTTTTTTTCCTGCTTTTTTTGATTTTTGCCGGGAAAAACACGGTTTTGATTATTTTTATATTTTTGTTGTTCCGGTTTTTTTCAGTTGCCAACTTTCCACACTCCATTTTTTATTTAGGCATGCCTCTTCCGGCTATATATCCGTAAATTCTTCTTATTATTCTTTTTATGATAGGAGTGAAATCGCCTTTTTTTATTGCTCTTTTTATAGCATTCACATCCCCTAAATATTTTGCCGTTTTATAAAGTACCGTTCTGATTTTGCTTATACTCATAATATCCCCCTGTTTTTTACCACTCGCTTAATACTTCTACTTTACCGTCATGCGTAATCATAACCATATCTTCAATTCTTACTCCGAATTCTCCCGGAAGATAAATGCCCGGTTCGATAGTAAACACCATACCCTCTTGTATTTTTATTCTGTTTTTTGAATTTACGTAAGGCCATTCATGTATATCCAGCCCAACTCCGTGCCCGAGTGAATGAACAAAATAATCACCGAACCCTTCTTTTGCGATAACATCTCTTGCTATTTTATCAAGTTCGCATATTTCCATGCCTATTTTTATACTTTCTATGGCTTTTAACTGCGCTTTTAATACGGTGTCGTATACTCTTTGTATTTTTTTATCTTTAAATTTCTGATATTTACTCATGGAGATATGTTTACCGATATGTACCGTTCTTGTTCTGTCCGAACAGTATCTTTTATATTTAATACCCGCATCAAGCAGCAAAAGATCATTTTTCTTAAGCTTTTTATTACTTACTTTTGCATGGGGCTTAGCTGCATTTTCGTTTACTGCCACTATAGGTTCGAAACTCAGCTCTCTTCTTCCTCTTTTTGTCAGAAACTCTTTAAACCTGTAAGAAAGTTCGTATTCGTCAATACCAGTATCTATAGCCGAAATAAAGTCATCAAAAGCTTTTGCGCCTTTTTTAACAGCTTTTTTTATAATATGAAGCTCCTGATCGGTTTTAATCATTCTTTTTTTATGGGAAAAATATTTTTCTTCTTTTATATTTGCAACTTTAGAAAGTTTTCTGTAGGAATCAATATCCCAGTTTAAAGGGTCAAGCACTATTCTTTTAATTTTGTGTTTTAAAATAAGCTCTTTTGCCTTTTTTAATAAATCTCTGGCTTCAATAACCTCGGCCTGGGCTTCTTCTTTTGCTTCTAATGTATATCTACCGTCGGTTATTACATATCTGTAATCGCCCAACTTTAAAAAAACGGCATTATCGCTGCTCCATCCGCATTCATAATAAATTTCATTTTCTTTATTTACAATATAATCCATTATATGGCCTTAAAAAACGGCGGCTTATTGTTTAGCCGCCTCTGCCTGGGCTTTAGCCTGAGCTTCTTTAGCCATTTTTATTTCATTTAAAATTTGAATCATTGCAATTAGACCCAAATGATAGCTAAACGGACCGAATCCGCTGATTGTTCCTCCGACGATATCAGAAATTAAAGATTTTTGTCTAAACTCTTCTCTTGCCGCAATATTTGAAAGATGAACTTCTATTGTAGGTAGATTTACAGCTTTAATCGCATCTCTTACAGCTATAGAATAATGTGTAAGCGCCGCAGGATTTATAATAATTCCATCAACGTTTTCATTCACGCTTTCCTGAATTGCGTCAACTATGTCACCTTCATGATTTGACTGATAAAATTCTATTTCAAAACCGTTTTGTTTAGCAAACGCTTCCATGTTTTTATTTATATCTTCCAATTTCATTGGACCGTATATATTCACTTCTCTTACACCTAACATGTTTAAATTTGGACCGTGTATAACTTTTATTTTCATAAAATCTCCTTTTTTTATGTTATTTTACTATAATTTGGCACAAGTTTTGCTACAAATTTAAAAAAGGACCGATTTTGATTAAATTAAAAGCCGATTACGTTCTGACTTTAAATGAAAAATATGAAATTATTAAAAACGGAGAAGTGGTCTTTGATGATAAGATCATAGACGTAGGAACCGATCTTGAATACGATTTAAAAGAAATCTACCTTGGAAAAAACTCAGTAATTATGCCTGCACTTATTAACACACATACCCATTTAGAATTCAGTTCTAATTATACACATTTGGAATACGGGGATTTTATGAGCTGGCTCAATTCAGTTTTAGAACACCGAGAAGATCTTTTTCACGGATGTAAAAGCGAATGTTACAAATCGGCAATAAAAGAGATGAAAAAAAGCGGAATATGCGCATTCGGTCAGATAAGCTCCACTGGCAACGATCTTAAATACCTTAAACACTCTCCGTTAAAAGTCGTGTATTTTAATGAAATAATCGGTTCAAATCCTGCTGCCGTCGATATGATTTACCAGGATTTTCTGGCAAGAATAGAACAGTCAAAAGAAGTTAAAAACGATAAATTTAAAATCGGCCTTTCAATACATTCACCATATTCGGTTCATCCTATACTGATGAAAAAGGTTATTGAAATTGCAAAATCTGAAGATCTGCCTATACAGACGCATTTCATGGAAAGCAAGGCTGAGAGAAAATGGCTTGAAAACGGAGAAGGAGAATTTAAAATATTTTTTGAAAAACATTTCAAAAACGCCAAACCTTTAATAACTCCTCAAGAATTCATTGAACAGTTTGAAAACACCAAAACAACATTCATCCACTGTGTACACGCCAATGAAAAAGAACTTCAGAAAATAAACGAAATAGGAGGCTATATCAGCCACTGCCCTATCTCAAACAGACTTTTAAACGTAGGACTGTTAAATTTAGAAAGTGTAAAAAACTTCTCCATTCCTTATAATGTTGCAACAGACGGTAAAAGTTCAAACTTTTCTTTAAATCTGTTTAAAGAAATCAGGGCGGCTCTGCTTATGCATACCGACCTGCATCCTAAATACCTTGCAAAAGACTTGTTAAAATCAGTCACTATAAACGCGGCTAAAGCTTTAAATCTAAACAACGGATCTTTAGAGAAAGACAAAGAGGCTGATATTATTACATTCAGACTGCCTAATAAAGTAGAAGATGAAGAACTGCTTCCGTTACAGATAATTCTCCATACTAATAAAATAGATAATTTATATATAAACGGAAAAGAGGTAAAATAGTTATTTTTGATTTGTAATATTAACTATTTCCACCCTTCTGTTTAACGCTCTGTTTGTTTCTGTGGTATTAGGTACAAGAGGATATGCTTCTCCGTATCCTTTAGCAACAATTCTTTGAGGATTTATACCATAAACATTTACTAAAATCTTTTTAACAGCTTCCGCCCTTTTTTGAGAAAGTTTTAAATTATATTCTGCGGATCCGATATTATCCGTATAACCGGCAACTTCAATTTTTAAACTAGGATTGTTTTTTAAAATTTCCGCAACTTTTTTTAATTCGGGATAATATATTTTTTTAACTACGGCTTTATTAAAATCAAAATTTAATCTTAGCGTAGTAATTATAGGACATCCGTTATGGTCTACCAGCATATTAGCAGGCGTATTCGGACATTTATCAAAATTATCAGGCACTCCGTCTTTATCGCTGTCTTTAACAGGTTTACATTTTACAATTTTTATTACCGGTTTAGGCTTTGTATTATTATTTTCTCCCCATCCGGCAACTTTCTTATTCCCGGCCATATCTATTACTGAAGTAGCCATAGGTGTTTCCGCACATCCGGCTATAAATATTCCCGCTACGGCGGCAGTCGCGATGATTACTTTTTTCATTTTAATCCTTTCATATTAATATCTCTCTTTGACCTTTTGCGTTAGGAGAAGAGAGGATTCCCATTCTTTCCATCTGCTCTATAATATTAGCTGCCCTATTATACCCAATATTTAATCTTCTTTGAAGATATGAAATACTTGTTCTTTTCTCTTTAAGGATAATTTCTTTAGCTTCTTCGAACAGTTCGTCAAGTCCGTCTATTTCTTCAAGCATTTCGGTATCCTGCAAAGTGTTTACTATCATTGTATCATAATCGGCAATTCTCTGAGATTTTAAATACTCCACAACTTTTTCAATTTCCTCTTCACTGGTAAAAGGAGCGTGAAGCCTTATCAGACCCGTAATTCCCGGAGGAGTAAAAAGCATATCTCCGCGACCGAGAAGACTTTCAGCTCCAAACTGGTCAAGGATAACTTTAGAATCTATTTTCTGTCCGACTTTAAAACTTATACGGCTAGGAAGGTTGGCTTTAATAAGCCCTGTCACTACATCGACACTAGGTCTTTGCGTCGCAACAATAAGATGTATACCGCTGGCCCTTGCCATCTGTGCCAGTCTGGCTATGGAATATTCCACATCTTTACCGCTTGTCATCATTAAATCCGCAAGCTCGTCTATGATAATAACAATATAAGGCATTTTTTCGTTCTGAGAAACTTTTGCATTATAACCTTCTATGTTTTTAACTCTGGCGTTAGCCATCAGCTTATATCTTCTTTCCATCTCTTTTACCATTGAATTCAGAGCCATTATAGCCTTTTTAGGCTCGGTAATAACGGGGGTCAGCAGATGAGGGATATCGTTAAAAATTGAAAATTCAAGCATTTTCGGATCAATCATTAAAAACTTAAGCTCATCCGGAGAATTTCTGTATAACAATGAAAGAATCATTGCGTTTATTCCGACACTTTTACCGCTTCCGGTAGTTCCGGCTATTAAAAGATGCGGAAGCTTTTTCAGATCCGTTACAAAAGGTGCCCCAACTATATCTTTACCAAGCGCAAGCGTTAAAGGCGATTTGGCTTTTTTAAATATATCGCTTTCAAGTATTTCTCTTAAATATATCGTTTCCACTTTTTCATTTGGAATTTCTATCCCTACAACGTCTTTTCCGGGAATCGGCGCCTGAATACGGATAGACTGGGCTTTAAGAGCCATTGCAAGATCATCCTGAAGAGCCAGTATTTTAGATACTTTAATATGAGGAAGAGGTTTAAATTCAAACGTGGTAACTACCGGTCCAACATAATATCTTACCACGTCTCCTTCTATTTTAAACTGTTTTAACTTTTCTATTAAAATTTTTATTTTTTTATCTATTTCGGCTTCGTTTATCTCTTTTTCCCCCGACTTAGGTTTGCTTAAAAAATTCAAAGGAGGAAATTTCCAGTTTTTAGGTTTTTCTCTCTCCCCTGTTTCAATTTCGGAAAGAAGCTTTTTGGTATCCTCAAGCTCCTGAACATGCGTCACGTGGCGGGCTTCTTCATTTTTCACGTCGGCAGTATTTTCGTTATTTGAAACAGCCTCATTATTTTTTTCCTGAACTATTTCATTATCTTTTGTTTCTTCTACCCTCAACACTTCTTCGTCGTCAAGTTCTATATTGCTTACATCGTTGTCAAAAGCAATCTCTTCCATTTCAGTTTTAGCATTATCACCGTTTTGAACAGTGTCTTTTTCGTAAACATCGCTTTCATATGTATCAGTATCCGAAACGGCACTCTTTTGAGCTTCTTTTTTTACATGTCTTTTTTGATAAAAATTCAATATTTTATCTTCAAAAAGCAAAAAGAGACTCCACAAAAATATTACAAATATAAGCAGCCCGACACCGGCAACGCCTATATATGCTTTTAACGTGTCTACAAAAAGATTTCCCAAAATACCTTTTGAAAACAGTGCTGACTGTAAAAACAGCAAATCAAAAAACAAAAATATACCGCCTAAAACCTTAATACTGACAGTCGCGTCAAATTTTTTCTTATAACCAAGATAAAGCAGTACAGCCAGTAAAAAAGGAAAGACATAAGAAAGATAACCAAAAAGTTTAAAATCAGCATTTCCTAAAAACTCCCCAACTTTTCCGACTATATGAGGTTGAGGAATAATTGTAGCTATTAATAAATAAACAGCAAAAGCAAAAAAGAAAATATAGATACTTTTACGCAAAATCAGACCTTTTTTAATCGTAATTTTATCACAAATAATTGAGTAGCGTTAAATTATTAATTTTAGCTACCGAAGCAAGCAGGGCCTGATAGGAAGTCTGAAGCGAGTTGAGTTTCATTGTTGCTTCGCCTATATCGGTATCTATATTGTCTGACTGAAGCTGCTGAACATTTAATTTCAGCATATCCGTTCTTTCTATTGTTAATTTAAATTCATTGCTTACAGCACCTATTTTGGCGTGGCTTCTTCTGACGTGGTCTGTTACATGGTCTATCGCCTCAATGGCTCCTTCAATACCGAAACTCCTCGGATCCTTATCCCCGTCCGGATAAAAATTCCCGTTTTCCACAGCGTCTATGGCTTTTTGAAGCGTTCCGAAAAAGTCAACCTGAGGTTCATCTACGGTAACAGCATTATTCGCCTGAAAATAAAGAGAATTATTATCCGTATACATACTTAAATCGATACTGCTCGGATTGTTTGAATTGTCTTTTAAATAAAATTTGCCATTTTTATCCATACCTACAGACACTTCCTGTTTTGCGGTATTTAAAGCTTTATTATAATCCTCGGCTGAATTGGAAGCCGGCAGATTGTCTGAAGTAATCATAGATATTACGTCAGCAAGCTGCTGATAAGTCATTCCCTTGTCAAGTTTCTCTTTTGTACACACTTTACATGTATTTGTATCCATTTCCGTTGTGGTTGTAATTTTATCGTGGGCCGGAGTCAAACTTCCGTCTG
Source organism: Nautilia sp. PV-1 (assembly GCF_004006315.1). Taxonomy (NCBI): domain Bacteria; kingdom Pseudomonadati; phylum Campylobacterota; class Epsilonproteobacteria; order Nautiliales; family Nautiliaceae; genus Nautilia; species Nautilia sp. PV-1. Next base: position 1,321,165 of record NZ_CP026530.1, read on the forward strand.
GTTCATATATATCGAAAACCTCGTTAGAATCCCTTACACCGTCATTATTCAGATCTATCCAAAAGTTGCTTAAATGCCCGTCCGCATCGGGAGTATTCCTTAAAGTTATAACCGCTGTTTTAAGGTCTCCGTTTTTATCTTTGAATTTTACTTTAATCTCCTGCGGCATACTGTCTGTACCCATAGTATCAGCTATTACCGTATCTTTAGTAGCATATGTCTGAGCGTCCGGATTTTTTTCTATTATTTTTTCACCGTTTTTAAAAATCGTTTTATAATCTTTAACTATCTGGGATACATTGGAAGTTATTTCATTTCCGTTTTTATCCATGTAAATTTTGTCAAAATTAGAAACGTCGCTGCTTGAAAACACTTCTAAAGAGTTATTATTAAAATCAAACGCATTAATATTTAAACTTAATTTTGAACTGTCTGTCTGATTTATAGAATTGTCGGTAACCGTTAATTTCCCATCTTCCAGACTTACACTTACATCGCCGAAATTATTTTTTATCTGATCCATTAAATCCTGCATTGTCGTAGTTGAATCAACATTTAAAGTAACATTTACACTGTTTCCGTCTGTATCCGTACCGCTTAACGTCAAGTGGTCCAGCGTCTGAATAGTACCGTCAGAATCCCTAACGCCTTTTTCTCCCAACACCTTATAAAGCGTATCGCTCGGAAGTGCGTCTCTTTTTGTATCTGTTGTTTTAAAATCGCTTCCGAATTTAAAAATCCTGTTGTCAAAATAACCGTTATTCGCGCTGATTGAAGACAGGTTTCTGATAGTATTAAATCCGCTTTTTTGGAAAGCCACGGTATAATCACCGTTTTTGGCCAAATCGTCTATACTCGGTTCATCTTTATCGCTTGCAACCATATAAAAATCAGTAAGCATTTTACCGCTCTGTACGTCTTTAACCTGAATTTCGCCCTGATCGTTCAGACTTACGTCGACTACTTTAGTAGTAGCCGTATTTCCGTAAAGCTCTCCTATTTTATTTAATAAATCGTTTACCGTATCCGAATTGGACATTGAAAATTTAATATCTATTGTAGTTCCGTCCGGTTTTTTCCCTTTTATATAAAAATAACTGGTCCCGTCTTTATATGTATCGGTAGCAGGATCGTAAATATCCGAAACTCCTGTAAGCATTCTTATCTGAGAATTACCGGTCACGGGTGTGTTGATAGGGTTATCCTGAGAATCGGGCTCTTTTCCGTGTGCTTTTATATCTTTATCAATATAAAGTTTACCGTCGCTTCCTCTTACAACAAACTGAGGATTTGCCTTCATTTTATCATACTGGGGCATATTGGTTGAAATATGTTTTGAATAATCGTTATCCCTTCCTAAAAATAAAGATGCACCGTCAATATTATATTCTCTCTCAATTCCGGCACCCAAATAAGCTTTTACTTTCGCATCGTTTCCCTGATACTGATAATTATCATCAATCGGCTTGGTATTAAATTTACTGCCGCTGAAAAGATATTTTCCGTCTATAGATGTATTGGCCAAATCTTTTAAATGTTCCAGTTCACCCTTTAACTCACTGACAATAGCTTCCCTGCTCGTATCATCATTTGTATCGTTTGCGGCTTTTAAAAGATTTGTTTTAAAACTTCCCAATGTCGTAACAAAATCATTAAGGGTGGTGTCAGTCTCATTTGCAAACGTTTCAGCAAAATTAGCCGAAGATTTTATCTGGGTAAATGAATTAAGTTCTTCATTTAATTTCAGATATTTTGTATACACTACGGGATCTTCATACATATTCTGAATTTTTTCCCCGGTAGATATCTGTGTTTGAACATTATTAAGAGCGCTCAACGTTCTTTGCTGGTATAAAACAAAATTATTATATTGTATAAATTGTGTAACTCTCATAATCCTTCCTTGGACTTTTTTGAAATAAAGCAATTTCTATTCCTAAATCGGCAAAAAAAGTTTAAAATTTACATACTAAAGGCGTCTGACACTAACTCAATTCTCAATTCTCAATTCTCTCTCTTCACCCCAAAAAGTCTTACGACTTTTCAGGGAGCCCGTTTTTTTAATTCTCAATTCTCTCAAGCGCTTTTGATTTTATCAAAATTTCCGAATTGCTTACTTCAAAAATATCTCCGGCATTAATGTTTTTTAAATCAGCCCTTTTACCGTTTACCGTAACTTCGGCAAAACCTTTTTTTTCTCTCTTTTTAGGATTTAACGTATCATATGCGCTTTTAAGATTTTCAAGCTCTTTTTCTTTGGAATAGACAATCTGGGCGGTCTTTTTCTGAAAAGTCTCTTTTAAAAGCGTTATTTCATTTTGTAGAGTGTTTATTTTCATAATAGGCGAATGAATATTAAAACCGTTTTTCAGTTCATTCAGTTCTTTTTCTTTTCTTTGAATGACGGAAAGATAAAAATGGTTAAATTTTTTTAACAGAAATTCACATTCTTCCAATTTAATTTCAAGTTTCCTTAAAGGCGAATTAACGCTTAAAAGCTCTTTTAAATGCAAAAGCTCTTTTTCTTTTTTTTGCAGCAGATGCGAGATTTTATAAATAAACGTATTTTTCATCTCATCAAGCATCAGCAAAATTTCATTCTTATCCGGAAGGGCGATTTCCATGGCGTTTGAAGGCGTTGCGGCTCTTTTGTCCGCTACAAAATCACTTATCAAATAATCTATTTCATGCCCTACGGCCGAAATTACAGGCGTTTTAGCCTCAAAAATCGCATCGGCTACCGCTCTTTCGTTAAATGCCCACAAATCTTCTTTACTGCCCCCACCCCTTCCGACTATTATCAAATCAAAACCTTCACCGTCTTCAAAAAGATACTCATCCGCAAGTTTTATTTTATAAGCTATATCTTCCGCCGCACCGTCTCCCTGAACCAAAGCGTTAAAAAGATAAAATTCGCTCAGCAGCCATCTTTTCTGGGCGATTCTTAACATATCCTGCAGCGCCGCTCCCGTAGCGGATGTAACAATGGCAATTCTTTTAGGAAATCTCGGAATCGGCTTTTTTTTGTCTTCGTCAAAATATCCGAGGCGGCTCAGCTCTTCTTTTAACTGTTCAAAAGCTTTTTGCAGTGCGCCTATTCCGCTCGGTTCAATACTCTGTGCTATGATTTTATACTCGCCTCTTGGCACATAAACACTTAAAGCTCCGTAAACATATACTTTTTCGCCTTCTGTAAGTTTAAATTTCATACGCGCAAGATTACTTCTCCACATTGCACAGTTTATTGATGAATTTTCATCTTTAAGGGTAAAATAAAGATGTCCCGAAGAGTGATACACAACCTTACTGACCTCTCCTTCCACCAATACTATTTCGAAATGCGACTCAACAATGCTTTTAATCTGATTATTAAGTTCTGTTACGCTGATTGCTCTCAATTTTTACCTTAATCTACTATTTTTCTCGGGATTCTCGGAGATATTTTTACAAGTATGTCATACGTGATGGTATCAAAATTTTTTACGAATTCCTTTACGTCGTCAAAAACAACCACTTCTTTTTCAAAATCACCTTCCACAATCATAGAATCCATTGATATTTTACCAAGCGCGTTTGTATTTTTTAATCTGCATCCGTTTTTAAAATACGGCAGCCCGTCTCCGTAACCCATATCTACAGTCGTAACGCTTATATCTTTTTGAGACATAAATTTTTTATTATAGCCGCATCCCTGTCTGTTTTTTAAAATTCTGTTCGATATCACACCGGCAACAGCTTCCATAACCGGTTTATACCCTTCTATTCCTCCGTAAAGCGCAATACCCGGTCTTACATAATCAAAAGTATCGGGAAGTTTATCTAATGCATATGAATTTGATATATGAAAATACGGTACACTAAAAGAGTTTTGCCTGCAAAAAGCCTCTGTTTGAGATTTTATCTCTTTAAATCTTTCATACTGTATAAAAACATCGTTTCCTGTCTCGTCTGCACAGCAAAAATGCGTAAAGACACCTCTTAGTTCAAAATTTTTTTCTTTAATTATTTCAAGCGCGGTTTTTAATTCGCTCATGAGAATTCCGTTACGGTGCATTCCCGTATCTATTTTCAGATGAATATACGGATGTCTGTTTTTTTTGAGCTGTTTTAATGAATTTATACAATATGAAATATTTTTTGCATTTCTTCCCGTTTTGGGGAAAAATACGATTATTTCCTCAAAAAAAGGTTTTACCATTTCAGCCTCATCCGTGTTTTTTACACAAACTTTTTTAATACCCCATTCGCTGAGCATTTTTGAAAAACTTATAATACCGTGCCCGTATGCGTTGTCTTTAATAACGGCAAGAATATTGGGATTTATTTGAGAGATTTTGTTTAAATTGTAAAAAAGGTTTTGTTTATGTAGTAAAATTTTAGCCAACTGAAGCCTTTAATATTGGGGACAATCCCCAAAAGGGAATTATTTGCTTTTTAGAGGTTTGATTGCTTCGAAAGGATTTTCTACAACTTTGTGTCTGTCAACTACGTAAGGTATTAATGCAACCTGTCTAGCTCTTTTAATAGCTTTTGTAACCATATCCTGGTGTTTTTTACAAGTACCAGTAAGTCTTCTTGGCATAATTTTATATCTTTCTGATAAAGAATATTTAATTAAATCAAGATCTTTGTATCCGATGAAATCAACTTTCATTTCACAGTATTTACATCTTTTTTTTCCGTATTTTTTCTTTGGATCTGCTGCCATTATTTATCCTTTAAAATGGTATTTCTTCGTCATCTATATCGATTGACGGAATATTATTGTTTTGATTTTGTTTCTGCTGCATCTGAGGCTGCTGCGGAGCCGGCTGCTGATAAGCATTTTGCTGATTATAGTTATTAGTCTGATAACCGCCGGTTTCGTCACCGCTTGATTTGTTCTCCATAAACTGCACTTTTTCGGCAACTATAGAATGTTTGCTGCGTTTTTGCCCAGTCTGGTCAACCCACTGGTCTAAAACCAGTCTGCCCTCAATAAGAACGCGTCTGCCTTTTCTGAGATACTGATTGGCAATTTCCGCGCTTCTTCCAAATACCGTAATGTCAATAAACATTACTTCCTGTTTGTTTTCACCTGTAACATTGTCTTTGTATGTTCTGTTAGTAGCTAAGCCGAATTTGGCAATAGCGGTTCCCGTAGGAGTATATTTAAGTTCAACATCGCGTGTTAAATTTCCTACGAGAATAACTTTATTATACATTTTTTACCATCTCTTCCCAGCGTTTAATTTCTTTTTTGTTTTCATATTTAACAGTCATGAATCTTAATAAATCTTCGTTATATCTCATCTGTCTTTCAAGCTCAAGAACTGCGCTTGCAGGTGCCTTATAATAAACTATACTGTAATCACCTCTTTCGAATTTATTAATCGGATATGCTAGTTCTCTTACACCGATTTTATCTAATGCTGCTACTTCTCCACCGTTTTCTTTGATGGCGTTTTGAATGTTTTCGATGTTTTTAGCCTTTTCTTCGTCTGTAAGTGTAGGCTTAAGAATGAACATCGTTTCGTAATGTCTTAAACTCATTAATTCTCCTTATGGCTTTTTAGCCCCTGCTTTTTGGAGCAAGGAGGCGTTTTTAAATTTTGAGGCGTAATTATACTATATTTTTCACTAAAAGTAAAATTTTAGTAAAAGTGGGTAGTATGTAGTAAGTAGTAAGTAGTTAAATGTTTTTATTTAATATTTTTAACATTTTTATATTTATAAGCTAATTTAACTCTTTTACCCATTCAAAACCGTTTTTTTTATCTATATATTTAACATCAATTCCAATATATATCTGTGTTATAAGCTCTGCACATGAGCTTATGGAATATACCAAAAACCTTTTTTTATCTTTTTTACTACCTCTCTCAAAACCTTCTGCAATATTACTCGGAATTGAAAGGGCGATTCTTGTGATTTGGTCTTTAAAGCCAAAATCCCGGCATTGCGAAAAATATTTATATATACCCGCAGCCAATCTACAGCTTCTTTTTCAAACTTCCAATGTTTCATATTTCATAAAATCACTTTTCTGTTTATTTTATTACTACCCACTACCCACTACTCACTACCAACTTATTTTATATATTCATCTATTTTATCCCTTAACACCCTTTTTAAAACTTTACCCGTTGCGTTTTTAGGAAGTTCTTCCACAAAATAGATGTGTTTAGGCACTTTATAATTTGCAAGCTGTGATTTTAAAAATTTCTTAAGTTCGCTTTCTTTTATTTCAGCGTCTTCTTCAAGTTCAATAAACGCCACCGGAATTTCGCCGCTTTGTTCATCTTTCATTCCAACAACCGCACACTCTTTTACTCCGTTAAATTTAAGACAGATTTCTTCTATTTCCCTTGGATAAATATTTACCCCTTTGCTGATAATAAGGTCTTTTTTTCTGTCAAGAATATATAAGTATCCGTCTTCGTCAAGTTTTCCTATATCACCCGTTAGCAGCCATCCGTTTATAATAGTCTCTTCAGTAGCGTCTTCCCTTTTATAATATCCCTGCATTACATTGTCACCTTTGACAATAATCTCTCCGGCTTCTCCTACAGGCACTTCCATCAAATCGTCATTTACTATTTTAACTTTTACACCGGGTATTGCAGGACCTACCGAATAAGGTTTTTGAAGTTCAGGTCTGTTTACTGCGACAACCGGAGATGTTTCACTTAGCCCGTACCCTTCAAGAAGTTTTCCTTTTTTAAATTTTTTTGAAAATCTTTCAAGTACCTCCCCAGGCAGCGCCGCAGCACCGGAAATATAAAATCTTACTTTATTAAACCAGTGAAAATAAAAAGGAAGTTTCGCACGGCTGAGAGCTGAATAAACATCAGGCACACCAGTAAAAATAGTAACTTTTTTAAGGAGTGTCTGTTTGATGATATTGCTAAAAGGCATTATCGACTTTATAATCACTACCGGAGCTCCGTAAAACATAGGCAGCATAATATTAACAGTCAGAGTAAAAGAGTGAAACATAGGAAGATATGCAATGAATCTGTCTTTATGATTCAGCTTTATAAGCTCGTTGACTCCGTATATGTTTGAAAAAATATTTTTATAGCTAAGCATTGCCCCTTTAGGCTTTCCGGTTGTTCCCGATGTATAAATAATAAAAGCCAAATCGTCTATTTTAGGAAGCTCTGCTACTTCGTGAGATTCAAAATTTGAAAGAATTTCACTAAAAGAAATATTTTCGCTGTCTACGTTTTTAACATCCCCTTCCCATATTATTTTTTTAATATTTGTTTTATTTCTTATGTTCTTTAAATTATTTTCAAATTTGGCACTTGCAACCATCAGTTGAGCTTCAACATCGTTTACAATATATGCTATTTCATCTTCTTTTAAGAAAGTATTTATCGGTACAGGTACCGCGCCTATTTTTTGTATTCCCAAAAGAGCAACAATATATTCAATAGAATTTCCTACAAGAACAGGAACCTTGTCATATTTTTTAACGTCTAAAAATTCCAGTGTTCTTGCGAAAGTATCAACTTTCTTTTTTACCCTGCCCCAGCTGATTTTTCTGTCATCAATAAAATACGCCGTTTTCTTTGGAAATTTTTTTGCATTTTTTTCCAACACTTCGTAAAAATTATTAAATTCGTAATTAAACATACCATTCCTTTAATATATACTATCTTTTATTTCCCGCCGATTTATTATGCTACAATTTTAGCAAATTTAATATTAAAATCCCAAAAAAGGGAAACGATGGATTTACCTAAAGACCAAAAAGAACTTTTAAGCAATCTTGAAACGCTTATCGAAAAAACATACGAAATTGAAAAAGAGTTTATAGAACTCAAAAACATATTAAACGGTGTAATAGAATTCCTTCCTCAAGCACTTTGGGTAAAAGACGGCAGCGGTGAAATAATAGCCCAGAACTCCAAAAGCAAAAAGTTTAAAACAATCCCCAATATCGGAGAAATAGAAATTGACAACAGAGTATATCTTATTCAATCGTCAATAATAAAAGACAAAACAATCATAAGCGCCACCGATATCACCGAACAAAAACGCAATGAAAGATTAATAGCAATGGGACAGATGGCCGCACATCTTGCACACGAAATAAGAAATCCTATCGGCTCAATTTCTATTCTTATCTCCCTTCTTAAAAAACAGTGCCCAAACAGTGAACTGCTGGATGAAATGAAAAGCTCCGTTTTCAGAATAGAAAGAATTATTAAATCAACTCTTCTTTTTTCAAAAGGATTAAAACCGAAAATAAGGTCTTTTCTTTTAAGTGAACTTAAAAACGAACTTGAAATTTCAATAAAATATTATTCATACTCCAAAGAAATAAATTTTTTGTTTTTTATGCCGGACATGGAAATAAAAGCCGATTTCGACCTGCTGCTTTTAGTTTTACAAAACATGTTGTTTAATGCGATAGACGCCATAGAGGAAGATGAAACCGAAGAAGGCCTTATAGAAATTTTATATGAAAGCACAGACAATTACCATGTTATAAATATATATGACAACGGAAAAGAATTTGAAAACGAAGATATACTTTTTGAACCGTTTAAATCAACCAAAACAAAAGGAAACGGCCTAGGACTTGCGCTAAGCCTGGAAATAATCAATGCTCATAACGGAAAAATAGAAGTTTCTAAACAGAAAAAAGGATTTAAAATTTATCTTCCGAAAGCATGTGATGATTGATAGAAAATAATTGATGGTTGATGGTTAATAGTAAACGGTTAATGGTTGGGTGCAGCTTATCTCTCAGTATATGGTCTGTTCACATTCTTCTTTTGTTACATTTACCCCGTCAATACATTCCAGTGTTCCGGATGTTGCATTGTAATCGATTTTCAGGATTTTTGAAGGATTGTAAATATATTCGTATTCATTGTCATTATACTCTTTCCAGCAGCTTTGCGTTCTGTTTCCGCAGCTTGGTACCGGAATTTTCAACACATATTTAAACAATGACGTTTCACCTTTCCCGCTGTCAAGTGAAGTAGGATAACCTTCTGTATTTAAGTCGCTTGTACCGTCTCCGTCAGGATCCCAGACATAATTGTCGTTTATTATCCATTTACCGTGAATATTGTCAATTGAAGACTGAACTGTTGTGACAACAGATTTTATACTCGAAGATTTTGCGTGAGTTGTTAGATTTTTAAATTTCGGAATGGCGAAAGAGGCCAAAAGGCCTATTATAACAATTACGAAAATAAGTTCTATTAACGTAAACGCTTTTTTCATCAGTAAGTAAGATTTACATCCACAGACGTTTTATCACCGAGTAATGTTTTACATTTCTCCTGTGTTGTTGTATCGTTAAATTCATCACAGTTAATTTTATATTCTACTTTATCGTTTGCTTTATCCAATATAATTGATGCAACCTCATTATTATTAATCGGTTCGTCATAATAGTATTTTCCGTCATTTACGGTACTATCATATTTCCAACCTTTACCTTTTAAAGAAATTAAATCTTCTAAAGTATAAGAGGTGTTATTTTCCAAATCTCTTTGGTTAATTGCAGCTTCAACAGCCTGTTGAGCACCGTCAACCGTAGTTTTTACAACAGTGCTTGCTTCTGCGTTTTGCTTAAGATTTACAAACTTTGGTACGGCAACTGCAGCTAAAAGTCCGATAATAACGATAACAAAAATCAGTTCTATAAGCGTAAAAGCTTTTCTCATTTCTACTCCTTGTCATATTTTTGTATTATTATAACACAAAATCGGCATTTGAAGCTTATACATTAGATATTTTGTGAACAATCCAAAGTACAAATCCAAGTATAAACATACTTATAACGGCCGTAACTATACTTCCTGTTTCAACTCCCACATTTTCTCCTATTTTACGACTTCTGTAAGATTCCACATCGGAAGGAATATTCCAAGAGCCAGTGTTAATACAAATCCGGCAATTGCCGCAATAAGAATCGGTTCTATAAGAACTGCTATATTATCGACAATATACCTGTATTTTTCAAGATAATAATTACTTACTTTTTGAAGCATCAATACCAGAGATCCGCTCTCTTCACCTGCGGCAATCATCTGTACTGTCATATTTTCAAACATACCGCTTTCTTTAAAACCCTGTGTTATAGTTCCCCCGGTAACAATAGAATTCCTGATATTTTCAAACTGTTTTTTCATATAGGTATTGTCGATAATATTAAGAGCAATATCAACCGCATCCAAAATCGGAATACCAGAATCAATAAGTCTTTGCAAAACGTAAACAAATCTTCCAGTCATTGCAAGCTTAATTACCGGCCCTACTATATATATTTTTAGAAGCATCTTATCCATAAGAAGTCTTATTTTAGGATTGGTGTTGTATAAAAACGTAATAACGCCGAAAATAACAACTGCTCCCGCTAATATATACATCCCGTAATGCTGCAGCGACGCTTCAATCCATAATAAGAATCTTGTTGGCAAAGGAAGCTGTGCTCCTAACTGGGCAAAAATTGATTTAAACGGAGGAATTACGAATAAAATCACAATTACAAACGCATTACTCATGGCAAAAACTATAAACATAGGATACCTGGTTGCTTTTTTAAGTCTTTTTCTGTTATCAAGAATTTCATGTAAAATTACGGAAAGATCTTTAACCGCTCTAGCCAAATCACCGGTTTCTTCTCCTAGTTTTATCATTGATATAGTAAGCGTACCAAGTTCTTTTTCAAATTTCTCAAAAGCGGCGGTTAAAGAAAGCCCGGCTTTTATATCGTTTTCCAGAGAATAAAAAATTTTTTTTAATTTTTTATTTTTTATACTTTCTTTTATGTTTCCGACAACCATATCAATTGCCAAACCGGCATCAAGCATTACATACATCTGCTCCAAAACGGCAATATATTCTTCAAGATCAATTTTGCTTAGATCAAGTTTTTTTTCTATTTCTTCCCAGATGGAAGGTTTTTTTATTTCTTCAATATTTTTAATAATACCTAATTTTTTTTCTCTAAATTTTTTAATAGCGTCCTTAGGGGAAGGAGCGGATATTATTATTTCTTTAATTTTCCCTTTTTGTATATACTCAACTTTAAAGTACATCTACTTTAACCACCCTTAGAATTTCTTCTAAAGTCGTTACCCCGGCTTTTATTTTATTAATACCGTCTTCAACCATAGATACGAATCCGTATTCTTTTGCCGCTTTTAAAATTTCTGTTTTATCTTTATTCGTCGCAATTAAATGGGATATTTCATCATTTACAACCAAAACTTCGCTTATCATTTCTCTCCCGATATATCCAGTAAATCCGCACTCTTTGCATCCGGAGCCTTTATAAAACTCTATTTCTTCTTTTAAAAAAGGTTTAATCATTTCAAGTTCTTCTTTAGCCGGTACATATTTTGTTTTACAGTAAGGACATATTTTTCTTACCAGTCTCTGAGCAACCACCCCTATAAGAGAATCCGCCACCATATAATTTTGTGCGCCCATCTGTATCATTCTGGTTACAGCGCTTGAAGCATCGTTTGTATGAAGCGTTGCAAGCACCAAATGCCCCGTTAAAGAAGCCTGAATAGCCGCTTCTAAAGTTTCTCTGTCTCTGACTTCACCTATCATAATAATATCCGGATCCTGTCTTAAAATACTTCTCAGAACCGTGGCGAATGTTAGTCCTATTTTAGAATTTACAGGAATCTGCTGTATCAAAGGTATTTCATATTCTACCGGGTCTTCAACGGTGATAATCTTTTTATCCACTCCTTTTATTTCATTTAAAGCCGCATAAAGCGTTGTGGTTTTACCGCTTCCTGTAGGCCCTGTTACGAATACAATCCCGTAAGGAGAGTGTATAAGCATTTCAAAACGTTTCAGATTATATTCGCTCATTCCGAGTTCTGTCATACGTAAAAGTATTTTTTCCTGGTCAAGAATTCTTAAAACAACACTTTCACCGTGAAGCGTAGGAGTGGTAGACACCCTAAAATCATATATATTGGAATTGTAGTTTTTAGTAAATCTTCCGTCCTGCGGCTTTCTTTTTTCACTGATGTCCATATTTGAAAGAAGTTTTATTTTTGATACAAGAGGAAAATATATTTCTTTTTCAAAAGAAAACAGTTCTTTTAAAACACCGTCGGTTCTGGCTCTAACTGAAAAGTTATATCTTAGAGGCTCGATATGCACATCCGTTGCCCTGTCTTTTATAGCTTTTTCCAAAATCAGATCCAACAGTTCGTCTATTGCGCTTATATTTTCCGTTCCTCCGCTTTTAAGCTCTTTTTTAACCTTGTTAATAAGCTCCTGAGTGGAAATATTGATTTTTAAACGCTCAATAATTATCTGGATGTCTTTGCTTAAGGCAATAAACACTTTAAGAGGTTTAGGAGAAAATTTTTCTATAAGTTCCAGAGCGTCATAATCCAAAGGATCTGCCGTTGCTACATAAATATATTCGTCATCTTTTTTAAAAGGTATTACAAAATGTTTTTCAATTAAACTGATAGGAAAAGACGATAACAGATCATAATCTATTTTCTCCCCGTATAAATCTACAAAAGGGAAATTAAGCTGTTTTGAAAGAGCTTCAAGTATCTGTTTTTCAGTAGCAAAACCGAGTTCGATTAATATTTCACCAAGCTTTTTATAAACACCCTGGGCTTTATATTCCTGCTGTTTGGCAAGAGCTTTATTCAGCTCTTCTTCGGTGATTATATTTTCATGTAATAACAAATCCCCTAATCTTACTTTTTGTTTAATCATCTATACCATCGCCTTTTTATTAATTTTCCGTTTTTAAATTCATCTATATACATTCTATCTCCTCTTTTGTATACGTTGTATGTTAGGTTTTTGTCTTTATTTTCTATAATAATAAGATCTCCCACTTTCTTATAATTGCCGTATTTAATTGCTTCAAAAATATAAGAAAGTATATAATCCGTCATCGGAAACGAAAACGAATCAAGAGAAATATTGTCAAACAGATATGAATACAAAAGTTTTTTTTCCATTAAAATCGTTAAGAAATATATAGCGTTTTTTCTTCCGTAATTTGTATGCTTAAGTGAATTGATAATATACGGAAGCAGATACAGACTGTCAACTTTTATACATGACACGCCTATAATACTTAACGCCTTTTCATTGTTTGTATATTTTTTTATATTTTTAAACGAACATATCTGCGCATATTTTTTGTTTAAATAATCCTGGACTATATCCGCTTTTAATACACTCAGTCCTAAAAATAGCATTAAAAAAGTTTTATTTATCCCCTTCATTAAATTCCCCCAACAGTTTTTTTACTTTTTCATCCTTGTGATAATTATAATATATTTTTAATATTTTTACCGCTTCTTCCTTTTTTCCGAGTTTATAAAGAGCTTTTGCGCTCATAATCCATGATTCCGGTTTTTTATTATTTTGTATGTTTGCATTTTTTGCCCATTTTAACGCATCCGTATAATCACCTTCATTATAATATTTTTCAGACAGCGCAATACATGTTTCATATGACGGAAGCGTCTGGGTCTGGAGTAAAGCAGTATTATTCTGATCTGCTGTTTTCATTACCGGTTTTTTTTCTTTGTCTTTCTTTACGACTTTAGGCTGTTTTGATTTTTCGGGTTTAGACTCTGATATATTAAGGTCAATTATAAGCTTAAGCCTGTTTTTTTCTGTTTTTTTATTTTCGATTGTTTTATTTATTTCTTTTTTAATGTTTTTTTTGACGTTTTTTTCAGGTTTTTTTATTATGGTTTTAAACTCTGTTTTTTTGTTCTTTTGTGTGTCAGATGTTTTATAAAAAAAGTAATACCCCGATATACCGGCTCCGCATAATAACAAAACAAATATAAAATATTTAATTCTTCTAAAAAATCTTCTCTGTTTGCATTTTTTTTCCAGTTCTAAAAAAGTCATTTTACCAGTCCTAACTCTATCGCGCTCATTTCCAGTATACAGTCGTCGATTTTATTATATTTAAGAGAATTCCTTAGTGAATAATCAAGCAGAGTAAGCGCCGTAAAAATAAATTTTTTGGAAAGTCTGAAATTACCTTTTGTAAGTTTATATATTTTTTTTAATCTTTTTTTATCAATCAGATCATATCTGTTGTTTTTAATAAATTTCGACATTACGTATTTTTCGAATTCATCAAAACTTAGAGGCTTCATAAAAATTTTCTGGGTATATCTTGAAGCAAACTGAGGCAGCGAAGCTATCTTTTCACCCTCTTTTTTATGCATACTTAAAACCACCTGGTTTCCGCTGTCGCTTAACAGTCTTAAAAACTCGATCATTTCTATAGACAAAAGCTGCGCCTCATCAATTAATATAACTTTGTCTTTTAAATCATTATGAAGATTTAAAAACTCTTCTTTAGTCAAAAACGGCTCTTTTTGCAAAATATATTTTTCAGGATATTTGTGTTTTAAAAGTGAAAGCATATAACTTTTGCCGCTTCCGGGTTTTCCGAGCAGAAATACGATATTGGACTTAGTAGAAAGAAGTTCTTCTTTTACAAGTTCAAAATTGATATAACTGAAAAAATCATTTATATCTATCTTGTCCCTGAACTCTTCAATAAGCTCACTTAACATTTAATTCCTCTAAATTAGGAAGCTTTTTATATCCGTAATCTTTTAACGTCTTTTTATCGTTTAAATTAATAATATGCGGAGTGATTATAAATACCAGCTCTTTTTTATTCGTAATTTCTTCCCTTGAAGAAAAAAGATATTTAAGTATCGGAATTTCTTTTAATACAGGTACACCGTTAACTTTGAGCTGTTTATCATCAGTAATAAGCCCTCCTAAAACAAGTGTATCGTTGTTTTGCAGTTTCACTACGCTTATCATAGTGTTATCCTGTGTATCAGGAGGCATTTCCCTGCTGCTGTTTGTAAGCTGTGTAGGGTCTTTAAATGAACTGATTCTCGGGTTTATACTTAATATTATCTGATTATTGTCGCTTATCTGAGGCGTAATATCAAGCAAAACTCCTACAAACTTGGAATCTATCGTATACTGAGTAGTAGGATTGCCGTTATTATCTGTAGTAATTTCAGACGCATATTTGTAATAAATGGTATCTCCGACTTTAATCAGGGCTTTTTGATTGTTTAAAGTAACTATTTTAGGATTGGAAATCGAATTAACATTCCCGTTTTGAGCCAAAAAGTCTAAAAGCCCGCCTATATTAAAAGTAGCGCTTTTAAATACCGCATTGTCACCTATAATGTTTGATGCCGTAATAGGTACGCTTTTATTGGCCAAAGACAGTGAAAGCTGCGACCAGTCGATACCGGTTTTGTGTGAGCTTGAAAGTGTTACGCTGTATATCTTAACGTCTATAAGCACTTCTTTGTGAAGCCTTTTATTTAAATCGTTTATGTATTTTGCAATTTCCTCAATCTGGTTTTTATTTCCGGTTACCGTTACTAAACCTGAGTTTTTATCGATTATAGGATCTTTATATTCAGCATTGGTGTTTTTTAGTATCTGTATAATGTTGTTTTTCAGATTATCCCAGAAATCAAACTTATAATCGGTTTTTATTGTATTGTCGTTGGAATCTATATTGGTTATACCGCTTATAGAATTAGGAATAAAATCAACCCTGAATGTTTTAGTCTGATTATATGAAACCGTTATAGTATTGTTTTTAATTTTATAAAAAAGGTTTGCATGTTCAAAAAGAATTTTGAGCAGATCATTAAGCGGCACGTGTTCTACATTAATAAACTCTATATTTTTGTTGATAAGCTTTTTTGCTTTTTGATCTTTTAAAACAATATTCAAATTACATTCGTCAACCAAATCTGAAAGCACCGTTTTCAGTTTTATAGGATTTGCTATATGCAGCGAAAACAGTTTTTTATTGCAGTTTGCCGCAAACACAGCCGTTACTGTTAAAACTAAAAATATAATTCTTTTCATTTTGCAACCTTTAAAACTTTTGGGGTTAACGATAATTTTTTATATATGTTATCCTTTTTCAAGACAACCTCTTTATCCGTTATTTTAACTACAACATAGCCTTCTATATTATCACCTCTTTTAACCCAGATACCGTTAATATTGGCTTTATTCTGAAAAATCGCGTTTAATACAAGACTATTTTGCTTAGGCACCGCGGTAATTTTGCTTTTATTGATTTCAATATCTTTAGTAAAAATATTATATGCCGGCACCGTTTTAAATACCGGTTTATATTTTTCCATTTGCTTTATTTTGGTTATTATAGTCAAAACATCGGCAAAAACAAACGATCCGATAAAAATCAGTAAAAAAATCTTTCTCATAAAATACCCCATATTAAAAGCTGAATATTAAAATTAACATCTTTTTTCTTTTCAAAAGTTAAATTTTTAATTTCTTTAACAGCTCTGATTTTCTCCAAATCCCGGATAAATTTATAAAAATTTCTATATTCTTCCGGTGAAAACTTTCCGTTGATATCAATCTGATAAACTACATAGTCTTTAATGCTTTTATTAATCGTATACGAAGCTTCAATATTGTTATTAGTGGCATTTTGCAAAACATCTTTCAATACGTTTAAAAAGCTTTTTTCATCAACATGCAGAATTGAAGACGTTTTAATTAAAAGATTTAAATATTTCAAGTCTTCGTTCAGAGAAAGGTTTTGTTTTTTTAATTTATTTAATTGAGCTTTTATATTGTTGAGTTTTTCCTGCAGACTGGATACTTTTTTAACTTTGCTTTGTAAAAAGGATATTTTTTCACCGTTTGTGTTTATCTGCTTTGATAAAACTCCGTAATTGAAATTGTAATAAACAATAACGGCAATTATTATTATAGAAAGGTATAACAGTATAATGTTTTTTTTATCCAGTGAATTTAAATAAGTTTCAAATTTATTCATCGTAACTCACTTTTGCAATGTAAATTCCCAAATTGTTTTTTATTTCGCTTGAAGTTACGTTTTTATATCCCATTGAATTTAAATCTTTCATAAGCCTTGCTATATCCGAAGAATTATCAAACGTACTAGTAAGAATAAGCTGTGTATGAGTCCCTTCTTTGTCAAATGATATAAGTTTAAGACTGTATTTTTTTAATTCTTTTACCAAATCCGCCAACTGGTTTGTAACAGGCTCCTGTTTTTGAATATTATCCAGATAAAGCACTTTTCCGGAAATATCCGATATCTGTTTTTGCAAATCAATATTCTGTTCGTGCAGTTTGACCGCTTCATTTTGAAACTTGGCAATTGCTGTTTTTAAAAGCTTCTCTTCCCTTTGTATTCTTTGAACTTTTCTTTTTAAAACTAGTATTTTATTTTCCTGCTGTTTTAGAGTCTGATATTTTATAAAAGCATCTGCAGCCACAAACCCGAAACAAACGACAGCCAGCAAAGACAAAGTGCCTGTTTTAGTTTTATAAAAAGGCACGGGTTTAGGAAAAATAGAAAAGTTTTCTTCCTCATTTAAATAATGTCTGCTGTTATATACGGCAGCCGTATAATCAAAAGAATCATAATCGGTATTATCCAGGGAATACTTTTTAAATTCTATACCGCTGAGATTCCAAAAATTTTCATAATTTTCAATCAAACCTTTTATTTCAAAAGGAGAATATAAAAAAATTCTTTCTATTTTAGAAAGGGAGTAATAACTGACCGAATAATTGATTAAATTGTTGACTTTCATAAAAAACTGTGAAAAAAAGTTCTCAATTGCGCTATATGTTTCTTTGTCTTCATAATTTTCTTCATTAAAGCCTTTGGTTTTAAGTATTTCTATAACTTCTTTTAGGCTTTTATCAAGCTGTTTTGCAAGAGAAGAAAGTTTAGAAATACTTTTAACAAACACAAATTCTCCGTTTTCAAAACAGCTTAAAAAGGCCTCTTCCTCATCCAAATAGATAAAGGCGTCATTTTTAGGAGCAGCTCCCGTTATATCGTAATATGATTTAAATATTCTGGGTTTGAGAGAAATAAAATCGATATATTTAAAAACCTTGAGATATTTTTCAAATTCTTTTTTTAAAACTTCCGTATCAACCACAAAAGCTTCAACATTATAAAACTCTTCAAACTCTCTGAAAACATAACTTATTTTATATTCTTTGTTGTAATCTAAAGACCCTTCGGTAAAAACATACTTCTCAGCCTCAATTTCAAGCATATCTTTATCAATGTTTTTTGGAAGTTTAAAAGTAATGTTTAAAACATTTTTATATCCGATTGAAGATGTAATAATACCTTTTTCATATGAAAGTTCTTTTCTGATTATTCTGTCATTTTCGTTAATATAAATATAATTTTCAGATAAATAGATTACTTTCAATGTATCACCTTATAGCTCCGGTTATCGGATATATCGTTATATTCTGTTCTTTATTCCTGTATTTTAGCGAAATAATTATATTAGTATGTACCATTTTTGTCAAATCAGTATCTATTTCCCCGTCAAAAGGTCTTCCTAAATAGTCAAAGCAAAGAGTGTTCCCGTTTAAACCCTGCAATACACTTATATCAGATTTAAACGTATAATGAACTTTTTCGCTTGAATTTTTATCCTCGCTGTTTAACCAGTCTTTATTAAAAGTAATACACACATAATCATCTGTTCCTGTTGTTTTGTAACCTAACGCATTTGATTTTGTCTGCAGTATTTTTTCTTTAAGCATTTGTGTATCCACCGTAAGTGTTTCATCCGGTATAAACTGCATTCCCACAAAAGTAAGAATACCCATAATAACAATTACAAAAATCAGTTCTATTAAACTAAACGCTTTCATTACGGCCTTTGCAGTGTGATTTTTTCTAATTTTATTTTTTTATCGTTGTTTTTAGGATTGCTTGTATTACTCTCAACTGTTACTTTTAACAACACATATCCGTGCGATTCCGGTGTGGATATTTTTACGGCATTTCCACACGGACAGTCGTTTAAATCATAACAGTAATACCTTAAAACATCTACATTAGCTGTAAATCTTTTATCTTCGTCTTCAAAAGTCATATGTTCCAAACATCCGTTATTCGCTTTTCTGTCATATCCTTCTATAGCCTGAATAGAATTTTCTATAGCGCTTTGCATAAAAAGCTGAGCCCTTTGCTGAAGATAAGAATCTCCGGTATGTTTAACCGTAACAAATGAAAATTTTACTACGATAACCATTAATGTCGCAACAAGCAGCATTATAATCAAAGCGCTTATTACCCCGAAACCTTTTCTCTGCATTTTAAAAAGCCACCTTCTGTTTTGATACCGATATATTTATATCGGCTCTGCTTTTAAAAAGCTCCAGTTTAAGCATAAGATGATAATTGATTTTTTTCACCCTGAATGATTTTACATTTGAAGCCAGCAAAGTAACGTTTCCGTCTCCGCCGTCACCGCAAAATGTCTCACCCAGCCACGGTCTGTAATTATAAAACAAAAGCAGATCGTCGTTTTTAAACTTGTCAAAACTTACGCCGCAGTTCCATTTTGAGATATTTAAATCTTTTTTTAAAGCTATGGCATAGGCGCTGTCTGCCAGATAAAACTTTTCATATATTTTAATTCCGGACACATCACTTCCGTCATACCTTGTGAGATTAAGATCACAGTCGCTGCCGTTTTGGGTATAACTGCTTATACGAAAAACATAATCGGCTCTGTTTCCGTGCCAGCCGAAAGCGTTTTTATATTTATACAAAGCGGCTTCGCTTCCCCTGTCAAAACTTCCGGCAAATATCACTGACGTCAAATCCTTAAGCGTTTTTGCAGTACTGTATTTATTCTGCAGTATTGTATTTATAAAACTGCTGTTGAAATCAACGGCTTTTAAAACAGGCTTTTTACTTGCATAAAGATCCGCAAATCCGCTGAGATTCGCATCCACCATCGCATCATTCAGATAACCTATCCATTCCAAAACAGGAAAATCGTCAGTGTCAGTTATATTTCCGATGTATTTAAAATTCCCGGTAGACTGATTATAGCCTATTACACTTAAAGGAACCCTGTAATATATGAGAGACGCCACCTGGTCTAAAACCTGCTGGGAAACAAATTCAAATTTAGAAGTCTGTTTTGCGATGTAGTTTCTTACATACAGCTTGCTGATAATCTGAAAACCGCCTATTAAAATAAAAGCCAGTATTACAATTACAAAAATCGCTTCTATTAAAGTAAAACTCTTTTTAATTCTCAATTCTCAATTCTCCATTCTCAATTTATTCACCACTGTACGCTGTTTATTTTAATATGCCCGATATTGGCGCTGTAATAACTGACTGAAGATATTGTCTGATTATTAAAAGAAACGGTTACATTTATTCTTTTGATATTTGTTTTGGTGTTGTCGCTGGTTTTGGTAAAGTGAAAAGACAGACTGCCGTTTGAATAATCGCTTTTATTCCATTCATCCGTATAGCCTGCAGTAATTTTTAGCGTATATACCACTCTTCCGTCTTTTGTGGTATTCTCTTCTATTCCGTTGTAATCGTCTACGTCGTCATAAGGAGGTTCGTTTGCGTCCTTGCCTATACTGCTCTCGAAAATTCCGTCTTTACAGTTTCTGCTTCCCGCGAACCCTCCTAATCTGTATCCGCTGCTTGCATTACAGTCCAAAACGTTTTTAGGCGGGTCGTTTACAAGAAGTATATCGTCGTAATTTGTGTTTTGCTCGTCATATTCCTTTAACGAAATATCCATTATTTTAGACATCATATTAAATATCGCGTCCTCTTTTTTAGAAAATTCCAAAGATTTATTGCTTATATATATTATTTTAGGAATCACCGTAAAAACAGCGGCAATTATTACAATCGTAAATATAAGCTCAATTAAAGTTAAAGATTTCCTCAATCCTCTTTTTCCTTTTCAGAAATTAAAACATCCTCAATTACTTCGTCCAAATCGCCGTCAAGTATGT
This sequence comes from Nautilia sp. PV-1, assembly GCF_004006315.1. Taxonomy (NCBI): domain Bacteria; kingdom Pseudomonadati; phylum Campylobacterota; class Epsilonproteobacteria; order Nautiliales; family Nautiliaceae; genus Nautilia; species Nautilia sp. PV-1. The sequence goes on from NZ_CP026530.1 coordinate 1,342,012, forward strand.
CGTCTACCCTTGAATAAGCTTTATTGCTTCTGTTGTCTTTAACCTGCTGATAAGGGAATAGAACGTAACTTCTTATCTGATGTCCCCATCCCATCTCGTCTTTAGGTTTGCCTTCCTCTTCGGCTTTTCTTTTTTCAAGTTCAAGTTCGTACAGCTTTGATTTAAGCATTTTAAAAGCCATCTCTTTATTTTTATGCTGGCTTCTGTCAGTCTGACATCCTACAACTATACCTGTAGGAATATGCGTAATCCTTACGGCACTTTCGGTTTTGTTTACGTGCTGGCCTCCGGCTCCGCTTGCGCGGAAAACGTCTATTCTTATATCTTTAGGATCAATTTCTATTTCAATATCATCGTCAATTTCCGGAGAAACCTGAACAGACGCAAATGAAGTATGTCTTCTTCCGCCGCTGTCAAAAGGAGACACCCTCACAAGTCTGTGAATACCGTTCTCAGCTTTCAGATATCCGTAAGCGTTTTCCCCTTTTACAAGAAAACTCACATCTTTTATTCCGGCCTCGTCTCCGGCCTGATAATCAAGAACGTCAACTTTCCATCCTCTTCTTTCGGCATATCTCAGATACATTCTGTAAAGAATCGAAGCCCAGTCGTGGGATTCTGTCCCCCCGGCTCCCGGATGTATTGAAATAATTGCGTTTTTAGAATCGTTTTCATCACTTAACATCACTTCAATTTCCAAATCCCTTATGGCTTTTTTCAGCTCTTTTACGTCTTCAAATACTTCGTTAAGGGTTTCTTCATCTTCTTCCATGCTTGCAAGCTCGAACATGTCTTTATTATCCTGAAGGGCTCTTTTGGCTTTTTCGTATTTTTCAAGTTTTCTCATTATCGCATTTTTTTCTTTTTGCACTTTTGCGCTTGTTTTAGGGTCGTTCCAAAAATCGGGATCGTTTTCCATTTCCTGAATTTCTTTTAACCTTTTATTTAAATTATCGGGTTTTAAAATAGATTCTATATTCTCAATTTTATTCTCCAGCTCTTTTATTAACTCGCTGTATTCATAAGCATCCATTGCCGTCCTTTTATAACGTATTAAAATTTATATATAATTCTACCAAAAAAGGCGGCTTATGAAAATTTTAAATTCCCCAAAAGAAGCCATCGAATTCAGAAAAGCCCTAAACGGAAGTATCGGATTCGTTCCTACGATGGGAGCGCTTCACGAAGGACATTTAAGTTTAATAGAAAAAGCAATAAGTGAAAACGATTTTGTAGTAGTTTCCATTTTCGTAAACCCCACCCAGTTTTTACCCGGAGAAGACTTGGACAAATATCCAAGACGCCTGGAAGCGGATTTTGAAATATGCAAACGCGCGGGAGTCGACGCAGTTTTCACGCCTACAGCCGAAAACATGTATACTAAAGATGAAGTTTTAATAAAAGCCCCTAAAATCAAAGGTTATATACTCGAAGGTTTTAACCGTCCGGGACATTTTGACGGAGTTTTGCAGGTTGTAAACAAACTTTTCAATATTATAAAACCTGCAAAAGCTTATTTCGGCAAAAAAGACGCCCAGCAGCTGTATCTGATAAAACAGATGGTTAAAAATTTTTTCTTTGATATAGAAATAGTTGAATGCGAAACCAAAAGGGAAAAAGACGGACTGGCGCTTTCAAGCAGAAACGTTTATTTAAGCGATGAAGAGAGAAAAAGGGCGCTTAGCATCAGCAAAGCACTTAAAAGAGCCGCCAAACTTTCGTCAAAGACAAAAAACATTGAAGAAATCAAAAAAGAAATGCTTGATATTCTAGATGTGGACGAACTTCAGTATATCGCATTTGTCGACAGGGATTTCAATTATATTAATAAAATAAAACCGGGAGATACTATTATTTTAATTGCGGCAAAAGTCGGAAACACAAGGCTTATCGATAATATATGGATATAATTATCTAAATATCTTCACTCCTCTTTTGGTTGAATTGGTATCCGTTACATTGGCTTCAGTACCGTTAAATTCTCCGCTTCCGACTTCTCCTTCATTATTTGTATTCTGCCATGAAACGGCAAAACAGAAATGGTTTAAACAGCTGGAATTATTTGAAATATCATATTTTTCATAAAATTTGGAATACCAGAGCCACTTGAGATTCGGGCTTAACAGATGAATAACCGCATAATTGATATTGCTGTTTGTTCTGTCTATTTTAAACGTAATTTTCCCGCCGTTTATGGAAACAACACTGACCGTTACGCCGTTTAAGGTATTTGATGCGTTAAAATCTTTTGAAACGACAATTTCCGAATCTGTAACATTGCCGTCTATTACGGAATGTTTATCATTTAAATACCAGTTGTAAACAAGCTCTTTTGTGCCGGGATTAAGAACTCCGTTTCCGTCATATACGATAAAAGGATACGTTTTGTTAAAATCGTTTTCCACAGCCAGAACATCGCTTAAAAGCAGATTGCCGTAATAATATCTGGCGGTTTCATTTAAATTCAATGTTCCGTTTGCATCGGTATCGTTAACGTCAATGTCTGTAATATTAAATTCAAAAGGATTTAAAACAACCGATGAGTTTCTGTCAAAATTGAAATATACATTTACGCTGGTTGATCCGTTATTATCGGTAGTAAAATTATTTTTATTATATACAAACGTAACATTTTCATCTTTTGAAACGTTGCCGTCATATTCCGTGCCGTTGGTATCTATATATTTATACAGTATCTGAGACACATTAACTTCGACATTGTTATGTGCTATATCCACGGTAATGTTTTTAGCATAACAGTCTTTATTGTAATTGCTTAGCACATTTCCGTTTTTATCAACTGCCGTAATATTCAGCTCCAGTTTAGAAGCGATATTCAAATCTCTGTCATAATAGGTAAAATTGCCGTCTTTATCATAATTTTCAAAAAGCGCACTGAGTTTAAAATGATCCACACTAAAATCCAGCACATCCGAAACACTTTGTATAAACCTCTGAGTATCATTTGTATCGTCACTGTCTACTAAAGCATATTCACTACTGTTTACTTCTTTTACCGTTAAATTCAAATCTCCTACTTCATTGTAATTAAGCGTTAAATTGGCTTCACCGTTAACGAAATTCCCTCCTGAAACTTTATTTAAAATTCCGGTTTTACATCCGCTTTTTGTTTCGTTATACTCTAAATCCACACTTTGTCCGTTAACATATACCGTCTCGTTATAATCTTTAACTGGATTTCCGTTTTCATCGACGGCTTTTATCGTAATATTAAAATCATTCCCGGCCTTCACCGCATTAGGAATATTAGTAATTATAAACTTATAAGGCCTGACGGCAAAATTATCGGTTGAATTTGATTCGTTTACATCGGTAGAAGTATTGCTTAAAGCCCTCCCCTGAATATTTACCTCAACACATTTTACGGCTCTGTCGACATTAAGAGTGTTTTCATCAAGTGTCATACATCCGTTAGCGTTTGTCTGTCCGCAGTTATTACATATAACTTTGCTTCCGATCAAATTACCGCTGCACTGACCGTTACTTGAAGAATCGTAATAATACAATGTGACTTTCGTAATATTAGCTTCCAAAGGAGTATCGGTATCAGGATCTTTTGCAAGAAGCGTCAAATTAAATTCTTTATCGGCAAGTTTTGTAGTAATATTATCATCCCAGTCGTTTACTGCATTACACTGTGTAATATCCGATATATAATCCACTGCATTGAATGTAGTGTTTGTCTGTTGAGGATTATTTACACAATGAGGAACAACTATAAACTCATCCCAAGAAAAGTCATCGTAATCACCCCACCAGTTGCTATTGGAAATTATTTTAACTTTTCCGTTAAAAGGACCTTTAATCAAATTTTGATAAACATAATGCAGATCGTAAACACCGTCATCATTTGTATTTATATATGCATATCCTGCAAAATTACCATTTACATAAAACTGTATTTGATTTTTATTCTTATAATCAATATCTCTTACTCTATATAAATAAAAATCCACAGAACTTACACTGCAGCTTACATTAAAGTCATATGTAATTTCTGTACCCTCGTTATCATCTGGATACCAAAACGGCTTATTCCAATCATCACTTAAATCATCATACCAGTCATTATTATTATCTTCATCATCACCTATATGATGTCTTTGAACAAAATTTTTAATATTTTCATCATTATCGGAGGTTAATAATTTATAACCTTCAAAATAAAAATCATCAATATCATCTACATCACTTTTATTACAATTTTCTTTTTTACCATCTGCATAACAGACACCTTTTACCGCAATTGTATGAAAACCTGCTTTTAATGTTAAATTAAAGTAAATAATATTACTTCCCTTTGTACCTCTTCCTACTCTCTTTCCATCAATATATACCTTTATTCTGTCATCAGATTCAATACCTATTGCATTTACCAATTCTACACCGGTAATAGTTATATCTTTTGATATGTAAAAGTTTGTAGGATTGTTTAGATAATAATTATAAGTATGCTCTCCATCAAAAGTTATTGGTTCTTTAGGAATATATCCACTAAAATCATCGTTATCCCCTATATGTAAATAACCGTTTAAATAAATATCTGCTCTTACAATACCAATTAACAAAAAAAATAAAACAATTATCTTACGCAAATTTAACTCCGATCAGCAGTATTATTAATCCAAAAACTGCAGGCATAATTATTTTCATCAAACCTCCGAATTTCTTATAAAAGACCCATTCCACCCAAAAAACAAAAATATTAAAAGCCGCAAAAAAAACATATTTCCCAAAATAATTTAAAGTAGGAATTAAAAACATATCTATCTTAACTATTCCTATAATCGTCAAAACAAGCCCTACAATTAACCCGATTTTTTCCATCAGCAGCCTTTTCACATTTTACATAATTATAACACTTTTGATAAAATTTTAAAAAAAGGATTTTCTTGAAAAAACTTTATTTAGCATCGTTAGGATGTGTTAAAAACCTTATAGACAGCGAAGTAATGCTTGGCCGTCTCAAAGACGGATACACTCTTACCGACAATCCTGACGAAGCGGATCTGCTTATAGTAAACACCTGCGGATTTATTAATCCTGCAAAAGAGGAATCGATTCAGACAATACTTGAACTGGCTGATGCTAAAAAAGACAATGCGGTTCTTGCTGTTACGGGATGTCTTAGTGAAAGATATAAAGACATCCTTCCAAAAGAGATTCCGGAAGTAGACATATGGACGGGAGTCGGAGATTTTGATAAAATAGACAAACTTGTAAAAGAAAAAAAATCCGAATTTTCCCCAAAAGTTTATTTGATTCACAACGACGAAAGAATAATAACGGGCAGCAGCTACCACGCATACATCAAACTCTCTGAAGGCTGCAACCAAAAATGCGCATTTTGCGCCATTCCGAATTTCAAAGGCAGACTAAATTCAAGAGAAATTCCCGAAATCATCGGTGAAATTAAAAGATTAAAAGATAAAGGTTTTAAAGATTTCTCACTTGCTTCTCAGGATTCCAGCTCATATTTAAGGGATAAAGGCATTAAAGACGGGCTTGAACGATTAATTGACGAAATTGATAAAATCGAAGATATTACCGTTAGAATCTTATATCTATATCCGGCGACAACAACCAAAAAACTGATAAGAAGAATATTCGCTTCCGAAGTTGTAGAAAACTATTTCGATATGCCTATACAGCATATAAACGAAAAAATGCTGAAAATAATGAAAAGACCCGGAAGCGTTGAAAAACTTAAATCACTTCTGTATGAAATGAAAAAAGAGTTCAGTTTCATAAGGACATCCGTAATAGTAGGTCATCCTGGAGAAAGCGAAGAAGACTTTGAAGAGCTTAAAAATTTCATAAAAGAGTTTGAATTCGACAGGGTAAACGTATTTGCATATTCCGACGAAGAAGATACCGCAGCTTTCAAAAGAAAAGACAAACTTCCTCAAAATACAATTGATAAAAGAGCGAAAGAAATGGGAAAAATAGTAAAACAGACAACTAAAAACGCCCTTAAAAAATATCTGAACAAAACCTGCAGATGTTATCTTGACGGACTGACGGAAGACGAACTGTTTTACAGCGTCCGCCCTAAACTCTGGGCTCCAGAAATAGACGGAGATATTTTAATTAATGACAGCGAAATAGAAAATCTTGAAATAGGCGGTTTATATAACGTAAAAATAGAAAATCAGGCAGGAGAACAGTTAATTGGAAAAATCATCAAATAACCTACTTGCATTTTCAGCGGGAGTGGATTCAACTGCCCTTTTTTTCCGGCTTATGGAAAATAATATATCTTTTGATATGGCCATTGTCAATTACCATACCAGAGAAACCAGTAATGAAGAAGTCGAATATGCCAAAGAGCTTGCACGCAAATATAATAAAAAAATTTATATTAAAGACTGTTATTTAGAAAAATTTTCTGAAAAATCGGCAAGGGAATGCAGATACAGATTTTTTGAAGAAATTATAAAAAATCACGGCTATGATACACTCATTACAGCCCATCAGTTAAACGACAGATTCGAATGGCTTTTGATGCAGCTTGGAAAAGGCGCAGGTCTTAAAGAAATAATAGCAATGGGTGAATGGGAGGAGAGAGAGGGTTATAAAATATACAGACCTTTTTATAATGTATCTCGTAAAGAAATTGTAGCTTTTTTAAATGAAAAGGGAATTAAATATTTTATAGACCGCAGTAATTTTGACAAAAAATATAAAAGAAATTTTATAAGAGACGAATTTGCGAATAAATTCATCGATCTGTATGCCGAAGGAGTAAAAAAAAGTTTTGAATATCTTGAAAATGATTTAAACCTGCTCTTTCAGAAAAACTGGAAAAAAAAAGAAAAACTCTACAGATTTCAAAAAACATCGCCAGAAATAGACATTAAAAAAACAGACCTTATTTTAAAAGAACTGGGAGTCATAATGAGCAAAGCTCAAAGGGATGAGGTAATAAAAACTGGTTTTTCATGTGTAATACAGGGCAAAATCGCAATAGACAGCAATGAAAAACATATCTATATAGCACCTTATATAAAAACCGCAATGGATAAAGAATTCAAAGAAAAAATGAGAAAAGAAAAAATACCTCCAAAAGTCAGAGGATATATTTATAAATTTGACAGTTGACTGTTGATAGTTAATAGTTGATGGTTAATGGTTTATAGTTGATGACATAACGTTTATATAAAATGAACTACCAACACAAACAACAAATACACCAATCAGCTCAAACGCCTCATTCACGGAGAGTTGCAATGATTCTTTTCGGTTTTATCAAAAGCTCAAATGCATTTTCAATACTTTTACATACAATATCAGCATTCAAAACACTTTTTACGCTTGCCCCTTCGTCTTCAATTACGCATACGCCTATATCCGCCGCTTTAAGCATAAGAGAATCGTTGCTTCCGTTACCGATAGCAAAAACATTTTTCAGCTCTTTTACAAAACTTTCTTTTTCTTCTGTATGATTAGAACTTGTTAATATTTTAAGCTTAACATCTGTTCCTTCAAGATTTTTGGCCGCGCTGCCGTGAGTGTCGGAAGTAATCACATATATATCGAATTCGCTTTGAAGCTCTTTAATATATCTTTTTACGCTTTCTTTTACAATCCCGTCTTCCGCTATCGTACCGTTATAATCCAAAACAATATTTTCAATTTCTATTTCACCCACATTCTGAATTAAAAGTTTCACTTAAATCCTTTTTTGATAATTATACAAAGAAATAAGATTTTTTTATATACTTGACATAAATATTACAAACATTATAAAATAATTAACAATACATTAAAAGGAGATTAATATGAAAATCAAAACCTTATTAGTACTGCTGTTAGGAATTTTCTTTATAAGCGGCTGTATGCAAACGACAGCAAATGTCACTGCTTCAAAGGAAAATGTAAACAGTATAACCGAGTACAACGGTCCAAAAGCCAGAATAGCCGTAGCGTCGTTCAAATGCAAAGCTGCAAAATGTAACGGTCAGATAGGCAGCGGTATTGCGGATATGCTTACAACCGAACTAGTAAAAACCGGAAAATTTATAGTTCTTGAAAGAGGTGAAGGCTTAAATGCTGTTGAAAAAGAATATGCATTAAATACAAATATAAATAAACCTATAAGAAATCTGGAAGGGGCTGATATATTGATTGTAGGCGCTATTACGGCTTTTGAGCCTAAAGCCGGAGGTATTGCTGCCGGAGGTTTTGTAATTCCTAAAGGTATCCCGTTTATAGGCGGAGTAAAATTAGGTAAAAATGAAGCATATATAGCTGCAGATCTAAGACTTATAGACGTCAGAACCGGAAGAATAATAGCAGTAGCCACTGTAGAAGGAAAAACAAGCGACTGGAAAGTAGGAGGTCTTGGCGGAGGTGTAAGCGGCATAGGAATCGTGGGAGGAGGATTAAGCGTATATAAAAATACGCCTATGGAAAAAGCAATAAGGGTCATGATAGCAAAAGCCGTAAACAAAATAGAAACACTGATACCTGAAACCTATTACAGATACAACGCTAATAATACGTTAAATAATAACCAACAAACGACAATCAATACTAATCATAACAGTATTAATCATGAAAAACGTATATTATTATTTAAAGAAAATTTTGAAAAATACGGAATCGGACAGACTACCCCGTTCGGTAACTGGAAAGGCAATAAATTTGAAATCCAAATGGGTGTACAAAGTAATGGGAAAATAGGCAAACTGCTTAAAGCGCATGAATGGAGAAAAATATGTTTGGAAAATTTCAGAGCCAAAAACATTATATTAACTGCTGATGTAAACGGAAACGGAACTTTTTATTTCAGGGTTGTTAATAAAAAACCTTTTATCGGCTATGAAGCACATATTTCAAAAGACGGAAATATAAAACTGGACAAAATTGCAGGCCAGACGGTAATGACAATTGCCAAAAACAAAATCAACATACCAAAATCAAAATGGCATAAAATCAAAATCATCGCAAAAAATTCCCATATTTCAATATATGTCGACGGAGTACTTGGTATTGATATTAATGACCGTGACAAAACCCTAAATCAAGCAGGCAGCATATGTGTCGGGGCAGATTGCTGCGATGCTTTTATCGATAATATTTATATATATAAAATAAAGGATTAAAATGAAAAAAATCTTATTGTTTATTTCATTTTCTCTTTTGTTTGCGGAAGGAAATCTTTGCAGTTTGCTCCCCGATAATATAGGAAATTACTCCTCTTATGAAAAATGCAAATCCGTAAATATTCAAACAGACACTGTAAAAGGAGAACAGGCTTACAAAGAATATAAAAAAAATAACAAAAATATTTCTTTACAAATTTTAAAAGGCGGACCTTCTTATCAGTTTATATCCGTGTTTTCAATGCCTTTAACAGTTAATACTGACGAAACATTCATATCGACGACTACATGTAAGAAACTCAAATGCGCCGTTACTTACGCAAAAAAAGAACATAACGGTATTATTGTTGTAATGTTAGATAAAAAAATACCTGCTGTTTTGGTTTTTACATTTGAAAACATGAAGCCGGATGAAGTAGTAAAAATATTAAATAAAGTAGATATTCAAAAAATTAAAAATAATCTTTAATGGTGGTCGCGACAGGATTCGAACCTGTGACCCCTACCATGTCAAGGTAGTACTCTAACCAACTGAGCTACGCGACCTTCTTTGGAATTTTACCAAAAAAGTAATAATAAGCAAACATAATTATTGAAAAATCTATACAAACATCAGCAAAATTAAATATTGCAAAATCAAATCCGCAGTGCCAGTATACATAATCAACAACACCGCCTCTTATAAATCTGTCAGAAAGATTGGATAAAGCTGCTGCAAACAGTATACCGCTTATTACAGGATGAGTGAAAATAAGCTTTTCTTTATAAAACACATAAATAAGCACTCCTATTAAAATCAGCTGAATATATTTTAAATATGCGCCCAAAAAAGCAAACATGGAAAAAGCCACACCTTTATTAAACGTAAGAACTAAAGAAATGCACCTGCTGTTAAATTCAAAACCTTGTAAAAAAACATATTTTATCAATTGGTCTATAATAAATATTAAAAAAAACGCACTTAAAAACTTAACCGCTAACTTTTTCTCAATTCTCAATTCTCCATTCCCCATTCTTTATGAAAGCCTGCTTTTAAAAAATTCTTTTAATTTAACCAGCAGTTCTTTTGCTTTTTTTTCGTTTTCACCTTCTATCAGCAGTCTTAGTTTATTTTCCGTACCTGAATATCTTACTAGATGTCTGTACCCTTCACTCTCAACCGATTTCAGGATTTCCTCAGCACCTTCTATTTGTTTAATAGGAGTCTTTGTAGAAACGTTAATATTATCCTGTACCTGAGGGTAAAGTTCAAACAGATCAAATGCCTCACTGGCTTTTTTACCGCTTTCAATAAGATATGCAACAGCCTTAAGAGCACTCACAAGCCCGTCACCTGTTTTTGCATAATCGCTGAATATTATATGGCCTGACTGTTCTCCTCCGAAATTCAGTCCTTTTTCTTTCATAACTTCCAAGACATATTTATCCCCTACGGCGCTTCTGTATACCTTTATGCCGTAGCCGCTTAAAAAATCTTCAAGCGCGCCGTTACTCATAACCGTTACCGCTACACCGTTGTTTTTTAATTTGCCACTTTTATGAAGGTAATATGCCAAAGAGCCTAAAAGTTTGTCTCCGTCTACAACCTCTCCTCTCTCATCCACAACTACAAGCCTGTCTGCATCTCCGTCAAGGGCAAACCCGATGTCAGCCCTGTATTCAAGCACTTTTTTAGCCAAATATTCCGGATGCATTGCTCCCGCATTCTGATTTATGTTAAACCCGTCAGGCTCATCGTTAATGGTGATAACATCGGCACCTAGTTCTGTAAAAATAGTAGGCGCCACTTTATACGCCGCACCGTTTGCTGTATCAAGAACTATCCTCATTCCGTTTAAATTCACATGTTTTGGAAACGATGATTTTATATGAACGATATACCTTCCTATTACGTCGTCAATTCTTTTACTTTTTCCAATATCTTTTTCCGTTTTTAAATCAAAATTATTTTCAAAATACCTTTTTTCTATTTTTTCTTCACTATCCGTAGAAAGTTTATTTCCTTCACTGTCAAAAAATTTTATTCCGTTGTCATAATAAGGATTATGCGATGCGCTTATCATTATTCCGCCGTCGCATCTCATATCTTCCGTTAAAAAAGCTATAGCCGGTGTAGGCATAGGACCTATTTGTATCACATCATACCCTATTGCTGTAAGTCCGCTTACAAGGGCGTTTTCTATCATATATCCGCTTCTTCTGGTATCTTTTCCGACTAAAATCTTCCCCGTTTTCTTCTCCATACTTTCCCCAAAAGCCATTGCAAGCTTCATTGCTAAAAAAGGAGTTATCACCTCCCCCGCCTTGCCTCTTACACCATCAGTTCCAAAAAGTTTCATCCGTTTCCTTTTAAAAATGAAATATTTATTTGCAAATTTTACCAAATTTTTATAAAATACGCTTCAAAAAAGGACATAAATGGCAAACGTTAAATCTGCTGAGAAAAGAATCAGACAAACAAGAAAAAGAACAGAGAGAAATAGATACTACAGAACAAGAATCAAAACAATCACTAAGAATGTTGAAACTGCGGTAGCTGAAGGAAATTACGAAGCTGCATTAAATGCATGGAAAGTAGCAAACAAAAAATTCCAAAGCTTTATCAACAAAGGGATTTTAAAGAAAAACACAGCAAGAAGAAAAATTTCTAGACTTCATAATTTAGTAAAATCAATCGAACCGTCAGCATAATTTTTATATTTCCCCCTCTTTCCACCCCACTTTTTAATAATTTGGAACTGTAAATGTTATAATTCCAAAAAATTATATAATCTTTAAAGGATTAAAATGCTGCTTGATAAATTAAAACCGTTCGTAAACAAATATAACGATATAAATCAAATGTTAAGTTCTCCGGAAATTACACAGGATATTAAAAGAATGACAAAACTTTCGCGTGAGGCCAGAAGTCTAGAACCGATTGTAGAAAAAGCTAAAGAGTATGAAAGTATAATCCAGACAATAGAAGAAGCAAAAATGATGCTTGACGATCCTGAAATGGCCGAACTGGCAAAAGAGGAATTAAAAGAAGCAGAAGAAAAACTTCCTAAACTTGAAGAAGAAATAAAAATACTGCTTCTTCCGAAAGATCCAAACGACGATAAAAATATTTTCCTTGAAATAAGAGCCGGAACGGGAGGTGACGAAGCCGCACTGTTTGTAGGAGATTTGGTAAAAGCATATCTGCGCTACGCCGATAATAAAGGATGGAAAGTAGAAATAGTCAGCGAAAGCAAAAGTGATATGGGAGGATATAAAGAAATTATTCTTTTAATCAAAGGTGAAAGCGTTTATTCCAGACTTAAATACGAAGGCGGCACACACAGGGTTCAAAGAATTCCTGCAACAGAATCACAGGGCAGAATACACACTTCTGCCGTTACGGTGGCAGTAATGCCAGAAGTTGACGATGTTGATATAGAACTGGACCCTAAAGATATTAAAATAGAAGTAATGCGTGCCGGAGGAGCCGGAGGACAGCACGTAAACAAAACGGAAAGTGCGGTAAGAATGACTCATATACCGACAGGTATCACTGTATCAATGCAGGATGAAAGAAGTCAGCAGAGAAACAAAGAAAAAGCAATGCAAATATTAAAAGCCAGAGTTTTTGAAAAACTTGAAAACGAAAGACTTGCGGCAATAGGGGAAGCACGTAAAAGCCAGGTGGGAAGCGGTGACAGGAGTGAAAGGATCAGAACATACAACTACCCTCAAAACAGAATAACGGACCACAGAATCGGCCTGACACTGTACAGACTCGAACAAATTATGAGCGAAGGGCTTTTTGATGAAATTATAGATCCTCTTATTGCATATTATCAGGCCGAGGCACTGAAAGAGGCAGGCCTTTAATTTTTAGTGTCTTTATTGCTTTCTTTTTCTTCCTGTTTTTCTTTTAATTCTTTTTCTAAAACAATCAGTGCGTTTTTAGGCTGTTCGTATTTAGGATTTAATTCCAGTGCTTTTTCAAAATTTTCTTTAGCCCTTTTGTAATCACCCATTTTATAATACACATAACCGAGCGAATTGTATGCTTCCGCTATTGAAGCGTCTTTTTCAATCACATCCATAAGTATTTTTTCAGCTTCTTCAAATCTGCCCAAATCACCGAGCGATATAGCTATATTAAAAGTTGCTGGAAGGAAATCAGGCTGTATTTTCAGAGCTTTTTTAAATTCTTCAATAGCCTCTTCTTTTTTATTCATGTTATACAATTCGTTACCCTTGTCAAAATGAGGAGCTGCAAGTTCTATTTCAGTCTGGGGCATTTTTACCATGTCCGCATATTCCGGATTAATAAGATAATTCACATGTGAATATTCGTTGTTCGCATCATATATATCAACATGTGCATGCGGCAGCACGGAAACCGAAAAAATCTCATCCACACCTTCTGTAAATTCAAAAAACGAAATAATTTTTTTGCTCGCAGTATCTACAAGCCATACACCACAGACCCTTTTTGGCAGTTTTGTTATCGGCAGGCCGCTGAAAGTGGCGCTTTCTCTTACTTTTGAAACACCGATAAAAGCTAAATTACCCAGAAAATGCAGTCCTCTTGTAAAACCAGGCACTTCAATTACCTTTGTTATTCTTTTACTTTTAAGGTTAATATATGAAAGTGTCCCTTTTCCTGATTCCAAAAACCAAAGTTTTTCCTGATGCCATCTCGGAGAATGAGGCATGGAAAGACCTTTTGCCAAAACTTTATCGGTTTTGATATCAATTAACAAACCGCCCTTCGCTTTATTTTTCCTCCATCCCAAAGGTTCGTCACTTGAACCTAATGTAGTTACATATCTCGGTTCTCCGTCTTTTATACACAGCCCGTTTAAATGGCATTTATCGGTAGGCTGTAAATCGGTGATAAATTTAGGTTTCCAGATCGGTTTGAAACTGCAGGTGGGATCATATTCGCACAGACATGAAAATTTTGTATTTATAAAATAAAGTTTGTTTTCATACGCTTCCATTTCATGTATGTCTATATCGCCTGTATAATGTATGTTAAGAGGCAGATAACATGCATCATTTTTTGAATATTTTTTTATTTTGTCGAAATTATGAAATTCCCATATCGAATGACCAAGGCCCGCCCATAGTTTTACACCGTTGCCATACATACCCATCGGACGCGGCAGATTTATGTATTTAATCTCAAGATCCCCGTCTTTTTCGGAGATCATAATGATTTTACCGGTCTGATAAGTACTAATTACAATAGTTCTTTTTAACTGTTTTAATATATCTATTAAATTAACTGAATAATTAAAACTGATTTTTCTCTCGTTCATCTATATCCTTTAAAATTTTTTTCCACTGTTTTACCCAACAGCAGTGATGATTAAAATCTTTAAATATTTCATATTTAATGTTTTTTTTATTTTTAAACCTGCTGAGATATGATTCAAATACACTTTTTTGAATAATCCTGTCGTCTCCGCCGATTAAATGAAACTGTTTTACATATTGAAGCTTATCAGAAAAATCAGCCGGATTCAAGGACCCCCTTAACGGTGTGATATACTCGTTTTCAGCCCATTTTTTAATATCCAAATTACCACAAACGGTTACAAGCAGTGAAATATCCTTTCTTTTTACCGCAAGTAAAGCCGCAACCGCGCCTCCTCCTGAATATCCGAACAAACGGTATCCATGAAGTTTATATTTGGATTTTATACTCTCAAGAGCCCTGTTGAAACTTGCAATAACCTCAGGTGAAAACCTGTAACCAGTCCAGTATTTCACACTGCATTTCGGATCATCTGTATACTGACACGGACGGGCCATGTAAATTTTACATTTGTGGTAATCCTGCAAAAAAAGTTTAAACGCGGTAGGATTTATGGGTGTGGGGTTCGGTGAGACGGTATCTGAAGTAATCCAAGAAAGACCATCTCCTTCAATATACACATCCGCTTTTTTACCTGCGCATGCGCTAAGATCACTGCTTACTGTAAAAATTTTAAATATACCTGTTGAATAAACCTTTTTTGTAAGGTGCTGTGAAGAGGAAAGCCTGTTAAGGGTTTCTTTCCTTTGTTCAACACTGGGAATATTGTAACCGCATCCTATTAAAAAAAGCGCAAAAAATATACTTGATAATATATTTTTCCGCATTCCTAAAACTTCCAGTCAAATTTCGCAGTTACACTTTGATTTAACAGGCTGTTCATATTTTTGTTTACATTATAGTATAAATCGAATGTGAAATTGTTTTTAAAGTGTTTAATCATTCCGACATTCAATCCTACTCCGAGTGTGCTGTTATCAATTCCTGTTGTATAGAATACGCTGCTCGGATCACCTTGGAAATATGCATTTAATCCGTTTTTATTATTGTCGTAAACATAATTTATACCTATATTTGAAGTAAATTTCAATGAATCGTCATGTCTGTAATTGAAGTTGCTTGAAAGTGACAACACTTCTTGTGAATGATTGGCGCTTTCAACTGTCAAATTATATAAATCGGCACCTGTTTCGGTATAACCTGGTGTTTTTGCATATCTAAACGTTCCGCTTATAATCGGAACAGCTGAGAGTTTGTCGCTTAATTTGTAAACTCTTGACAATGATCCCTGAACATAGAAACTTTTGGATACATAATCAGCAGTAGCTGTTTTTCCTATTACGGAAACATAACGTTCTGAATGATTTTTCTGTAAACCGATTCCTACCTGATAATTAAACATTGATCTGTAATCAATCACAGGTTTGCTTCCGTATGCGACAAAGTCATAACCTGAAACTTCGTTGCTCTGATCCACATTGTTTACATCGACTTTGGTATGGGAATAGAAAAATGCAAGTCCGGCGAATTTGTTCATGTCATATTCACCGTCCACACCCATACCGAATCCGTAAGTATTTGCGCTGTAACCGTTTTTACCGTCTGTGTCAGACTGTTTTGTGTTCATTCCGAACGGTTTAAACCAAAGGTATTTGTCTGTAAATACTTTATCACCTGAGTTCAAACCTTTTGCATTGTTTTCCCTGTTTATAATCAGATTACTAATTATATTCATAAACTGTAAACTGAACGATGTGCTTGAAAGTGCTGAACCAGGTGTGTATTCAGGCGTATAATGTTTTTCCATAACAGTTTCAAGACTCAAAGCTGTTCCGTTGGCGTCTAAAACTGCTTTAAAGTTAACTACAGGTGAATTGTCCACGATTTTAATGTCTTTAACGTTTACGCTCATGTTGTTGTCGGCGATTAAAATGTCTGTAATTTTTCCTTTTTCATCATAAAACTGACGTGCCACACTGTTGTTGTTCCCTGTAAACCAGATACTTACAGTGCTGCCTTTTGACATTGTTATACTATTTGCAGCATGCACTATAGGGGTTACAGCTTTAATTTTACCGTCATTTTTAATCAGTTTTGTATCAAGTTTCAATACACCGCTGCCTAAAAGTTTGAAATCGTTAACTTCCACCTGTCTTTGTGAATTTGCGGCTGTCTGTGCGTTTGCAAGATGTAAATACAGCATTCCGCTGTTTTCAAACAATGATTTAGGCGTATTGATCATTGTTGTTTCAATATATTTGGTATTATTAATTACAGCCTGATTATCAGGCACATCAAATGCGGTATAAGCTTTTATAATTCCCGCATTTGTTAAGGAAATATTTCCGTCTGCGGTATATGCTTTTATAGCTGTGACTGTTTTGTTCTCGTCAATGTTATAACCGTAAATCACACCTTTGTTGGTTATGTTAATGTCTCCGCTTTCGGTATTTGCCACGATACCGTAAGAATTTTCGGCATTTGCATTGATTATTCCGATATCCGCATTATTGAATACATTAACATTCCCGCTGTGATGTGCTTCGGCAAATATCAATGTTGATGCATTGTTGTCTTTAAGCGTAATGTTTCCGGTATTGTTTATGTCTATATTTCCGTTTCTAAATTTGGTATATGCGTAAATTGCAGTTGCATCACCGTTGTTATAAATATTTAACGAAGCGGTATTGGTAATGTTAAGATCAGCTTCTACAAAAGCACGTATACCGAATGTTTTTGTATTGTTAAATTCATTAATATTACCGCTGTTTATTATACTTGTATTCATTTCATATGCGTTAATGTCTATTCCGTAAGAAGCTGTTCCTTTATTTCCGTAAGCGGTAAGTATACCTGAGTTGTTTACATCAATATTTCCTGCACGGGCAAAATTATTTACTGCGATATTTGCGGCATATTCACTAGTATTTGATTCAGACAGATTTCCGGTATTGTATATGGAAACATCACCGGCGGTCTGTGCCCCGATATTAATTCCAATTTTTGCTCCGCTGATGTTTATGTCCGCATTGTTATTGTTGATTGTTAAATTACCATATGTTGAACTGGCCAACAATCCCATTACTGCACTGTCTGTTCCGTTCAAATCAATATTTGAGATATTGATTGTGTTTGAGTTTTGTATTGTTATATTTCCTTCATCGGATTTTGCGTTTATTGCGGCCAGTGTCATATTGTCTTGAGCGCTTTTAACATCGGTAATACTGATTCTTCCTGAGTTAATGATATTTACAATTCCATTTCCGTCTTTAATATAAGCGTTTATTGCTGACGCTTTTCCGGTTATATTGTTTTCATTAATGTTTCCAGTGTTTGTAAGGGTAATATTGCCTTCATACGCAGTAAGTTTAAATGCATTTGCACTGCCGTTAATGTCTGTAATATCCACTAATGCGCTGTTTGCTACGTTTATATTTCCGTAATCTGTAATATTTGCATTTAATCCCGATGCGTCCCCGTTGATATCGTTTTCATTTATTATATTCTGACTGCTAATATTTATGCTTCCGTTGGTTTCCACATTTGCAACTATTCCGTTTGCATCTGAACTGATATTGCTCTCGTTTATTGATCCGATGCTTATGTTTATATCCCCTTTATGAACAGTGCCTGATATTCCGGTTGCTTCTGAGCCGATATTTTTCTGAATCACAGAACCGATACTTATATTTAAATCCGCATCACCCGTATCTGCAATTATTCCGTTTGCTTCTTCACTTACATTGTTTTCACTTATCAGTGTGCCGTTTATACTTATATTCCCTCCTGAAAAAGCAAGTATTCCTGCTGCCCTGTTCTCTATATTATTCTGTGTGATAGAACCGATACTGATATTTACATCCACATTATCTGTTTTTGTCCTAATTCCTGTAGCGTCATCGCTGATATTGTTTTCACTTATCAAACTGCTGCTGATGTAAATACTTCCATTCTTTTCATCAGCTGTTATACCGCTAACTTCGCCTTTTACATTGTTTTGTATTATTGAACTGTTTGTTATGTTTATGTCTCCGACATGTGTAAAAGCCATTATTCCGCTTGCACCATGGCTGATATTGTTTTCATATATCGAACCGCTGCTTATATTTACATTTCCGTTATCTTCCCTTGCCATTATTCCGTAAGCTCTACCGCCCACATCTTTTTGCGTTATTGAACTGTTTGATATATTTGTATCTCCAAAATTGGAATAAGATATTATTCCTGATGCATCTTTACTGATATTGGTCTCATTTATAGAGCCGGTATGAATATTTACATCGCCGTTACCGTTTATATATGTAAAAATACCGTATGTATACCCCTGTATACCTGAAAGAGTCATGTTTTGACTGTTTGTTACTGTTACACTGCCGTTACCTTCTGTCAACGTATGAACACCTGCAATATAATTGTAGCCATTGTATGAAGTCACATCGGTTATATTTACAATGTCAGAATTTGAAATTGTCACATTACCGTTATTATTTATGTTGGCCTCTATCGCCACTATATTTATATGAGGAGTTAACGATACGTTATCAACATTTATAGATTTGGAATTTGACACTGTTATATTTCCGTCTTTTTCTATATTTGTTCTTATACCGTATACATAACCGTTAATATATTTTGCTGTAATATTGGCATCGTTTCTGATATTAATATTTCCGTTTGTGAGATTTGCATCAATTGAAACAGAGCCTAATTTTTCATTTCCTGATGATGAAGTGTCTACCAGTTGCATACCTTCTCCGCCTGTTATATGCTCTGTATCCAACTCTCCTGTGTTTACAACGGATATATTGCCTTCATAGGCATTCGCAAATATATTTTTGCTTAAATATGTCACATTGTTATCTGAAATTTGTCCTTTATTTACAATATTGATATTACCTTCCAAAATTGCTGAATATATTCCGGTAAAATTACCGTCAATATTTTGTGTTCTCAAGGTGCCGCTGTTAATAACGGTGATATTGCCGGCATTGCTGGAAGAATCCAATATATGTTTGGTTGAATTTGCATCAATGGCTACCACGTTACCTATATTTGAAACATCAACAATGTTTCCTGTATTGTTAATATCAACATTCCTTCTTGAACCGCTGTAGGTAAAAATATTTCTTGTAATTCCTACACTGTTATTTAATTCCATATTTCCGCTGTTTGTAATATTGATGTCACCTATGTCAGTTTCCGCTTTAATTCCGGAAATATTATATTGACTGTCCGAACCGCTGTTGATGTAATCCATATTTATATTTTTGGAATTGGAAATTGTTATATTTCCTTCCTGCACATTTGCCCGTATACCATAAGTATAACCACTGATGAGTTTATTGGTAATGTTGTTTTCATTAATAATATTCACATTACCTGTAACCACATCCGCATCTATTGAAACGGATCCTTGTATTGCATTACCTGACGTTCCAAGAATTAAACCGCCTGTTTCTCCTATATATTCTGCATTGAGGGCTGCTTTATTAACAATTGTAACATTTCCTTCATCAACTGTGGCAAAAATCTGTTTATTTAGATTTGTTATATTGGTATCTGAAATTTCACCTTTATTCGTAATACTGATATTACCATCATGAAGCTTTGAAAAAATTCCGTAAGAATAACCGTCAATATTCTGATTAACAATATTTCCACTGTTTAACACTGTTACATTTCCTCTATAAACAGTTGCATTAATATCAATCAAATTACCATTATTTACATTATTTGAAATATTTCCGTCATTGTTAATGTACGCATTTATACTTGAAGCTGAACTGTGAAGCCCTACAACATAAATATTTGATGTCGTACCGTTATTGTCTTTAAACACCATGTTTCCGAAATTATTTATATTAATATCACCGTTAACTGAAACAGCCCCTATTCCAAGAGTTTTTTTCTGACATTTTTCAATTGTTAAAATTCCTGTGTTTTTAATGTTAACATTATTTTCTCTTAAAGTGGAAATTACAAAAATAGATCCTGCGTGAGATCCGTTGTTTTCACTTAAGTTGCCTTCATTGTCGATATTAATGTCACCTTTACCAAACGCTAAGATATTTGTAGCGTATCCATTAATATTTGATCCTGACAAATCGCCGGTATTATGAATGTTTATATTTCCTGCAATACCGGCATCGGCATAAATATTTGCGCCGTATACACTTTCATTTTCCTGATCCAAAGATCCTGTATTTGTAATAGTAATGTTTCCGTTTTTTGTATTAGCGAATATAGAATAATTATTTGTTCCGTTTATGTCTTTTATGTTACCGTTATTTACAATTGTTATATTACCGTCTTTTTGAATTTTTGCACTTACAGCTTTGTTTGTTCCGCCGATATTGTAACTGTTTATATCAGCAGTGTTTGTTAGATAAATATTACCATTTGATATATTAACATCTAAAGAACTGGCTTTCCCTGTAATGTTATTAAGTGTAATATTACCTTCATTTAATAAATTAACATTACCCTGATTATAAGAAACTGCAGAAACAGCTTTAAACTGTGAGGAATTAATGTCTGTTATTGAAGCTGTGTTTTTAATACTTATATTTCCGTATTGGCTTGATGCGACTATTCCACTGTTATAAGTGCCGTTTAAATCACTCATCTTAATAATACCGTTGTTGGTAATATTAATATCCGCACTGTTGCTGTTTACATCGATACCCGCTGTGTTATTGCTGTCCGCACCGCTGATTGTTCCGCTGTTTTTTATGGTCAAATTACCGTATTGGGCATATGCATTGATTCCTGATGCGTTTTTATGTATTTCGCTCAGTGTAATATTTCCGTCGTTTTGAATATTCAAATTACCCCTATAAACGCCGCCGTATATACCTCTGGCGCTGCTTATATTCATTTCATTAATCGCTGCTTCATTTTTGATTTCAACATTTACATTTGATGTTTCTGAATTGCCATATGCATATATTGCCGTATCGGATTTTTTCCCGTTTGCCAATGTAATAATACCGGAGTTGTGAATACTGACATTACTATCGGAATATGCACTGATTCCTTCCGTGAAACCTGATGTTCCGGAAATAGTAATGTTTCCGGAATTGTTTATATAGGCTTTATTGGAACCGTTTGCATAAAGCCCAGTGCTTCTTTCAGCTGTTATGTTTGTTTCATTTATTGCACTTTTGTTGATTATATTTGCATATGTTGCATATTTGCTTACAATTCCGTAAACACCTTCATGCTCATGATCGCTACTGCTAATATTAATGTCACTGATGTTTATGATGTTCGAATTCGTTACTGTAATGTTTCCACCGTATGTCTGTGTGTTGATGGCGTCTACAAACGCTTTGTCATAATTATATCCTGTAACATTGCTGATATTTATGGTATTTGAATTTGTAATGTTTATAGAACCGTTATAATCGGTATTTGCGTTTATTCCGTAAACACTGTTGCCTGCCGTGGAAATTTTTATGCTTCCGCTGTTTGTAACATTGATATCTTTTCCGTTTTCAATATTGACGTTTATTCCCGTTACTTTATCTGAAACATTGTTTTCTGTTATTGAAGTGGAATTTACTACACTTATGTTTCCTTCAGATGTGTTTGCACTGATGCCGTATGCTTTCCCTGCAATATTTTCACCAGTAATATCACCGTTGGTGTTTATTATTATATTGCCGCTGGTGTTTACATCAGCCTTTATAGCATATACGTCACCGTTTATATCAACAGAACTTACAGAACCTCCGCTTATGTTTATATCCCCTTTATTCACATACGCATCAATTCCTGTTGCTGATTTTAACACCCCGCTTTGCTGTATGGATCCCGTATCTGTAATAGTAATGTTTCCGCTTGATGTATTTGCCTCGATACCTAAAGATTTGCCGAGTATATTCTGGGCATAAATATCACCGGAATTGACAATGTTTATATTGCCTCCGTTTTTAATATATGCATTTAAAGCTGTCACATTGTTTTCAATATTTACTGCACTGATCAAACCTGAGTTGTTTATATCGAGATTTGCCTGTAATGTTTTGGCATTTATGCCGTTGCTGTAACCTGATACATTATTATCAGATATTGAACCGCTGTTTGTAATCTGAATATTCCCGTAAAGAGTGTTTGCCTGTATTGAATTAACATTACCTATCACATTATTGTTTGAAATGTTGCCGCTGTTGTTTATACTGATATTTCCGTCTTCATTAGTATTAGCGGAAATATCATATGCACCGTATACATTATTCATATCCATATCACCGGAATTGACAATGTTAATATTTCCGGCATTAGCGCTTACAGCTTTTATTCCGTTCATACTTCCGGATATGTTCGTATCTGTAAAAGAAGCATTGTTTTCAACATTAATGTTTCTGTTGTTTACCGTTGCGTATATATTACTGCTATCTCCCGATGCTCCCAGAACATTGCTGATATTAATTGTACCTGAATTTTTCACGATCACGTTACCGGTTTCTGAAGATTTGGCAATAATTGCATTTACATATGTAGATACGTTGGAATCGGATATTGAAGCACTGTTTTGTATACTTATATTACCGTCTGTGACAGTAGCATGAATATTTCCGGCGTAATTGACATTTTCAATTTTCATTGTTCCGGAATTGGTTATTGTTAAATTTCCGTTTGTCGTAGAGGTTTTAATATTATAGGCATTATTGTTGTTTGTGTTTATTATTTCAGCATCGGTGCTGCTTGAAATATTTATGCTTCCGTTATTTTCAACATCTGCTTTAATACCGTATGCAGTTCCGTTTACATCGGTTATTTTTATCGTATTTCCAGTATTTTTTATAGTTAAATTACCGTTTTGCGTATATGCGTTTATACCTTTTGCGGCATTTGAAATATTGTTTTCTGTAATCGAACCGGAATTGATTATATTTATATTCCCGCCTGTTGTGTTAAATTCTACGGCATATGCGCTTCCGGCGATATTTTCAAGTGATATGTCGCCTGTACTGTTTAAGTCAAGGTTACCTCCGTTGTCGGTTTTTGCAAATATTGCATTAACCTCAGAAGAATTTATATCCGTAATAGAACCTGTGTTTTTAATATACACATCACCTTCACCCACATGCGCTTTAATACTGTAAACACTGTTATTTATATCTGTAGTGTTTATGCTACCACTGCTGATTATATTTATATTACCATTGACAGCATAAACATCTATACCTTTGGCAGTATCGGAAATATTGTTTTCGGTTATATCGCTTGAACTGTTAACGGTAATATCCCCGTCTCTTAAATTCGATGCTTCAATTGCATATGATTTTCCATCAATGTTTTTAATATTGATACTGTTTGAAGTAATTATATTTATATTTCCTGAAGTGTTTACATCCGCTTTTATTGCGTATACATCAGATCCTATATCGGAAAAACTCATACTTCCGCTGTTTGTAATACCGATATTTCCGCTTAAAACGTTTGCATTTATTCCTCTTGCCGCATTA
Organism: Nautilia sp. PV-1; assembly: GCF_004006315.1. Lineage (NCBI taxonomy): Bacteria > Pseudomonadati > Campylobacterota > Epsilonproteobacteria > Nautiliales > Nautiliaceae > Nautilia > Nautilia sp. PV-1. Next base: position 1,365,909 of record NZ_CP026530.1, read on the forward strand.
GAAATATTACTTTCATTTATATCGCTTCCGCTGTTAATTAATATATTCCCGATTTTTGAATATGATTCAATAGCAAAAGCTTTTCCAGCTGCTTCATTAGTGGTCAAATCCCCTTTTGTGGTAATATTAATATCACCTGAGGAAGAAACTGTTTTAATTGAATATACATTACCACCGTTTGAAGAATTAATAATATTTGCACTGTTGTCTATACTTATTTTGCCACTTCCTGTAGAAGCAGCGTTTATTCCTATCGCATTACTATCGGTAATACTGTTTTTTATCACTCCGGAGCTGTCAATGTTGATATTTCCGTTTCCTTCCGCTAAAGCATCAATCCCGTAAGAGTAACCTGTAACATCTTGGTTGTTAATACTTCCATCCGATTTAATACTAATATTTCCGTCTTTTAGAGACTCACTTTTAATACCCACTGCATTGGCGTCTATTATTAAATTTTCAATGGAACCGCTGTTAACAATATTCGAATTACCCGTATCAGTATCCAAAAGAGCCTTAATTCCTGTGCTATTTCCTTCATTGTTTCGGTTAGATATCGTTCCACCAGTATTTTCAACATTTACCGTCCCGTTTTGCGAACTTACAGAAATACCCACACTCGTTTTTGAATTATTGTCTTCCAGTAATAGATTTGTGTTAAGGATATTAATATCACTGTTGACATCAGTGTTGGTATAAATTCCGATAAAACCTTCTGAATTATTCTCACCTTCGATAATACCATCATTTCTAATATAACCGCTACTATTAGAATCGACAGCCTTTACCAAAGAAGTGTTATTATCAGAAATGATGATACTACCATTTCTTTCAACTAACAAACTGTCACTACCTGTTAAAACTACACCTGTTGTATTTGTGTCATCTATGACGATTGTCTGAGCATAACTGGCGCTTATTATCAAAGAGGCAGCTACGCAGCTAAAGAAGATTTTTTTATTCATAACAATATCCTTATATTAGATAAGAACATTATAACACTTTTTACTTAAAAAAAGAAAATTTAATATAATTTTAAGTTATTTAAGTTATAAACTTTATTAATATATCCGCATGGTCAAAAACAAGTTTATCCCAGGGAAGTTCCTCAAGTTTGACCACAAATGCCTCTTTTGCATCATCCCCGGCTTCGGGAAGGTCTTCTGCCCTGCATATAAAAACACAGCTTGCGGTATGAAGCCTGGGGTCTCTTTTCGGATCGGAAAAAACACCTAAAAGTTTTTCAATTTTTACATCAAGACCTATTTCTTCTTTCATTTCCCTGATCAAAGCATCTTCAACACTTTCCCCTCTGTCCACAAACCCTCCCGGTAATGCGTATCCTAAAGGCGGATTTTTTCTTTTTATAAGCACTATTCCCTCAAATTTGGGATTAAATATTTTAACTATACCGTCTACTGTTAAATATGGAGTTTCAGGAGGCCACATATTTTTCCTTTTTTCAAGTCACAGAGTCTGGCATATTTACTTCAATTAATACAACCCAAAAAGGGATTATATTTTAAACTGGCTGATTTCTTTAAGAAGTTTATCCGCAAGCTCTGCAATTGTTTGAATATTTTGATTATTTTCGAGAACGCTTTTTTTATTTTCATTTGACATTTTTTTAATATTCTCCATTTTTTCAATAAATTCCTGCATTATTTTTACAATAGCTTCAACTTTGTCCACATTATGCTGTACTTTTTCCACAACAACTTCCATTTCATTTGAAACATCGCCTATTTTAGCCTGAACTTCCTGAGTTTGATTAGTTACTAAATTTACATTTTCAATATTTTGATGCATTTCATCGTTTGCAGTATTGATAGACTGTACTATTACATTTATGGTCGCGTCAATTTCACCTAAACTTTTCTGTGTTCTTTCCGCAAGTTTTCTCACTTCATCCGCAACAACTGCAAACCCTCTTCCGTGTTCTCCGGCTCTGGCGGCTTCTATTGCGGCATTTAACGCAAGTAAATTAGTCTGGTCGGCTATTTCACTAATAACAGTCAATACATTTTTAACCTGTTCTGCATCCTGGGAAAGCTGCTGCAGTTTTAAAGCAAGATCGTTTTCGTTTTGAGCATTCTGCTGAATATTTTCCATTGTTGAATCTATCAACTGCATAGCTTCTTTTAAACTTTCGTTTGCTATTAATATATTATTTTTGACTTCATTAGAAGTCTGCGATTCTTCTAAAAGATTATCTTTAAGTTCATCAGCTGTTTTAGCCGCTTCTGTTACGATTTCAGCTTCTTTTTGGATGTTTTCGTTTATTTTTCTAAACGCATTTTTTAAATTGGTTGCAAATTTTTTATTTTCGTTTGAACTCATATAAGCGCTTGTCATTACATCGTGAAGTATTCCAAGGAACTCTTTAAGAGCCATTCTGATTGTTCCGAATTCGTCTTTTTCATATATTCTGACTTCTAAAGATAGATCTTTATCTTTTGCGATTGTTAAAATAAGCCCTTTTAAACTTCTTAACTGCATTTCAAGTTTTTTAACGCTCATATAACCGAATATGATCATAATGATGTTTATAAGTACTCCAATAACAGTCTGAAGTATATAATGGTCTTTTATATTGTTTAAATCTCTTAAAATAATATCGGAAATTCTGTCATCAATCTTTTTCAAAATATTTATTTTTTTTGTTATGGTTTTAAACCAGTACTCAGGGTCAATATTAAAATGTCCTTCTTGAGCTTTTTGTAAAGCTATACTTCTCATTCGATCTACCTCTTTAAAAGAAGGATCCTTTATAAGCTGATAATACATTTTTTTCATTTCAGGTGAAGCGAATGTTAAAAAGTCGTCCAAATACGCATCCTGTTCTGAAATCAGTCTTATAAACTTCACAAACATTCCAGGTTTAAACTTATCAGCACTAAATGTGGCGCTAAGTATCGCTCTTTCTATACCAGATCTTTCTTTAGCTTTTAAAAAGCTGACATATGCGGCAAGATCCATTGCTATTCTTTCATTCGGAGCAAGTCTGGAAGTTAAGCCTATAATTTTAAGAATAGTGGCGTTCATTTGCGTATACCATTTTACTTCGTCTTTCAGACTTATACTTAGAGTATCAACTTTCTGTCTTATTTCAGGCAGCTGGCTTAAATACTGATTTAATTTGTTTACCTCTCTTTCTAGTTCACCGTCATATTTTTTAATATCTACGGTTTTCAATACTTTTTTATACTCTCTTATTTTTTCATCTGTAAGCTGTCTTTGTTTAGGTAATATTGTTTTGAATTTTTTACCTCTGCTTCCGATATAACCTGCACTGGCCCCCCTTTCTTTTTGAGTTTCGTGAATAAGGGCGCTTAATGATTTACTAAGCATTACCAGTTCTCTCAATGCCGTTTTTTCTTTTTCTATCTGCATTGAAGTCATTAAATCCCTAATATTGTAATAAGAAATCACCATTGTAGCCAATGCTATGATAATAATCATAGTGTTTCTTAAAGAAAGAGAGTAAAAAATCTTCTTCATCTTCACCCTTTTTTTTCTTTATTATATCACTTAAATGTCACTTTTTAAAAGCTATGACGTTTTTTTTGACAAATTTATAAAATATCACTAAAATAAAGTAAAATTAATGTAAAAGGAGCATAATGAAAGCATATGAGTTTTGTTTACCCAATCAGGACAACGTTGAAATATGTCTTAGGGATCTAAAAGGAAAATGGATAGTTTTATATTTTTATCCAAAAGACAATACACCAGGTTGTACAACTGAAGCAAAAGAATTCAGCGAACTTTTGGACGAATTTGAAAAACTTGGCGCAATTGTAATAGGAATAAGCCCGGACAGTCCGAAAAGACACTGTAACTTTATCGAAAAACACAACCTAAGCATTACGCTTTTATGCGATGAGGATAAAGAAGTATTAAAAGCCTACGGAGCATGGGGCAAAAAGAAAATGTACGGAAAAGAATATGAAGGAGTTATCAGATCGACTTTTATCATAAACCCTGAAGGAGAAATTGTAAAAGAATATAAAAAAGTAAAAGCCAAAGGTCACGCGGCAAAAGTTTTGGAAGATTTAAAAGAGCTTATTAACGCTTAAACTCCCTCTTCCAACTTAGTCAACCCAAATTAATCTTAACTAATTTCAAACTTTAATAACTTAACCATTAATAACTAATATACTAATATACCAATATACAAATAACTAATTAACCTTATCCCTCACAACTTCACTACTTATCAACTTCACAGCTAATTTTTTAAAACCCGTATCTCTTCATAGCGCTTGCGGCTTCTTTTTTAAGTTCTTTTTCTTTCATTACTCTGCGTTTATCATGAAGCTTTCTACCCTTGGCCACTGCAATTTCAAGCTTGGCGCGGTTACGGTTATTAAAATATATTCTTAAAGGTACAAGGGTATAGCCTTTTTCGCTGGTATATCCTGCAAGCTTAGCTATTTCGCTTTTATGAAGCAGAAGTTTTCTCGGTCTTTTTTCGTCATGTCTGTAAGCTTTATATGTGGTGTCAAGATTGCTTATATGCCCCTGAAGCCACCAGACTTCACCGTCTTTTATTCTTACGTATGAATCCTTAAGATTTACCCTGCCCTGGCGGAGAGCCTTAACTTCGCTTCCTTTTAGTTCTATTCCGGCTTCGTATTTATCATATATATCATAATCATGATAAGCTTTTCTGTTTGTAGCAACGACCTTCATACAATACCTCCCAACTTTACACTTTTAATTTTTACTTTTCTCCCATAAAGAGCGTTCCGCCTTTATGTTCACCTTTAATAAACGATTTTACATCGTCTAAATTAAATCCGCTTGCAAGAAACATAGATTTTCCTCTGTCCATTAAAAATTTCGCGGCTTTTAGTTTGGTAACTATTCCGCCGGTTGCAAATTTATCATTTGGATTACATTCCTGTTTAAGCCACTCGTCTTTTATTTCTTTTACAACTTTTAAAGGCTTCGCGCTTTTGTTCGTTTTCGGATTATCGGTATAAAAGGCGTCTATATCGCTTAAGATAAAAAGCATATCAGCATTAAAATAATAAGTAACATAAGCGCTCAGTTGGTCATTGTCTCCGAATAATATCTCCTCAACGGAAACTGAATCGTTTTCATTTATAATCGGAATCACTTTATTTTCAAGTAAAACATTGATCATTTTTTTAGCATTCTCTGTTCTTTTCCTGCTGTCAAAATCGGCAGCCGTAACCAAAACCTGAGCAACAGTCACATCGTATTTGTGAAATCTTTCTTTATACTCTTTCATTAAAAGCGGCTGTCCGATTGCTGCAAGGGCCTGTTTGTTTTCCAGTTTACTTTTATCAAGCGGACACCTGGTATATCCGGCTCCTACCGCCCCGCTGCTTACCAGCAAAACTTCATATTTTTTATTAAGTTCACTTAAAAGCTCTACGATTTCATCTATTCTTTTACTTAAATGCCCGTCTTCGTATAATGTAGCCGTTCCGACTTTAAAAACCAGTCTCTTCATTTTCTTTTCTTTTACTTTTTTCAATAAGATCATATAAAGCGAATTTAAGCGCCTCTATGTTAATATTTGCGACTGAACTGATAGGTAAAACAAATGTTTTATCATCAAAATGGCAAGGATATTCCGGATTTGCTTTATACTTAGGTTCGCTTTTTTCAATACCGAGTTTGTCAAAAAACTCTTCTATTTTTTCAGTATCCACACTGTCACATTTAGTAAGAGCAATGGCATAATCCCTGCTTGCCAATTTTTCACTGTATTCTTTAAGCTCTTTTTGCAATGTTTTAAATTGATATACTGGATCTCTGAATGAAGCCATATCTATCATATAAAGAATTGTCGAAGTTCTTTCTATATGTTTTAAAAACTCTATTCCAAGACCTTTTCCTTCATGAGCACCCTCAATAATTCCGGGAATATCTGCCATTACAAAACTTCTGTATTCATCAACTCTTACTACGCCCAGTTTAGGTGTTAATGTTGTAAATTCATAATTTGCAATTTCAGGTTTTGCATTGCTAAGAATACTTATCAAAGTTGATTTTCCGGCATTAGGAAATCCTACAAGCCCTACATCGGCTATTAGCTTAAGTTCCAGTACAATTTCCAGTTCTTTACCCTCTTCTCCTGGCTGAGCGTATCTTGGAGTCTGGTTTCTCGGACCTCTAAAATGCCAGTTTCCAAGTCCTCCCCTGCCACCTTCAAGTAAAATTTTTCTTTCACCGTGTTCTTTCATATCCAAAAGCACTTCGCCTGTCTCTGCGTCTTTAATAAGTGTTCCTGGCGGTACTTTAAGTACTAAATCTTCACCGTTTGCACCGTGTTTTTTTCTTCCCTCTCCAGGTCTTCCGTTTTTAGCTTTTAAAAGCTTTCTTCCTTTATAATGAGAAAGAGTATGGGTGTTATTGTCACATTCAATAATAACATCTCCGCCTTTTCCGCCGTCTCCGCCGTCAGGTCCGCCTTTTACTACAAACTTCTCACGTCTGAAACTTACACAGCCCTGACCGCCTTTGCCTGATTTTACTTTTAGTTTAATATTATCTACAAACATTTATTTCCTTTTACAATGGATAATAGGTAATGATTATTAATATACACTGTATATTTTCAACTGCTAATAATTAACTACTAGCCATTAACTAATTATGAATTTTATCAAATTATGAATTAAAATGAGGGGAAAAAGAGAGAATTAGTTGTTTTCGATCGGATATACTGAAACTTTTTTTCTTTGTTTGTCTTTAATTTCGAATTTTACGTATCCGTCAATTAAAGCATATATAGTATGATCTTTTCCTAGTCCAACGTTATTACCAGGGTGAACTTTTGTTCCTCTTTGTCTGATAATAATATTACCTGCTCTTACGAACTCTCCTCCGAATTTTTTAACGCCAAGTCTTCTACCAGCAGAATCTCTGTTGTTCTGAGTTGACCCTTGTCCTTTTTTATGTGCCATGGAATCTCCTTAAATTAAGCTACGATTTCTTTAATTACTACTCTAGTGAAGTCTCTTCTGAAACCTCTTTTTCTTCTAGAATCTTTTCTTCTTCTTTTTTTGAAAATAATAACTTTTTTTCCTCTTCCGTTATTAATTACTTCAGCTACTACTTTAGCACCTTCTACAAGAGGCGCACCGATTTTAGTATCATCACCTTTTACTAATAAAACTTCATTTAATTCTATACTTGATTTAGGCTCAGCACCTTCAATTCTATCAAGTTCTAATACGTCTCCAACGCTTACTTTATATTGTTTTCCGCCATGTTTAATAACTGCATACATTTCTTTAACCCTTTATTGGTTTTTTAGGATGAAATATTAACTATATTTCCTTAAACTAAACTTAAATTAAGAAAAGTTTAAGTTTTATTCCACGAATGCAACGCATTCAATTTCAACTTTAGCACCTTTTGGCAACTCTTTTACAGCAACGGTGCTTCTTGCAGGTTTGTGAGTGAAATATTCTCCGTAAACTTCGTTAACAGCCGTAAAATTATTAATATCGTCTAAAAATATTGTTGTTTTTACTACATTTTCCAGTTTTGCACCGGCAGCTTCCAAAACAGCTTTTAAATTTTCACACACCTGTTTCGTCTGTGTTTTAACATCAACATCCAAAAAATCGCCTTGAGGAGTCAGAGCAATCTGTCCGGATGTATAAATAAAATTGCCTACTTTAATAGCTTGTGAATACGGCCCGATTGCTTCAGGAGCGTTTTTAGTAAATATTTTTTGCATGTCTTCTCCTTTTTGCGAAATTATAACAAAATGAAACTGAGTTATTTGTGTTTATCCTGCTTTCTCATTTTTTCTTTTATTAAAACTTCCCTTGTATATTCCCTGCCTATTTCTATAAGCTCAATCGCTCTGTGGAATTCGTACCAGTTTGCTATATTTGACGGAAATTTAATTTCCAGATCGGGAATATATTCCGCTCTTCTGTATCTAAAGATCACTTTCATCATAAGTTCAATAGACATGCTTGTCGGATCGTCTTTTTCTTCAAATATTTTATCCCACATTTCATGAAGAATATTAATTTTCTTTTTTGTTTCTTTCTTGTACCTTACCTTGATTTCCTTATCTTCTTCCCCATATAAATTAACGGCAATTATCAAATCGCTTATATCGCTCATTACAGGCGCCACCGGCATTAAATTAAGCACACCGCCGTCAACAAGCGTCATATTATGAAGATGTACTGGCTCAAACACGCCAGGTATAGCTGCAGATGCTTTTACAGCCTCCCACAAAGGACCTTTTTGAAACCATACCTCCTTGCCTTTTTTTAAATCCGTTGCAACAGCTGTAAATTTTATAGGCAGATCTTCAATATAATATTCTCCGACAAGCTCTTTGATTTTATTGAAAATTTTATCACCGTTTAACTTAAAAGGAGGTTTAATAAATTTGAGTATGTCAATAAGTTCTAATGATTCAACCCAGTTTTTATATATATCAAGTTTGCCGCATGCTTCTAAAGCACCGATAAGCGCTCCCATAGAAGTACCACTAATTGAAACGATTTCATATCCTTGAGCTTTTAACTCTTCAATAACACCGATATGTATATATCCCCTTGCACCTCCGCCGCTTAAAACTAAAGATATTTTCATTCATCTCCTTTTGTCTGTTATTTTATATTTTATCAAAACTTCTATATTTATATATTAAAAGTGATTAAATACTTATTAAAATATAAAGTTTTGATTTGAAAATTTTTTTTATATTTTTCTATTAGTAAAATTTAACATACTAAATTTAATATAGATATATAGTAGTAATGAAACAACAAACAAGATAGTGACAGACACTCTTTTGGGTAGTAAAAAAGAAAAAAAGATAAAAACTTATCTTTTTGAGAATTGTGGAGATTTTCTCGCTTTCTTTTTCCCGTATTTTTTTCTTTCTACTCTTCTTGCATCTCTTGTCAATAAACCTGCAGGTTTAAGAATAGTTCTGAATTCAGGAGCATATTCTACAAGCGCTTTAGATATACCGTGTTTTACAGCATCAGCTTGAGCCGCAAACCCGCCTCCGAATACTTTTACATCGATATCTACGGCATTTTCTTGTTTAGTAAGCATTAACGGCCATCTTACTCTAAGTTTAAGCGCTTCTCTACCACCTAAAAACTCGTCTAAAGGTTTACCATTAACAGTAATATTACCGCTTCCGGCTTTTAGCCATACTTTTGCTACTGCTTCTTTTCTTTTTCCTGTTGCGTAAATTCTTCCGTGCATTTTCATTAGTTACCCTTTACTTGAGCTGTATGAGGATGATTTTCACCTGCGTATACTTTTAATTTTTTAAGCATTTTTCTTCCAAGTTTAGTTTTTGGAAGCATTCCTCTTGTCGCAAGTTTAAATAATTTTTCTGGATTGTTTGTAAGAAGTTTTTCTACTGTTTCTTCTTTTAGGTTTCCAAAATAACCTGTATGTTTATAGTATTTGTCTTCTAATTTTTTTGATGTAGAAAATTTAACTTTATCTGCATTAATAACAACTACATAATCACCACAGTCTACGTGAGGAGTAAAATATGGTTTATGTTTACCTCTAAGAATTGTTGCGATTTCAGTGATTACTCTACCGAATATTTTATCTTTTGCATCTATTAAAATCCAATCTCTTTTAACATCTTCTTCTCTAATTGATTTAGTAAATTTCATTATCACACCTTTTGTGAATTTTTTAGGTATGGAATTTTAGTTTAGAAAACTTAAAAAAACCTTAATTTAAGTAAACTTTAAGTTTTAAAACTCTTTTTTATTCTTTTTTCTATAAACTTTGAAATTTTATAACCAGTTCAACCTCACCTGCAGGTATCCTCAATTCTCTGCTTATATCTTCAATGGAGTAACCGTTTTTATACAAATTGATTATTTTCTGTTCGTCTGTTTTATTGATATTTGAAAAATCCACCATCTTACTTTTAACAGAATGCTCAACGCTGAAAAGTTTATTTTCAAGTTCTTTAATATACTTAATGTTTTTTTCTTCCATTTTTTTTACATTAATTATAAGTTTTTCTATTACACTTTCCATCTCTTCCAGAGTTTTCTGCGTATTATTGTTTTTTAAATCTTTTTTTATTTTAAACAGTTCCTGATTCAAATCTTCCAACGCAAGTTCTAACGCCGCCATTTTACTGTCTACGACTTTGTCCCTTTTTAACATATAAAAAAACAAAAAAAGTATAAACCCGCTAAGGCCTAAAAACATAATTATTTCAATTTTACCCATTAGTACCCTTCATTTCCCTGATTATTGCCCTTTCTCTAGCCATAATAAATGCGTTGTAATCTTTCAGGTCTCGTTCGTGCATCAGTAAAATTTTACCCAATTTTTCATTTTCCGCTTCAAATATAATAGGTACTGTTCTTGGAGGAAATACCGGAAGAGACATTCTGCCGTAATATTTTACGCCCTTTTTAAAAAGCGGCTCTTTTATTTCAAAATAGTCAAAACCGATCTTTTCTATTTCGGTTTTTTCGTTAAGTTTTAAAAGCTCTTTTTTTTCATTTTTTATATAAGCGCTCAGTTCGTCTATTTTCCTGTGAAGCGCTATTAGGAGTTCCAGTAAAACGGGATCTGTCTCTTTTGTTTCGCCTCTTGCTTTTGCAAGCTTTATATACTGCCCTATCGGATCGTCGCTTTCGCTTCCGAGTTTATCATACTCCTCTTTTAACACTTCATTATATTCGTTAAATTCAAATTCGATAAACGCAGGAATTAATCTAGGCATTTTTACACCTTGTCAAGAATAATTAATATTAAAAACGCTATTCCGAGATATCCGTTTACATCAAAAAATGCTTTTGGAATATTTTTAAAATCTCTTCTTACAAGTTTCTGCTCATAATAAAGCATTACCGCAGCAAGAACCACCGCAAGCCAGCCAAAAAATCCAAGATTTGCATAAGCGGCGAAAAGAGCCCAGAATATTACGCTGAACACATGAAACATGCTTGAGATAAAAATAGCGCCTTTTTCTCCAACAAGCACCGGAATGGAATGCAGCCCCTCATTTTTATCAAACTCCATATCCTGAAGCGAATATAAAATATCAAAGCCTGCCACCCAGAACATCACTCCGAGAGCCAAAAACACAGACCAGCAAGGTATTGATGCACTTATTGCAATTGCTCCCGCAATCGGCGCAAGTCCAAGTGATATTCCAAGTATTAAATGCGCAAATTCGCTAAATCTTTTAAAATAACTGTAACCGCCCAAAACAATAAGAATCGGAATTGAAAGTTTAAATGCCAATGAGTTGATTAAATATGCGGTCCCTATAAAAATAAGAGCATTGGCTAAAATAAAGAGCTTTATTTGAGATTCACTTATTTCTCCTGTTACAGAAGGTCTGTTTTGCGTTCTGGGATTTTTAGCGTCAATATCCCTGTCAACCAGCCTGTTTACGGCCATTGCAAAATTTCTGGCGCTTACTGCTGCAAGCAGACCCAAAAACAGCAGCTTCCAACCAAACCATCCGTCTGCCGCTACAACCATAGCTATCAAAATAAAAGGTATACTGAATATAGTATGTGAGAATTTAACCAGATCCATATATTTTTTTAACATTATTCTTTCTCCTTAACTGCTTCACAACTTATCAACTTAATAACTTATTTTGTATAATTGTATCAAAAAAGGTCTTTATGTTTGCAATTATAGGTCCTACGGCTAGCGGAAAAAGCGATTTGGCAATAAATCTCGCATTAAAACTCGGATATGAAATACTTTCTCTAGACTCGCTGAGTATTTATAAAGAAATAGATATAGCATCAGCCAAACCTTCTCCTAAAGAGCTCTCACTCGTAAAACATTACGGTATAAACGAAATTTATCCAAATCAAAAATTCGACGTAGCGAAATTTATTGAAATTTACAGACAGATTCCGCATAAAAAGCTTATAATAGTTGGGGGAACCGGATTTTACCTTAAAGCTATGACCGAAGGAATATCACAAATGCCTGAAATTACTGAAGAAATTAAAAAAGAGGCAAAAAAAAGAGATTATAAATTTTTAAAATCAATAGATAAAAACTACGCAGAAAAAATTTCTCCCAATGACACATACAGAATACAAAAAGGAATAGAAATATACTTGGCTTCAAACACTCCTCCAAGTGATTATTTCCGTTTAAATCCTCCCAAACCGGCAATAAAAGACATCCCTATTTTCGAAATTGACGTAAACAGGGAATTGCTTAGAGAAAGAATAAGAAAAAGAACCGAAAAAATGTTTAAAAACGGACTTATAGACGAAGTGGCATATCTTGAAAAAAAATATCTGGACAGAAGACTGCCGGCACTAAAAGCAATAGGAATTAAAGAAGTCTTGGATTATTTCAACGGTTTATACACTTACAATAAACTAAAAGAAAAAATTATTACCAACACTGCAAGACTTGCAAAAAGACAGCAGACATTCAACAGAACACAGTTCAAACAAAAAATATCGGCACCGCTTGATAAACTGGAAGAAATTATATTAAAAGAAATCCGGAAATAAATCCTTCCGGATTAAATTTGAGGATTTTTGTTAATTGCCTGTTTTAAAAGATCCGCAATTAAGAATGAAAGCTCTAATGCCTGCGTAGCGTTTAATCTAGGATCGCAGTGAGTCTCATAGCATCTTTCCAGATCGCATTCTTTAATTTCTTGAGAACCGCCGACGCATTCTGTAACTTCCCTACCGGTCATTTCCAAATGAACTCCTCCAGGGAATGTTCCCATTTCTTCATGTACTTTGAAGTAGCCTTTTACTTCTCTTAAAACTTCGTTAAAATCTCTTGTTTTATACCCGTTCGGGGTTTTTACAGTATTTCCGTGCATCGGATCGATGCTCCATACAACGTTTTTACCTGCATCTTTTACTGCTTTTAATAATTTAGGAAATTCATTTTCAATTTTATCAGCACCCATTCTCACGATTATATTGATTCTTCCCGGTTCATTTTCAGGATTCAGTTTTTCAATTATTTCCAAAAGACCTTCCGGAGTCATAGTCGGCCCTGCTTTAACGCCTACAGGATTTTTAACTCCCCTTAAAAATTCAACATGTGCTTCATTAGGATCTCTCGTTCTGTCTCCGATCCACAGCATGTGTGCAGAACAGTCATACCATTCTTCCGTAAGAGAATCCTGTCTTGTAAGGGCTTCTTCATAATTCAGTAAAAGCGCTTCATGTGACGTATAAAGAGTTGTTTCTCTTAATTTTGGAGTGTTTTCAGGATTTATTCCCACAGCTTCCATAAATTTGAGACTTTCCGTAATTCTGTCTGCAAGCTCTTCAAATTTATGTGCCTGCGGTGATTCTTTAACGAAATCAAGTGTCCATTTGTGTATTTTTCTAAGATCCGCAAGACCGCCCCTCGCAAAAGCTCTTAAAAGGTTCATTGTGGCCGCTGACTGGTTATATGCTTTAAGCATTCTTTCCGGATCAGCTTTTCTTGCTTCAGGAGTAAATTCGATAGAATTTATTATATCTCCTCTGTAACTAGGTAATTTAACTCCGTTTTTCTCCTCATAATCACTGCTTCTAGGTTTCGCAAACTGACCGGCTATTCTGCCTATTTTTACTACAGGAAGTCCTCCTGCAAAAGTAAGTACTACAGCCATCTGCATCATAACTTTAAACATATCTCTTATATTATTTGCATCAAATTCCGCAAAACTTTCCGCACAGTCCCCACCCTGAAGCAAAAAAGCTTTTCCTTCGCATACTTTTGCCAAATCTTTTTTTAAACTTCTAACTTCCCCGGCAAATACAAGCGGAGGATATTTACTTAACTCTTTTTCAACCTGTTTTAATTTCTCTTGATCTTCATATACCGGCTGCTGTTTTATTGGTTTATTTCTCCAGCTGTTTTTTGTCCAATCCATTATATTCCTTTTTAGATAATTATCGGAATATTATTAAAATTTTTCTTAAATTTCAAATATTCACGCAGATATAAGCTAATAAAATACTTCCGTTAATATTTTTTATTAAAAAAGATTTAAAGCGTCTTTGCAAAGACCTTTCCAAAGTTTCGAATTTTTGACTTTAATACACTGATTAAGATAAGTTTTCTTTCCTGTCAGATTAGCCAGCATATAAAGCGCCCTGGCCTTGTCTTCGCCGCTAACTCTCGGAAGGAGATCTTTAAGAACTTTTATCGCTTCTTTTTTATTTTTAGTATATTTAGCATACGTAAATTCTACAAAAGGCGAATATGGATACGCTTTAAACATATTTTGCAGATCTATAATTTTTTTGGCATAAACGGCGGCCGTCAAACCGTCACCGTTTTCCAAAGACCAGTTTACAATCTTAATAAACGCATCACAGTTTCTTATATCTTTCGTTTTATCAAGCTGTTTAGCTACTTCAAGCGCTTCTTTATATCTTTTAAGTTTCCATAAAGCAAAGAATTTTTTTAATTCATATTTATAACATTTAACTTTTTTTACCCTGCATAAATCATCTATTGCAGTTACTACGCTTTTATAGTCTCCCATTCCTTCTAGTGCTTTTATCTTTCTTTCCATCCATTTAATAAAAACTTTATCATTCGGAGAATCCAGATATTTATTGCATATTACCGATGCCAGATCAAAATTTCTTGCATCTATCGCACATTTATACAGCCGGTCATCATATTTTTTATCAAGAGCCAGTCTGTATTCTTTAATAATTTTAACGGCTTCTAAACAATTGTTTTCTTTTAACAGCTTCACTGCATATTCTTTAGCAACCTTTTGAATAAACTCTTTTTTGTTTTTCATAAGAGTATCGTCTATATTCATAATCTGTTTTTTCATTTTTAATATATCGCCATATTTTTTTAATTTATATAAAAGCATTACTTTTTTATATAAAGCTTTTTGTGCTATAGGCTGGCCCTTGTATTTTTTTATAATTTCATCGATTTTTTGAAGCTGTTCGGTTACGTTTCCGTCGTTTACCTCAAAAAGAACCTTATCTCTTAACGCCTGCAGCTGATCGCTATAATCACCATAAGGAAATTCGTTTAAATATTTATTAATCCAATACGCGGCTTTATCATAATTGCCTGCTTCATAAGACCATACCGCCAAATGGTATTCAAGCGGCTCATATAGATTATCCAGTTTTTTCAGTCTTTTAAGAAGATCTTCGCCTATTTCTATAGCAAGCGAATATAACTGGTGCGAAGCAAGTGTTTTTGCAAGTTCATATGCTTTTTGTTTATCCTTTAAAATAAAATTCTTATTCGCCTGATAAACTCTCTTATAATATTCAAACGCTGTTTTTATATCGCCTTTATCCATATATCTCTGTGCCAGTCTCATTGCTGCAAGCGATGCAATGTTTATGTCTTTTGTTGAATATAAAGCTTTTTTATACAGTTCGAAAGCTTTTTTGCTTTCACCGGTTATATACATCTGGTCAGCCCAGTATATCATTGCAAGGTATGCTTCTTTTGTATTAGGATATTCATTTATAATTCTTTGATAAAAATAACTAGCGTCTGTCATAAAACCGAGCTTTGTATAGTTTTTAGCCATTATAAGCAACACTTTTGGAAGATTCTCATTATAAGCAAATTTTTTTAACCACTCTTTCGCAAGTTTAATAACTTCGTCAGATTTATTTTCCTGATCCAATATTTTTATTTTTAAAAACTCTACATCCGGCAGAAAAACGGAATTTGGGTAATCTTTTATAAACTGGTTGATTTCATCAAGTACGTCCCTTCCTTTTTCATATGCTTTTTTGATTTCAAAATATTTAATTATATCTTTCGCCTGATTGTTAATATTAATAGGATTTCCGTTTTCATCGATAGTGCCTATATAAGGCTTGGGAGAATTATGAAAATAAAAATTTAATCCCGTATTTTTAGAATTGTCTATAAAAGGTATAATTTTCGAAGCTATAACAACCCATTTTTTTGCTTTTTTTAAATCGGCTCCTATAACAGGATTGTTATACTGATTGTCTTCAAAAGATTTAAGAATAAAATTACCTTTGATATTAAAAATAATAAAAAATTTGCCGTTTTTAAACACCGGTGTGATTTTAAAAAATATTGTATCTGTTTTAAATACCGGAGTTGAAGGAGTTTTGTCAAAAACGCACTCTGCCGAGTGCTCTTTTTTTATACATGAAAAAGGCTGTTTGTTATATAACGTCATTATTTCATAAGGATACTTTTCTTTTGAATAATCTACATTAATATTTAAAGCAAATAAATTTAAAAAAGAAAATAAAAGAAGAAGAAATTTCAACTCTAGCCTTTTTGCTAATTATAGCAAAAGACTACATTGAAATTGTAGTGTTAAATACTTGAGCTGCTACTATACCGAAGTAAATAGTTCCGATTAACAGTATAAGCTGCCCTATAAGACTTCCGCTTGAAATTGTTATTTTTTTAATAGTTCCTTCAACAGGCTTGTCAAAATAAATATGTTTAACTATCCATGCGTAATATGCAACCGCTAGGGCTGAATTTAACAACGCAATTAAAACAATCGGCCATAATCCAGCATCTATACCTGCATAAAACGCAACCGCTTTAGATAAAAATCCTGCCAATAGAGGAATACCCGCAAGTGAAAACAGCTGAATGGTAAAGAATAAAGCATGTACAGGAGCTTTTGCGCCAAGTCCTTTAATATCTTCTAAATATTTTACACCTGATTCTCTTCTCAAGTCATTTAAAATTAAAAATACGCTTGTCTGCATAAATATATATGCAATCGCATAATAAAGTACACCCGTATATGAATATACACTTGCGGCAGCCGCAAACGGAATTAATGCATAACCGCTGTGTGCGATTGATGAATATGCAAGTATTTTAGATATTCTTTTTTGCCATAAGGCCATGAAGTTTGCTAATGTCATAGTCAAAATCGCAAAAAAACTGAAAATTAAAACTGTTGAAGTAGGATATGCGATTAAAAACTTGTAAAATGCTTTAAATACGGCTACTAACATTACACTTTTAATAACACCGCTCAGTATCGCAGCGGCAGCGTGGTTGACCTGAGAATATGCATCCGCTGCCCAACCGTGCATTGGTACAACTGTAAGTTTGTAAAAAATACCCGCAAGCATAATAGCTACGGCAATTAAGGTAAATTTACCGTGAACGTTCATTTCCGCATAAGTAAAACTGTCTGTTACAAAACTGAACAAAGCAAAACCAAGCAAAATAATACCGCTGGCTACCGCACCCGCGATAAATGCTTTTATTGCACCCTCAGCATTGTAAAAGTTTCTGATATTTGCAACTAAAACATATGAAATAATTGCAATCACTTCAAATAAAACTATAAATAAAAAGAAATTGTCAGTCTCTAAAATTGCAATACTCGCACCTGCTACAAAAAGCATCTGCGCAATCAGAGGTCTTTCAAAACCTGTTAACGAAAGTGTAACCGCGGCTAATGTCGCCAACAGTACATATTCCATCAACTGAGTTGAACTGTCCAACACAAAAAACGGAAATACGTCATTTAAACTCATTCCGTTGTAAATCATTACCGCACTAGCAATAAAAGCGACAATTGCAATAAGTTTTGCAATAAAAATGTTGCTTTTATAAAAAACCGGTACAAGTAATCCCGCTGCTATTAATATTATAAAACTCATTACATACCTCCAAGAAAGCTAAATGCTTTATTTGCTAAATCAAATATCGGCTGTGGTTGAATACCGAAATAAACAATCAACAACGCAAAAATTGCCAATGCAGCTTTTTCAGGAAAACTCATAGTAAATTCTACTTTTTGTACAAGCGGTGACATTTCACCGTGAATAGATCTTCTTACAGCCCAGATAATATATCCGGCACTGATTAGTGAAGCTATTGCTATCACAGCTATCCACCATCCGAATGATTTAATAGCCGATACTATAATAGTAAGTTCACCTACAAATCCCATTGTGCCAGGCAGACCCAATGCAGCCATACCTGCTAATATAAATATAGCACTCGCATAAGGAGCTTTTTTCATAATTCCGCCCATTTCATCCATATACCATGTATGCGTTTTATGATGCATCCATCCCGCAATTAAAAATAACGGAGAAATAACAAGAGCGTGCCCGATCATTTCATAAAGAGCTGCGCTTAAACCGTCATAACTCATTGTAGCAATGGCAACCACTACAAGTCCCATATGCGAAATCGAGCTGTAAGCAACCATTCTTTTGATATGTCTTTCGTAAATAGCCAGCATTCCGGCAAACAAGGTAGTATTAAGACCGATTATAAGCATCCATTTTGCAAATTCCTGAGTAGTTATCGGCATTAACTCTACAGTAAATCTTATTAAACCGTAAGCGCCCATTTTAAGTAAAACACCCGCAAGCAATACTGAAATACTGCTAGGCGCTTCAACGTGTGCGTCAGGCAGCCATGTATGGAATGGAAATGCAGGAAGTTTTGCCGCAAACCCTATAAACATAAACCACCATATTAATGCAGGAGTCGCTAAAGCGGTTTCTCTTATTAGTGTTAAATCCCAGTATCCTGTCTGTTTAAACAGAAGATAAAAACCGACAAACATAAACATACTTGCAACGTGTGTATACAAGAAGAATTTAACCGCCGCATAAATTCTTCTCTCTCCGCCCCAAAAACCTACAAGGAAAAACATCGGTACTAATGTAAGTTCCCAGAACATAAAGAACCATAAAACGTTTGTTGTCATAAATACGCCAAAAATTGGTCCGCTGAATAGTACAAGCAGACTGAAATACGCTGCCTGGTTTTTTTCTTCCCATGAAGTAAATACAACCAAAATCAACAATGCGGCCGTAAGCAGTAACATTGCGACACTAAGCGCATCGACTCTCAGCGTCAAATCAAATCCGAACTGCGGAACGCTCAAATATGTTCCAAGTTCCAAAAAGCCTTCTTGAGGAAGAGCATTGTACCAACTGAATGCGATAAAAAACTGTACTATAAACCAGCCGAGAGCTATATATTTAGCAAGCTCCTGATTGTTTCTCGTTAAAAAATAGAGTAATACCGATAAAAAGATCGGTGCAAATATAATATCTACAGCCACCATCATAGACCCTTTACAATTATTAAGATTGCAATAACGATTATCGCAACACCGATAACGAATTGACCCATATAAGTACCGATTTTACCGCTGTGTCCGGCTCTTAATACTTTATATACGCCCTGCGAAGCCGGCACTGTCGCGTTTACAAGATAATCTATTACATTTGTATCAAACCATCTTGCTGCCTTAGCCACAGCGTTTACAACTATGGTTTTTGATATCCATGTAATCATTTTTTCAACATAATATCCGTTGAATAAAATCTGATGGATTGTCTGTACAAAATGATGAGATGCAATTTTATATAAAAGATTGAGGCCTTTTACATAAAGCCCAACAACAATTAAGAAAATAATCATCATACCTGTAAGCATAAATGCGGTAAGACCTGCAATATGCGGTTCTACCATTTCTTTACCGTTTAATATAAAGCTTACAATATCGCTTTGCCAGATTGATATAAACAGAGTGACAAACGCCAATATTCCGAGAGGCAGTCTTATCCAAAGATTGCTAGGCGTATGTACACTACCCGCTATATCTTCATTTCTAGGTTCGCCTAAGAAAATAAGTACCCAAAGTCTTGTAATGTATCCGATTGACAACAGCGCAGCAATTGTAACGAACACTTTTGTAAATTCATTTCCATGAGCCCATGCTGAAGCAATTACCGCTTCTTTAGAAAAGAAACCGCTAAACGGCGGAACACCTGCAAGTGAAAGTGATCCCATTGCCATAAACAACGCAACAAACGGAGCGGTTTTAATTAAACCTCCCAGTTTCCATGCGTCTTTTGTATGGTGTGCTATATATATAACGGCACCAGCACTTAAGAATAAAAGTGCTTTAAAAATAGCATGATTTACCAAATGAAGCATTCCTGCAGCTAAACTGCCGACACCTAATCCTACGAATGCTATAGACAAATGCGACATTGTTGAATACGCAAGTATTTTTTTGATCTCTTTTTGTACAAGCGCACTTGTCGCTCCTATAAACGCTGAAAGTGCAGCAACGTTAGCCACAATAAATAACGCATCAGTATAATGGAAGAAGTCAAATAATCTAGCAACAATATATATACCTGAGTTAACCATTGTCGCACCGTGGATTAACGCCGATACTGTTGTCGGACCTTCCATAGCGTTCATAAGCCACGGATAAAGAGGAAACTGACCTGATTTACCGATAGCACCCATAAATATAAACAGTGCTACAACCAATGCAACATTTTTAGAAATTTCACCTGCATTTGCCATTTCATTCAGCTCAACCAAATTAACAGTACCTGTATAATAAACAAGCAAACCTATAGCCGCTAAAATGAATATATCACCGAATCTCGTATATAAAAACGCCTGCATACCCGCATCGGCTGCAGAATTTTTATAATACCAGAAACTAATCAGTGCATAAGACGCAAGCCCCATGAATTCCCAGCCTACGAAGGCACCGATTAAATCTTTTGTAATTACGAGTAAAATCATACCTCCAATAAAAAATAAAACTTTTGCATAGTATCTAGGCTGATCAGGATCATCACCCATATAATCATGCGCAAAGTGTATATCAGCAAAGCCTAAACCTGTTGCAATCAGTAACATCACTATACTTAAATGATCAATATAAATACCAAACGGCAGTTTTAAATCCCCGTACGATATCCATGTATAATCAATATTTATCGGAGTATCACTGTAATTAATAAAAATCACAATACTGGCCAAAAACAGCATTGCACCTACTATTTCAGCTACCCAAAACGCTAAATTTATTTTAATTTTTCCTAAAATGTAAGCTAACACCGCACCTAAAAACGGTGCGCACAATAATATTAATACTGCATTATTCATCGCTCACCGCCTTATCTAGTTTATCTGGAATAATTTCGCCGGTAATTCTATAGCTTAATAAGAAAATAAGCACTCCGGCAGCCGCTTCAAGTGTTGCGATCACTATAATTACGTATGCAACCGCCAGTCCTCTTGTAAGACCGAAATGATATGCCGCACTAGCTAAAAACAGAATTACTGCATTTAGCAGTATTTCAAGTGAAAAGAAAATCTTTAAAAAATCGCTTTTACTTGTAACTCCGTACAAACCTACTCCGAACAGTATAATTGCAAATATTGCATCTATATAAAAATTAACCATTTTTATTCCTTTTCATGTTTTAGTGTATGCAGCATTCTAATACTACCGTACAATACGCTAGCAGCTACAACACCCATAAAAATTGCTATTTCAGCATAAAAATCAGTAAATACCTTAACCTGGTCTTTTAAAGGAATAGCTTTCCCTTCATACGGAATAGGAGGTAAAATAAACGGAATTATCAATAAACCGATTACTACAACCGTTACAATAGCAACAGCCCAAGGTCTGATTTCAAATTTAGGAAATTTCGCACCGATAACAGTTACACCGAAAAGCGTCAATACAACAATACCTCCGGTATATACAAATATTTGAAATAAACCTAAAAGTTTTTCATCCATTAAAATATAGTAAATACCCAGCAAAAACATCATCAGCACAAAAGCAAGCACGGCAGGAACCGTGTTTTTTTGTGTTAACGACATTACTGCAAGAATTACCGCCAATGCAAGTATTAATACACTCATTATGCATCTCCTTTAGAAGCTTCAGTATTTTCAGCAGACTTCTCAGCTTCTTCTTTTGCTTTTGCTTCTGCTTCAGCCTTTTTCTTAGCTTCGGCTTCCGCTTTTTTCTTAGCAAGCATTTCAGCTTTTTTTCTAGCTTTTTCTTCTTCTTCTTTTTTCTTTTGTTCTATCCATTCAGCCGGAACTTCCGGTTTAACCCAGTAATTCTTAATATCATCATCGGTACCTCCGGTAATCATTTCGAACGTACCGCCGCTTAGTTTGATGGCTTTTTCCGGTTTTGTCGGACACACGTCTTCACAAAGTCCGCAGAATATACATATACCCAAATTAACTTCAGGCAAAGCTTTAGGTCTTTTAATCGGCAGAGGCTCCATTATAATCGCATCAACCGGACAGATTTTTGCACAGGCTTCACATCCTGTACAGATATCATATCTGATTTCATGTTTACCCCTAAAAACAGGAGATTGATGCATTGTTTCATGAGTAACGTCTTTAGTAGCAACTCTCGGCTCTTTAAAAGCTTTTGTAACCCTTATTATTTTTTCTACAACATTAAAAAACATCTTATGCTCCTAAAATATATATTTTCGCAAAAATTATCCAAACTAAGTTTAGAATTGCCAAAGGAGTCAGCCAGCTCCAACAGAACTTAAGCATTTGGTCAAGTCTTAATCTCGGGTTACTTGCCCTAATTGCAACCATTACCACTGCTAAAAGAGCTATTTTCAAAAACAGCCACCAGAAACTGTCAAAAAACAGCCCTCTGTATCCTCCGAAAAACAATACTACAGCTGCAGCTGAAACAACAAGCATTTCTGTAAATTCAGCAAATTTTAAAAGTACGTAGTTTGTACCGGCATATTCCGTATAAAAACCGTATACAATTTCCTGTTCAGCATCAGGAATATGAAACGGAGGCTGTTCAAGAATACCTAGCATGGCAATAATGAATATAATTGCCCCTGGCAATAAAATCAGTGTAGTAAGCCAAGTATTCATTGACTGAATTTCATATAAATTCATTGTTCCGAACAGCAAAGCAGGAGCTAATGCCGAAAGGAAAAACGGCGCTTCCATCGAAAGCATCTGAGCCAAAATCCTCATACCGCCAAGAAATGAGTATTTATTGTTTGAACCGAAACCTGTAAGGAATAATAAAAACGGCTCAACACCGATTAATACAACAAGTCCCAAAACACCGTAATTTGTATCTAAAATACCGTGCCCGTTATTAATCAGAGGCGTCCAAGGTATAAGTATAACCGGAAGCGCGGCAACCAAAGGCGTAATTATTGGAATGATATTAAATAGATAAGGGTCCGCACTCTTAGGAGTGATAGATTCTTTAGTCAATAATTTAAATACGTCAAATACTGTCTGCAGCGTTCCTGCAGGACCATTAAAATGCGGACCAACCCTTTTATGTATATAAGCGAGCGTTTTTCTTGCGAAATAAAATACGAAAAACGTCCATGCTAATAAAAACAGAAGACCCGGAAATACCAAAATGTAAAATAACATTGCTCCAACACTCATTTTCTCTCCTTATCTATCCAGGTCACCCTGACAGATATGCATACTTCCGTACAGTAACGGAATATCTGAAAGGGTTTTACCTTTTAATAGTTTGTTTAGCATCATCGTATGGTTTACGCTAGGCGCTTTAATTTTAAGTCTGTAAGGACTTGTTGATTTATCCTGTGTAACAAGATGCATTAATATTTCGCCCCTAGCCCATTCAATTCTTGAAACGGCTTCGCCTGCCGGCATTCTTCTAGGCATTTTTACAAGATGGTCTTTTTTAGGATCCATTTCACCTGCTTCAATACCTTCTTCTATTTTTGCCATTGCCTGCTTGATAAGATCCATTGCCTGTTCTAATTCTTTGAATATAATTAAAAGTCTGTCTCTGGCATCACCTGTATCACAATTTACATAATCCATTTCCAATTTGTCATACGCTGCATAAGGTTCGTCGATTCTCACATCTATTTTTGCACCGCTGGCTCTGGCAATAGGCCCAGCCAGATAATATTCCGCAACATCTTCAAGAGTGAATATACCGTTACCTTTAGCCCTTGTATTCATTAGAGGGTTTTTCATAAAAATATCAGTAATATCCGCTTTTGTGTCTTCAAATTTTTTAATGGCCTTATTTATTCCTTCAAACCATGCTTTATAATCGTTTAGCGGGTATCTCACTCCTCCCGGTTCTACACATGCAGTGGCGATTCTTGCGCCGGAATAATCTTCCAATACATCCAAGAAATATTCTCTTATGTCAAGACACCACATCATAAACGTATGAAGCCCCATTGTACCGAAGAAGCCTCCCATTGAAATCAAGTGGGAAGCTATTCTTCCGGTTTCTCCTAAAATCACTCTCATGTATTTAGCGAAATCGGTAATTTCTTTTCCTGCTATTTCCTCAACAGCCTGTGAATAGCAAATCATTGGATTTGGATTATCCATAAAACAGATTCTCTCAACCGCTACAATAGTTCCTATAAAATCTTTTCTTTCCGCCAAATGTTCAAGAGCACGCCATACGTAACCGATATCCGGCTCTACTCTTTCAATATTTTCACCGTTTACATATACTTTTAATCTTATAGGTCCGCTGGCAGGATGCGTAGGTCCCCAGTTAAGAACCGTTCTGCTTCCTTCATGCCCGAGATTTTCTTCATTTTCATCATATTCTTCAAAATATTCTTCTGTAATATCGTTGATATTTTGGATCAGATGCTCTTCATGCGCTTTCCAGTCAAAATCTTTTCTAAACGGAAATTTACCGTAATAGTCACGGCTGATTAAGAAATATCTTAAATTCGGATGGCCTTTAAATTTAACCCCGAAAGTAGAATATGCCTCTAGCTCATGCCAGTCTGCGCTAGGCATTAAAGGAGTAATCGAATCGATTTCACATTTATCAAGATCTCTTTCAACGTCAACTTTCAGCCAAACATTCTTTTTGTTAAAAAGATCTTCTAAAAAGTAATTTACTTCTATTTTGTTCTCATCAATAAAATCGGTTGGTGAAACAGTTGAACATGTTTTTACACCCGCTTCTTTTAAAGCTTCTACAACTTCTAACAAATCTTCTTTGTTTTTAAGTTTAGCTTTAACCCATGTAGGTTTATAATCTTCAACATATTCCATGTCGAATTTATTTAAAATATTTTTAATATTCTCCATCGCCAACCCTTAAAATTTCATTTGTTTCCAGAGTCCGCCCTGGCTTGACGCGCTGGGCTCTCCTCTTTTGATTTTTTCTTTAAGTTCCTCCAGCCCTGCGATAATAGCTTCAGGTCTTGGCGGACAGCCGGCTACAAACACATCTGCCGGAAGAATTTCCGTCATGTTTTTAATAACGGAAACCGAATCGTTGTAAGGACCTCCGTCATATGCGCAAGCTCCGATCGCAACCACATATCTAGGTTCAGGCATCTGTTCATATGTTCTAAGAAGCGCCGGAAGTATTTTTTTACTTACCAGCCCCGTAATAAACATAATATCCGCCTGTCTCGGCGTCGGGGTCATTATGTATCCGTATCTTTCCCAGTCATATCTAGGCCCCATAGCCGCAAGCATTTCCAGCGAACAGCATCCGCTACAAAAATGTACAATCCAAGGAGATTTACTCCTTGCATAATTAAAAAAATCAAGAACTTTTAGCATTTCTATACTCCTTCATACTAATCGTAATAGCCGCGAACAGCAAAATCCCAAATACCATTGCCCAGTTAAGCGCATCAGTAGAATCTGCAAAAACAAAAAGACTGAAAAACAGTCCTGCCATATCGAATACGATAAAAGCTATTGCAAAAATAAAATATCCGAAATTTGCTTTCATCGGTACTTCTGAACTCGGCGGAAGACCGCACTCAAAGTGATCGTTTTTTATTTCGCTCGGATTCAGAGGCGCCACCGCTATACCTATCAGGTACAGTAAAATCACGCCTAATAAAATTCCGGCCGCAAAAAATAGAATTGTTCCCATTTACTCTCCTTTTTGGAAATATTATCAAAATGAACCTATTACTAATTCAATTTATCAAATTATAAGTGAAAATTATTAATTACACAAATTTTATCTTAACGCTATTTTAACTTTCGTTACTTTAAGTAATAAATGAACATTCAGTTATCTTACCATATTTCACACTTTTATGAACCCTAACTCTTTGTCACTGTCAAAAGCATTGCCTTTTTCTGTTTTTATCTGTTCGATAAAATCATCGGTTTTAAATACTGGTTTTTTTCTCATTGCGACTTTCAGGGCGGTATTTTTAATTATCACTTCTATCTGCGCTCCGGTTAATTCGAATTCTGCAAGCCTGTCTATATTAAAATCAGTTTCATATTCGGCATTTTTAGGAAGTTTGATTTTCCATAGTTTTTTCCGTTCTTTAAAAGAAGGCTTTTCAAACTTTATTTTATATTCGAATCTTCTGGAAAAAGCACTGTCAATTGTTTCTAAAAGATTGGTAGTGGCAATTAACAATCCGTCAAATTTTTCCAGCTGCTCTAAAAATATATTCTGCATCTGATTATGCATTTTATCTGCACTGCTCAGCGCCGAAGTAGTACGCGAACTTAAAAACTGATCAGCCTCGTTAAGCAGTAAGATAGGTTTAGTTTTCAGTTTTTCGCAAATCGAATAATATTCGTCAAACATCTTTCTGACGTTTTTTTCACTCTCCCCCACATACATTGATAAAATTTTACTGGAATCCAGACTTAAAACTGGTTTTTCCAGCTCTTTAGCTATAGAATGCGCCGTAAGGGTTTTACCTGTACCCGGAGGCCCGTAAAAAATAATTTTTGCCTCCATATCGTTGCTTTCTTTAATACCCCATTCTTTTAACAGTCTAAGAACTTTTTTATCTATCTGTTTTAAAAGCGTATTTATCATTTCTTTGGTTTTTGCGGGCAGTATTACCTCATCAAGCCCTTTTTTAGGCTCTATAAAATCAAAAATCGTTTCTCTTACAATATGTTCGATTTTATGTTTTTTCTTTGGATGAATAAGTCCGTTTAAAATATCCTCATTTAAAAAGTATATTTTGCTGTATCCGCCAAATGCCCCTATCAGTTCGTCATATTCAAATATACCTTCGCTTAAAAGTTTGGAGTTGTCGTCTAAGAGCGTTCTGTTTTTTATTCTTTCTATTTCATCGTTGCTGATTAAACTCAAAAGATAATTCTGTTCCCTCGCGTTTTCGTTGCTGGAAGTATATTCTTCTTTTAACAGAGCCAAAAAAAGTATTTCTTCTTTTTCGTTTAATTCGTTCTCTTCAATGAAATTTTGAACCGGAAGTTCTATTTTCGTTTTTTTAATTTTTTCTTTAATCGTATTTTCAATTAGTTTAAGTTTGCTCTGAAGCCTTTTGATGCTGGCCGTCTCTTTATTAGAATTTGATTTTATTCCGCTTAGCTGCTCATACAGTTCAATCCTCAAAAACTGATCATGCAGATATTCCAAATGATCTTTATAAGGCGTTTTTTCAGGAATAACCAAATCAAGGCTTCCCTGTTCTATCAGTTTTAAAAACGCTACCGAAAGTGAAACTGAAGAATTGAATATCTCAAGCACTGAAAGATCGTTATTTTTAATCTGGCTAAGACTGCTTACAACAATCCAGCCCTCTTCCAAAAGATTTTTTATCAACGCGACTTTTTCCAACGCTGTAATTTTATCTTCCCCGAAAAGCTCTTTTAACAGATTTCTGACTCTTACATCTTCGTTGCCGTCTATGTATTCGGAAAGAAGTTTTTTTAATATCTGCAGTTCTTCATCGTTTACATTCAAAATATCAATAATTTTGCTTTTTTTTGGTTCGTTTAAAAAAAGCTTTATATTTTCGATCATACAGTCCCTTTATATAAAATATATTATAATTTTATCAAAAAAAGGCCATTTATGCAGTTTATATATCTGCCAAACCCTCAACCGCAGATAACACTGAGCGGTGAAGCCCATAAATATCTTTTTAAAGTCAGACGTATAAAAAAAGACGAATTTGTAAAAGTAAGAAACTTAAAAGACGACTATCTTTATATTTACAAAATAGAAAACATCAACAAAAAAGAAGCCCTGCTTTCACTCACAGAAAAAAAACTGCAGCCGAACAGACCGAAAAAATATTTTCATATAGCCTGGTGCGTAATAGACCCTAAAAACATAGAAAAAGCCCTTCCGTCACTAAACGAAATAGGAGTCGGCAAAATAAGTTTTATATACTGCGACCGTTCTCAAAAAAATTTCAGACTTAAACTTGAAAGACTGGAAAAAATACTTATAAACTCCTGCCAGCAGTGCGGCAGAAGCTCCTTAATGGAAATTGAAACAATAAAGTCTTCAAAAGAGTTTTTTGACAAATACGGCAGTTTTTACGCACTTGATTTTGACGGAGAAAAACTGAAAGAAAATATTGAATGCAATTATCCTTTTCTAATAGGTCCGGAAGGCGGTTTCAGTGATGAAGAAAGAAACCATTTTAAAGAAAAATTTAAACTTGAAAGTTTTATTTTAAGAAGTGAAACGGCTGCAATCGGAATAAGCTCTAAAATATTGTTATAAATATTACATTAATTTTACACAAAAAAACTCTTTTTTTCTATTTTTTGTCTTTTTCACGACAAACTTCTGCAAAACGGTTGTTTTTTTCGTTATTTTCTGTTTTTTCTTCTGTTTTTTTTATTATAATTGTTAAAAACGGAAGGATTTACATGAAAATAATCGTAATTGAAGATGAAGAAACTCTTAACGACGCATTAACCATGTTTCTGGAAAGTGAAGGTTATGAAGTCCATTCTTATTACAATTTAAAAGATTTTTTTTCATCTATTTATGATTATTTGGATGCCGAGCTTATTATCGCCGACATTTCCCTTCCGGATGGAAATTTCTTAGAAGAAATGAAAAAACATCCGAATATTGCAAAAAAAACAAAGACAATTATAATCTCAGGACAGACTGAAATTGAAAATATAAAAAAAGCTTTCAACCGAGGTGCGGAAGATTTTATAAAAAAACCTTTCGATTATGAAGAAATATTACTAAGAATCAACAAAATATTTAATCAAAAAAACTATAAAATCAATGATGAAGTCAGCTATGACGCGGATGCGAAATGTTTGATAAAAAACGACGAAAAAATTATGCTTTCCAAAAAAGAGTCGGCAACTCTTGAACTCTTCTTAAAAAACAGGGGGAAAATCCTATCACCCGAACAGATAATGCAGGAAGTCTGGGGTGAACAGGTAGAAAACAACACTTTAACCGTAATGATAAAAAGAGTAAGGGAAAAAATCGGAGATAAAAGAGCTATAGTCTCTAAAAGGGATCTCGGCTATATCATGTTCTAAAAACAGTCATTTTAATATCATTTACTTTAAATATTATTTCATAATAACTAAACTGGGGTGAAAATGTTCAAATTTAACAAAACGCCGTTTGCGCATGTTTTTTTTCACGATATCAAAAACAAACTGGGCAGTATTAAATTCAGTATATCTATGCTTAAAAATCCGAAAATTGCCCAGTCTCAAAGAGAAAAACTAATAAACTCCCTGCTCTCTACCATAGAAAAAACTATAGACATGCTCCAAGACTTTATAGAAATGGAACGATTTAAAAAAACCAAATTTTTAAAAAACGAGAAGTTTCATCTAAAAGAAATAATCGATGAAATCGTAAAAGAACTGGAAATAGACATAGAAAGAAAAAACATAACCTTATACGTAAACACTGATGAAGCCGAATATATAAAAACAAATAAAGAATGGCTGAAAAAAGCGCTTTTTAACATAATTCACAACAGCATTAAATACAATAAAGAAAACGGAGAGCTTTTTATAAGTATAAATAAAGAAAAAAAAGGTTATATGCTTATAATAAAAGACACCGGTATAGGAATGAGCGAAGAAGAAAAGAAAAATATTTTTAAAAAATACTATACTTCCGGAAAAGATCACGGAACCGGAATCGGGCTGAACATGTCAAGGGCGGTGATAGAATCGATAGGCGGTGCAATCGCCATAGAAAGTGAAAAAGACAAAGGAAGCAAGTTTTTTATATATCTTCCGAAAACCGCCAAACAGATAAGAATCAGACAGCTAGCAACTGCATTGTCCGGAATCGCCCTGTTTTTATTTATAAGTATAGATTATTTTTACTGTTTAATCCCTCAAAGAATAATTACCGAATCCTCCAACAACAGTGTAATTTACAAACTTCAAAACAATGTGGTCGCCAGAGCCGATAAAAACGATAAATTACAAATAATCGCATACAGAAACATATTCAATACAAAATCCAGAACAAAGTTTATTCTGAAAAAAGCCGATGTTGCAATCAATACGGCTTCTAACCCTATTGAAGTAATCGCAAACGGAGAGGTTATTAAAAACCACGGAACGGAATTTGAAACAGTGGCTAACACGAACAAACTCGCAACAAGTGTTTACAAAGGAAGTATTCAGGCGGGAGACACCAATGTTATGAAAAACGAAGGACTTATTTACAAAAAAAACAGACTTGTAAAAGAAAATTTACCGGCTGAAGTAACAAACATTGTCATAACTACAGACAGAAATTACAATACCGACGTTTCATGGGACAGTCCTTATAAAAACTTTGTAATAACTTTATCAAGAGACAAAAATTTTGCCAATATTCCTCTTATAAAATTAAACACCGCAAAAAAATACCTTTCTTTCGATATGCTTGAAGACGGAAAATGGTATATTGCCGTTCAAAGCGAAAAAGAATCCCTGTTTTCAATTCCAGCGGTTAAATCCTTCTTATCTCTGAAAAATTATGAAAAAGCGCTTCAGGCCTTTAACCAGGGAGATTTAAGCCTGGCAAACACACTTCTGAACATAAGTTTGTCAACCATAAGAAACGATTCGTATAAACCTTACCTGTTAAAAGCAAAAATTTTATTAAAACTGGGCAGCGGTTCACAGGCTTTGGATTATGCAAAAAAAGCTTATGAAATCAGCAAAAACGACCAGACCAAATACGAACTGGCTCTTATATATTATAAAAACGCTTATTACAACAAAAGTATAAATCTGTTAAAAAACATCAAAAACAAAGACGTCAGCAAACTACTTGCTTTTAATTACTATAAATTAGGAGATTATAAAAATGCCAAAAAATACCTATATAAAACATTAGAAGCCGATCCTAAAAATATAGAAGCATTAAAATATATGATAAACATTCAGGAAAAAGAACACAATAAATTTTTATTACAGTATTTTAAAGAACAATTAAAGGAACTTAAATGAACTTTGACGAAATAGTTCAAAAATCCGAAATAATTTTAATCGAAGGCGGTAAAAAACAGGGAAAACTGAGTTTAGCCCTTTACAAGTGCGAAAATGAAAAAACAGTTATTTTTTCCGCTTACAACAAACCTATATTTTTAAAAAGACTTAGTGCTATTTCTAACCTGAAAGACGATAAAATTCAAAATGTGCTGAGTAAACTTAAATTTTTTACCCTTAAAGAAGACTGGCTGGAGTATAAAATCAAATACGGGTATGATTTTCTGCTAGAAGACATAAAAAGAATAATAAAAGAATATAATCCGAAAAATGTCATATTTCACAGGCTTGATATGATATTCGGGTCGCATATAAACGACAACACTTCTATCTTTATGGAAAAACTTATCTCTTTAAAAGAAAATTTTGACTGTAAGTTTTTTATAACCGTTATTCCAAACGAGGAATATGAAACGATAATAGAAACAATAGAAGATTTCAGCGACTTAAATATTGAGATAAAAAAAGAAAATGAAAGAATTATTTATATAAAAAACTCTATTTTTCCGGTAACACCGGATAAATACTTTTTTAAATACGAAAACGACAAAATAAAAATATATCCTGTGGAAACACAGATAAAATCATCAAAAAACATCCACATTTTACTTATTACGGATAAAAAAGAACTGATAGAACTTCATCAATATATATTTGGGAAAAAAGGCTTTTTTATAGACATTGCAACCAGCATGTCAGATACGATAAACAAAATTTTAAGCGGTCCGGACATAATAATTTACAATCCAAAAGACGAAAAACTGGATTTAAGCGTATGCAACACTATCAAACAGCAAAAAATACCTTCAAAACTTATTTATATCACTCAATCCGAATATGTAAGGATGGAAGATAAAATGAAAGCCATCGAATCCGGATGCTATGAAATGTTTCCTTTGAATTTCACGCTTGGCGAATATATTCTTGAAATTGAAAAAATGATAGGCACCAATTTTTATACGAATATTCTAAACAAACTTTTAACCAACAAAATAGTAAACAATATAAAACATTTTTGCGATGTTATTGATTCTATGTATGAAGAAAGAGTTTATTTTACCGTTCTAAAATTCAAATCCGACCATAATCCTGAAAACATAAGAAAAAAACTAAGAAGCACCGATATTATATATTATGATGCAAAAACGAAACAGTATATATTATGTCTAATAAACATAAGAAAAATGAATATAGACCCGGTTTTAAACAAACTGTTTGAAACAAAACCGGATATTTTGATTATAGAATCGACACAGTGGAATGAAAAAAAAGAGGAGATATGTAAATGAAAAAGCTTATAATACTGCTTTTATGTGTAATTGCATGGAGTCTTAATATTGACATACATTCGCTTGAAAACGAGCTGCAAAAACATCCAGAAGATATCAAAAACCGTTTGGTAGCGGCCAGTTATTATATCGAACACAATAATTATGCCAAAGCTCAAAAATACTTAACGGAAGTTTTAAAAAAAGAGCCTAAAAACAAATATGCCTTAAAACTGAAACAAAAAATTGAAGCCGTTTATTTATATGAAAAGGTCCTAAAGAAATACAAAGATATAAATACCGCTTTTAACGATTTATATGAAAAGCAAAAATACAAAGAACTATTACATCTGTATAATGCTTTAAAAACTCTCTCAAAAACCTCTCAAATAAATGAAAACAACAAATTAAATATTGCCAGAGTCGCAATGTGGGAAGGGAAATATGATCTTTCTTTAAACATTCTTTCCAGATTAAAAAACAAAAAAACGCTTGATTATTACGAAATAAAAGCTTACGACCTTTACTATAAAGGCGATTACAAAAACGCTAAACGGTATTTTCAGACACTGTTTCAAACTACCGGAAAAACAGAATATGCAAAAAAACTCCTTGATATATACTTTTATTTAGGAGAAACCGATTCGGCACAAAAATTACTTCTTTCATTAAAAAGAACTCATCCAAAAATTGCAAAAGAATACGAACAAAAAATAACACAGATAAAGCAAAAAAGATTAAAAACCCTTGAAAAACAGTATGAAAAAAACCCTAACTTTTCAAATCTGCAGCAACTGGCTTACGCACTTTTTGAAACATCTCACAAAAAAGCAATTGATTTGGTTAAGGACTATATTAAACAAAAACCTAATGACAAAAACGCAAAAATATTTTTGGCACAGCTTTTAAGCTGGAGCGGCAACAACGAAGAAGCTTTAAAATATTTAAAAGAATTTCAAAACTCAAACGATATGAAAGCCAAGCTTTTATTTGGAAAAATATTGGCATGGCAGGGAGAATACGACAAAGCGCTGCTGTTTTTAAGCGATGTTTACGAACACGGCAGCCCTTCTCAAAAATACGAGGCAAAAAAAATGCTGGGCTTTATCGCCATGTGGCAGAATCAAAACTCAAAAGCCAAAAAAATATTTACATCT
This sequence comes from Nautilia sp. PV-1, assembly GCF_004006315.1. NCBI lineage: Bacteria > Pseudomonadati > Campylobacterota > Epsilonproteobacteria > Nautiliales > Nautiliaceae > Nautilia > Nautilia sp. PV-1. The sequence goes on from NZ_CP026530.1 coordinate 1,399,351, forward strand.
TTACTAAAACAAAATCCCAAAGATGAAGATGTCATAGAAGCTTTAATGGTTTTAAACCATAATATTAAACCTTTAATTGCCAAATATGAAAAACTGCTGAAAAAAGATCCAGGTAACGAAGAATATATATTAAAACTGGCAGATTATAATTATATGCTTAACAATTATGAAAAAGCCGCATATTATTATGAAAAATACTTAAAAATACATCCGGAAAAACTGGAAATTTATAAAACGCTTGGAGATATTTACCTAAAACTGAAAAACTTCTATAAAGGATTCGGAGACCTAGAATACTACGCCAGCTATAAAAACACAAAAGAAGCCTATCTTGATCTTGCAAAAAGATATTACTGGAACGGATTTAACAAAGAAGCCCTTAAAGTGCTGGATGAACTATTGAAAAAATATCCTAATTATCAGGACGCCCTCATTTTAAAAGCCAAAATTTTGAAAATAAATCCTAGATTCGTAAATTCAAGCAGTGCCGCAACTATAGACGAATATTATGCTAAAAGAAGCGAAAAAATACTGGCACTGGGTGACAGGGCTTATTTTGCAAATTTATATAAAAGCGCATCAGACTATTATAAAGAATATCTTTTCTTAAAACCTAACGATTACGACGTAAGAGAAAAATACGCTTACGCGCTTGAAGCATCAAAAGAGTATGCAAAAGCCGCCGGAGAATTTTATCTATTAATGTGGTATAAAAAAACACCTCTTATAGAATACCACTACGCCTACAACCTTCAAAAAGCGGGCAAAATCCAACAAGCTAAAAAAATATACGAAAAGCTTCTTAAAGAAGTGCCAAAACCTCTTCCTGGTTTTTTGAAAACGTTTATAAACGACTGGAAAAACGCATGGGAGAGTATGAACTTTAATAAGTATGCTTCCTTTTACGACAAATCCATTTCTCAAAAACTGTACTGGCGACTTAAAAAACAGTCAATATTCAAAAGAGCCTCTTTTATAAGCGTAGGTATATATGACCCTATACTTTTATCCAAAAAAGGAAATATTTATACAGTAAGATTTTTTCAGGTATACGCCTCTAAAATAAAAAAAGACAAAGGATATAAAACGCTTGAGATAAAATGCGACAATCAACAACAGTGTAAAATAATCAAAGAAAGCTGGACTCCGGGAACATACACTCCTTACAATCCTGACAACTCTTTGGAAAAATATATTAAAGACAATCTCAATGAAATAAACAGCACAAAAAAAACGGAAATAAAACTCACGAACAAAACCTTTCCTAAAAACGGTAAAAACTATACTCCAAAAACCCAAACGGCCCAGCAGACCAACACCGACGACATAAAAAAACAGGACATCGTCCTTGCGTCAGATCTTACACTGCATCCCCAAAGCGAAAAACTGGCTTTGGATTACACTTATTTGAAAAAAGAAAAAGCCACGGTTAAAAACATTATCCAGCAGGATTTGAAAGCGTCAAACAATAAAGCATACAATTGGGAACTTTACGGATATATAAACTATTTCAAAGACAATCAAAACACTGATATGTTTACAAGGTATATACGGCTTTCGCATTTTGTTAAAGGATATTATCCTTTTTTGTTTTATAAAAACTACAACCTCTCAGAAGCATCAGATAAGAAAGGGTTTTTATACGGTTTCGGCGTAAAAAAAAATCCTTTCTTATTTGATGTTTTTATAGACAGAAGCGGTGTAAATGCTCTAGGGTGGGATTTTGAATATTCTCCGTTTTATCTAAGAGGTATTACGTTTAGACTAAACAGACACAATATGGTTTATTCCAGAAAAACCGTATGCAGTGCGCAGCATATGAAAATAAAATCGGAAATCACCGGTTACAAAGTTATTCAAAAACCGAGAGAGCTGTGGTGGTCAATAGCTTATGAAAAAGTAGACGACGGCAACAATGTTTTAACACCCCAGCTTGAATACGATATTAAAAGTTTTTCTTTTAAAAACATACCTGCAGTATTGTATTTTTCAGGATGGTATCAGTTTAACACCAAACAGACGGACTGTTACTATTCTCCTGATAAAACGGACACTAATATTATCGGTCTAAAAGTTTTTAAAGAATTCCGGTATGTCCGCTTAAAACTTAAAGGCGGGCTCGGTTACAGCTTTTTTGACAACACTTATGTATATAATTACGGTTTTTGGTTTTTTTCAAAAAACATCAAAAACTTTGAAGCAAAAGCCGGATGTCAGTTTAGCAACACATCGGGCATAAGCAGCCCTTCAAATTACAAAAGTATGGAATGTGAAATTTCAGCAAGGAAAATCTGGTGAAAACTTTTTTTCTTATAACCGTCAGTCTGATACTTATAGGGCTTTTAGGATTCGTACTTTATAATTTTTACAATGATTTTTTTGATATAGAAAATATGTTTGTAAAAATAGGCTCGGCGCTTATACTGTTTTTTACTACAATAATAATATTAAGATATATGTTTTTGCTGTTTTTTTCAATTCTTAAACTTATCTTTAAGTCACAAAGAAACATTAGTCTAAAACAGATATCAACAAACAAAAAAGTAACGATTATAGTTCCGGCATACAATGAAGAAGTGGTAATAGAAACATCCATAAAATCTCTTCTGGAACAGACCTATCCGAATCTTGAAATACTTATAATAGACGACGGTTCTAAAGATCAGACATTTATCAGGGCGAAACAGTACGAATTCGACAGCGGCGACAGAAGTTTAAGAGTGCTTTCAAAAGAAAACGGAGGAAAGGCAAAAGCCATAAACTACGGCATTTTAAATTCCAAAGGGTCTCTTATAATGGTAGTAGACGCCGATTCAAAACTGGATAAAAACGCTGTTATATTAATGAGCAGATATTTTGAAGATGAAGAAATAGCCGCAGTAGCCGGATCTGTATACGTCAGCAATCAGCATAATATTTGGACTAAACTCCAGGCTCTTGAATATATTGAAGGTCTTAATATGGTAAGAAACGGCCAGGCTTTTTTAAAACTCGTAAATATAATACCGGGACCTATAGGAATGTTCAGAAAACAGGCTTTGTATGACGTTGGGCTTTATGACAGCGATACTTTTGCCGAAGACTGCGACGTAACGCTTAAACTGATTTCCAAAGGCTATAAAATAGATTTCGAACCGGAAGCGGTAGCTTATACCGAAGCGCCTGACAATCTTCTTGATTTGATAAAGCAGCGTTACAGATGGACAAGAGGCATTCTGCAGGCAATAAAAAAACATAAAGCGCTGCTGTGGCATTTCAAAATAAATCCAGCAGCGTCGTTTACAATGTGGTATATGCTGTTTGAATCGGTATTTTGGCCGTTTATGGATTTATGGACAAATATGTTTATCGTCTATGTATCTATCGTATCTGGATTTAGCGTTTTAATCTTTTACTGGTGGAGCATGTTTACTATACTCGATATTACTGGCGCATTATATTGTGTACTTGTAACGGGAGAGAGAATTTCGTTAATATTTTACGCAATATACTACAGACTTTTTTTTATAGAAATAATAAACATTGCAAAAATTTTATCCACATTCGAAGAATGGTTCGGTATAGAAATGAGCTGGGGAAAACTTGAAAGGAAAGGACAGTTATGAATATTTTATCGTTTCTTGCAATGCTGATTCTAGTTATTACCATAATAACTTTGGTATTCGGTCTTATTGCATATTTTCTGTATAAAAGCAGAGAATCCCAAAAAAACAAATATGACAAAAAATTACATTATGAAGAGGTGCTGAATGAGACAGGCGATAAATACATATTCTTCGAAGAATAGCATACATATATTCCCGATATTATTTTCTTTCTTTTTAATTATACTGATAGCCGGTTATCTTTCTTATCAGTTTATTCCGAAAAAAGAAAATTCATTTTTTTATTTTTCAAAAACTAAAAAAACGGTTTACTTTTTACAGTCACAGGAAAATGAAATTTATTTAAACAAAATAGGAGCTTCTGTTGATGCTTATGAAGACAAAATAAACCAGTTTATAAAAAAACTTTCTTCCGACAAAATCAATTCAAAAATTATTAACGAATCAAATATTGCAGATTTAAAAAATGGAGACACACTGATTGTACTTGATGATTATTATATTTCTGACAAAACAATGAGCAATATTAAAAACTTTTTAAAAAAAGGCGGAAATCTCCTTTTTAATTATCATTTCGGATATATAAGCGACAGAGGTTTTATAAAAGCGAAAAGCATTGAAAAAATTACAGGTTTAAAATATTTAAGCGAGTCCGTATCTCGCGCATCGTCTAATTTTTATGTATCTAAAATACTTTCTCCTTTGAATTTAGGCGAAAACTCATACAGACACGACCTTGTTCTTTACGCTAACGACACAGTACCTCTGTTTCATTCTAAATATACACCTGATGCCATATTAACCAATTGGGAAATAACTTCGACTCCTATATTAAATAAAAAAATGCTGCCCGTAAAAGATTCCGGCATAATATGGCATGGATTTTACGGTAAAGGCAAATGGTTTTATTTTTCTTTCCCGAGTTATGTATTTCTGGATATGCCGAAAAACACTTTCGACAAATTTTTTAATAACATTTCATCTTATATGAACAATACATTCAGTATTGCAAAATATCCTTTTTTGGATTCCAAAAACGCAATTTTCATTTCAGAAGACACGGAATACAAATATACCAATATGATTCATTTTGCCAAACTGGCACATAAATACAATATTCCTGTAACTCTCTTCTGCGTGGCCGAACTTGCCCAAAAATATCCGCAAATTACAAAAGAAGCGGCTGAGCTTTCGAATGTGGAAATAGGTTCTCACAGTTACAGCCATACCAAAATCCAGGGCGCACCGCTTAAAAAAGTTATAAAAGAAATTTTGGGTTCAAAAGAAATTTTAGAAAAAATAACAGGAAAACCCGTATTTGGATTCAGACCTCCCAGGGAAGAAATCGATAAAACAATGGAAAACGAATTAAGAAAAGCCGGATATAAATATGTAATGGAAAAAACAAAGCCGTATCTGCTTCCGGAAGAAGAATATGACAAACTGATAACCATCCCTAGACACGGAACCGATGATTATATCTATCTTATAAATTTAAACTGGGATAAAGCACAGATACTGAAAAAGATAATTCAGGAAACAAATATGCTAACTTCCATTAATGCCGTTTACACCTTAAGCGTTCATACCCATCTTTTAAGCTATAAATCAAATCTAGATGTCTCAGAAAAATATTTTAATTATTTGATAAAACACAAAAATCTGCATCCTTTCAAAGGGATTGAAATTACAAACAGAATTAAAATGAATAAAAAAATCACCCTTTCCATACAGCCTATGAACGACAAAACGTTTTTATATATCCATAACAAAAACGCTGCACAGATTAAAAATTTTTCTTTAAGAATTTATTGGCCGAATTCTAAAAACATAAAAATAATACCGGAACTGTCAAATGTTAAAATAAAAACACTTGAACAAAACATTCAAAGAAAATACACGGATATTAAAATTGATTTATTGAGACCAAAATCAACAATATCCCTGATTCTGGAAGAAAACAATGAATAAAATTATTTTTCTTTTAATTTCCGCATTATACATGTTCGCATCTTCCTTTTATATAGGTGTAGGCGGATTCAGTGCCTGCGCATCTAAAAACGGCAGCAGTTATTATAAAAACTGCCCTTATGAAAAACAGCAGCCGCTTTATAAATTTTTAAAAAATGAAACTCCTAACGTTAACGCCGTTTCAATATGGATAACAAAAGGATGGAAAAAAAACTGGTATCCTGCCAAAACTGTAAATAACTTCATTAAGAAGGGATATACACCCATATTTATTTTCTACTGGTTTGCAGATGATATATCTCCTAAATACGTATCTGAACATAAAAAAGAATATTTTAAATCTCTTAAAAATTTTTCCAAATATCTGCAAGAAATAAACGGAACAAAAATTGTAATTTTAAATCCCGAATATAACGAAAACGGAATGTCAGATTCAAAAAACTTCGATATCCTCCAGGCAAAATCCATTTTAATACTTAAAGAAACAAACAATACCCTCGTAGGTATCTGCCCAGGAGATTTCGGAGATTACAGTAAAATATGGGATGATTACAACTGGGATCTTTTCGCTCCTTCTATGAAACTCAGTTCAAAACTGGCTGATTTTATAGCTTTTCAGGAGATGAGGGCTCTTACAAAAAACAGTATAAAAGAAATACTCGACACACCGTTTAGAGCATTGGCTTTTGCAACATATCTGCATCAAAAATACCATAAACCGACATTTCTGGCTTATCTAGCCGTTTCAAGCTATAAAAACGAAAAACTGCAGGCAATGGTTTTTAAAAATTTCTCCAAAATGCTTCCTATTTTCAGACACACCGCAGACCTGATGGGAATAAATATTTTTCATTATATAGATGTCCCGGGACATAAAGGATATTTCGCAAAAGCGGAAAAATATTTCGGAATAAAAAAATCTGACGGGAAAGAAAAACCGTCATTTAAAGAGTTTTTAAAATTTAAATAGTTTTTATAATTATTTTAGCCAGCTCAAGAGCTTTGCTTCTGTGAGATATATTTTTTTTAATATCTTCGTCAAGTTCGCCCAATGTTTTTTCATAACCTTGAGGAATAAACATAGGATCATATCCAAAACCTTTATCACCCCTCGCCTCATCTATTACATTACCTCTCATAAAACCGTGGGTTGTAAAGACACCGTATGGCGTCGCAAGGGCTATAGCGGCAGTATAATACGCCGGCGTTTTTTTAATATCTCTTTTTTTTAATTCGTCAATCAGCTTATAAAGATTGTCTTTATCTGTAGCATTCTCACCGGCAAATCTGGCGGAATATATTCCCGGTATATTTCCCAAAGCAGGAACGCTAATACCGCTGTCATCAGCCAAAACGATATTTCCCGGAAGTTTTTCATAAATCGTAACGGCTTTTATAACGGCGTTTTCTTTGAATGTTTTGCCGTTTTCCTCTATTTCAAACAGTTCTAATAATTCCGAATAAGGCACAACTTCAAAATCGCTAAAATATTTTTTAATTTCCTTTATTTTACCTTTATTTGAGCTTGCCACAATAATTTTCATTTTTTCCCTTTAAATCTTACTAAAAACATTCCGCAAAAACTTTTTTTATCATAAATCTCAACTCTGTAAATATTACCGTTTTTATCAACGGCATATCTTCTGATAAGCTTATTTTTACTTATTTCAATATTTGCTTCATTCCCTTTTGAACTGTATCCGATAATATTAATTCTTTTTTTACCGCCCAAAACTCTAAAACTTTTATATACATTGACAATACTTGGTATTTTAACATTTTTCACGCTTCCGTCAATTTCAACTTTTATACTTTTTATTCGACAAAAATTCTTAAAATACTGAGGATACAAAACAGCCAGTCTGTGATAAGCCTCGTATAAAACATAATGGTTTCCTTCTTTTACAACTGCAACCAAAGGGTTATCGCTTTTATATTTAATCGTTTTTTCCGTAACAGGGAAATAATTTATAACTTTATCAAGGCCGTTAAGAGGAAGTATGGCATTTCCGTTTATAACAACATAGTCTTCTTTTTTTAAAAGTTTTTTGATTTCAGGTATATTCAGTTTAAATGCTCTTGTATATTTAATTCCGACAATTTTCATAAACTCTTCAATTGCTCTTAACTGATAATATATTTTTGTGGGCAGATCTTTTATATTTTTACTTGTTTCAATGGCAAAAGCAGGTTTATTATGAGTTATGGCAAAATATGTAAGAGAAAGACGCATCTGTTCGTCTTTAAATTTGGTTTTAGTATTTTTAACATTAAAAAAATGATAGTTTTTTTGAAGGTTTTGATTTAAAGTTTTTGCAACTTTTCTGGCTATCTCACCTAAATTTCCAAACTTGGGCGTTTTTATTTTTTCCTGGTCTATTATACACGTCTGCCCCCAGGCAGCCGGGTTAAAAATAGAGTTTTGCCATGAATTTCTGTAAAACCCATGTCCGTCGTGAAGATTTAATATAAGATCCACTTTCGGATTAAGTATGATTTTTTTTATATCTTTTACTATACGGTAATCTTTATCCTTTTTGGAGACATATGCAAATTTTCTGTTCATATCTCCGTATACGCCTCTTCTAAATCTTATAATAGAATCAAAATTAAGATTCGGAACCACCCACAACGAACCTTTTATAATTTTATAATACCTGATTAAAAATGAAGGAGCATAATACCCTCCTGGTTCGTTACCGTGAATTCCACCTATAACCAAAAGTGTATTTCCGGGGATTTCACCGTTTTTTTTATATAAATGAAAATGTAAATTAGCACTGAAAAGACAGACACCAAACAGTAAAAACAGTAACTTTTTCATTATTTTTCCGCAATTATTTTTAAACCGTCAGGCATAAACTGCACATAAAGCTCTTTTTTGCCTTTAAATTTATAACTGTTTGATAAGTATTTTTCATACATATCTATCCTGAATATTTTTTTATTTTCGATATTCTGATAAGGTATAATATTTATATCGCTGAAATAGATTTCGACTTTTTGATGTTTTTTATTTTTAAACACTCTTTTTTTATAATCTAAAAACTCTTTTAAATCCTCACCGTTGGATTTTCTGAAATTTTTTGAATAAAACGTTTTATATTTGTCAAAATCATTTTCTCTCCATGCTTTTCTCCATTTATATATAAACGCCAAAATATCTGCGATTTCTTTTTTTGTTGCAGTCAAAGGAGTGTTTTCGCTGATAAGCAGATATGTTTTTTGGTAATTTATCTCTTTTTTCAAATTCTCAAGCATTTTATTATTCATAACAATACAGCCTTTTGTATTGTTATTGTCTCTTTTAGCGTGGATTGGCATTCCGTGTATCCATATTCCGTGTCCGTCTTTATCTTCTATCCTGTCCATCATATTAGGATAACTGGTCACAAAAGCAAAAGGTCCGTAAAAACTATCTACATTATTAATTAAGGCTTTTAATGTATATACGCCTATAGGTGTTCTTAAATCTCCCTCTTTTTCTTTTTCCCCGTCAAGACCCGTCAACACATCTATTTTATCCAGCAGTTCAAAACTGCCGTTTTGTTTTTTTAAAACATCTAAAATTTTCTTGGATTTAATGCATACCAGAAGATCTTCAGCAGATTCGTAATATCCCCATTTTACATTTTCGTTATTTAATCTTTTAAGCCAGTAATCTTCGCTGCAAAGCAGTTTTTCCATCTGTTTCGCTGCGGCGTCAGAACCTTTAAATCTATATAAATCAATAATTTTTGAAAAATTTGAAGAATATAACAAAGTAGCCAGTAAAATTATTAAAAACCTCAAATCCCGCCTTTTTTAAGCGAAATTATATCAAATAATCTCTGAGGGTTTTGAAAAATAAAATCCCTGTGAACAATCTACTCCAAGCTCTTTTACTTTTTCAAAAATCTCTTTGGATTCTACATACTCAGCAACAATCCTCATGCCGCCTTTTTTAGCAAAAGCAACCATAGTTTCCACAATCATCTGAGATTTTTTATCCGTTAAAATATTTTTAATAAGACTGCCGTCTATTTTAAATCCGTTTACTTCAAAATTAAACAGATAACTGAAATTCGAATATCCGCTTCCAAAATCGTCTATGAAAATTTTAACTCCCATAGATTTTAAATATTTCATAAATTCGATTGACACTTCAGACTGTGTAATATCTTCACTTTCTAAAAGCTCTATTGTTATTCTTTCAGGCTCAGGAAACTGATTAATTATATTTTTTACAAATTCCCTGAGCTTTTCGTTTTCAAAATCTTCAAGGTCCAAATTCAGAGAAATAATTTCTTTTCTGTCTTTAAACGTATCCAAAGCTTTTTTAAACACTCTTTTTGTAATTTCAGGATAAAGATTGGCACTTTTTGCAATATCTAAAAAACTGCTAGGCAGATATATTTTCCCTTCTTCATCCTCTATTCTTACAAGAGCTTCATATTTAACTACTTTTAACGATTTATTGTCAACTATTCCCTGATAATAAACTTTCACCCTGTCATGTTTAATCGCTTTGACCAGGATACTAAGCATCTGAAGGTTTTTTTCAAACACTTTAAGAGTATCTTTTATATCACAGAAACAGAGACATTTCACTTTCTTTCTTTTTGCGTATTCCAAAGCGATATCAGCAGTAGTCAAAAGGTTTTCTTTCGTTTTGCTCATACCACATCTGAACGTTAAAATAATCTCTTTATCGTAAATTTTATACGGTTTTTCAAGTTCTTCTATAATGTTATGGACGAATTCGAAATTTTTTTCTTTAACTCCGTAAGGAAGAGGCATTGCAAATTCGTCTATATTTATATGATAAACCCTGTCTGAGAGGTTTTTAAGCCTTTCTCCTATCAGTCTGATAAGCTTATCTCCTATATCCTGTCCGAAATAGTCGTTTATTTCCCTGAAATTGTTTATGTTCAGTATCGCTAAATTAAACTGCTCTTTTTTCAAATCCTCAAGAAGCTTCATTCTGTTAGGAAGTTTTGTCAAATCATTTACCAGATAACTTTTAATCAGTTCATTTCTGAAATACACTATAGAGTTGACTGCGTTGTTAATCTCTTTTTTGAGTTTTTCAAACTCTACATACTGCATTTTTGCTCTCAAAGGCTCATACAGCCCTCTTTCTATTTTATTTCTGAAATAATAAAGAATAGTGCCTATGTCGGTTTTAATGGTTTTCATATAATCGTAAAAATAATACAAAGTAAAAATAAGCGCAATTCCGAGTATCGCAAATATCCATAAAAATGTATGATTATATTTGCACAGCTGTTCTTTTATAGGGAGTTTTGCCTCTAATACCCCTATAAACTCTCCTAATTTAAATCCGGTATATCTGTTTCTTTTAATTCCACCGTGACACCTCACACACTCGGCCTCGACTCTTAGAGGCCTGTAATAAATAAGATTGTCGTTTTCGATTTTATAAAATTGATTGTTTTTTAAAATATTGTTTATAAATTTTTTATCAAACGGCATATTTCCGAATACAGGATATATATTAAACTTGATATCGGTTCTTTTGCTATAAATTTTTATTATGTCTTTAAATGTATTATTATGAAGCATTTGAGAGTATTTCATTACTATAATCGAATCGGTAGCGGTTTTTGCTTTATCTATCTGATCGGTTATAAGCAGTTTATAAATAATAAAATAAAGTATAACCAAAGCTGTACTCGCCACTAATAATGACAAAACTATAATTCTTGCCATTTTTATAAAAAGATTTGTCATAACGTTCCCTTGATGAACATTTGTTCAGGGAGTAATTATAACAAAAAGAAAAAAAAAGAAAAGGATATAACTTTAATTTATACCTCTTCTAAGCCGTAGTGTACGTGTTTTTCTTTTTTATGTTTAGAAATCAGATATCTCCAGTAAAGTACCGGAACTACGACAACTGAAAGAAGTGTAGAAGCTAATACACCAAAAATAAGTGCAACAGCCAGACCCTGCCATACAGGATCAAGTACGATTACCATTGATGCAAGTATAATCGCAAGAGCTGTTAAGATAATAGGTCTGAATCTTGTAGCAGCCGCTTCTATTACCGCTTCATTTATAGATCTTCCCTGTTTAAGCAGATCATTGGTAAAGTCAATAAGCAACAGCGAGTTCCTTACAACTATACCTGCTAGGGCAATAAACCCGATCATACTCGTCGCCGTAAAATAAGTTTTAGAATGCCAGAATGCTAATGTAATCCAGTTCATAATGGCATGTCCCGGAAGCACCCCTATAAATGTAAGAGGCACAGCCGCAAGAACGATTCTCGGTACTCTGAAGTTTTTATAATATGCAACCATCAATAAATAAATTAGAATTACCGCAACACCGAATGCGCTTCCGAGGTCTCTGAACACGTCAAATGTAAGTTCCCATTCTCCGCCCCAGATCAAATCGTATGTCTCGCCGGTTTTTAAATCGGTCGCTTTTAGATTAAGTCTAGGATTTCCGTCATATGTTATTTTATAACCAGGTATTCCTTTATCTTTAAGCTCGCTGAATACGTCAAGCAGTGCATATAAACTACCCCTTTTATCCATTTCACCGGTAACCATTACCATCGGTCTTAAATCTTTAGAGGTAATCATACCGTCATATGCCACAGGAACGACTTTTACCACCTCTTTTAAAGGAACAAGTCTGTGTGTCGTCATTGACATAAGTTTTATCTTATCAAGTGCTTCAATGGAATTTCTGGCATTTTTAGCAAATCTTACAAAAATTCCAACCTGATCTTTTTCGCTAGGAATATGCGCAACGCTTACAACCGCACCTCTAAGTCCCATTCCTAAAATTTTAGCAATCTGATCCGTACTTATTCCGAGAAGCGCAGCTTTTTCCCTGTCAGGAATAATTTTATATTTTACAATTTCCCTGTCTCTCATTACATCTATATCAACAACTCTTTTAGTATGTTTGTAAATTTTTTCTATATCTTCCGCAAGTTTGACTCTTCCGTTTTCATCACCGCCGAATACCTGCATTAACAGCGTAGCGATTACAGGCGGTCCCGGAGGGTCTTCTACAAGTTTGATATTTGCGTTATGAAAACTGCACTGTTTTTGAATTATAGGTCTTAAGCGCGAAACCATATCGATTGAGCTCTCTTTTCTTCCTTCTTCCTTAGGATAAAGGTTGACTCTGATTTCACCTATGTTTTCACCTCTTTTCATTGAACTTCCTCTAAGAAGTCCGTTAAAGTCAACTACCCCTGTGATCCCTATAAACTGTTCAAAATCTTTAATCTCTTTTTGCTGGGCCAAAATAGAAGCCACACAGTCGCTGACTTCTTTGGTTGAATCGATAGAGCTTCCTTTTGGCAGGTCTATTGTAATGTTAAATGTGTTTTTATTAGCTGAAGGCAGCATTTTAAAAAGCACTATTTTAAATGCAGGAAGCGCCATAGAACCGAGCAGCAATACGATAAGCCCCGTAAAGAATACAATTCTTTTAGGAGTTGATGTTAATAGAGGGTTTAAGATTTTATAGAAAATTTTATATGTTTTTGTTTTTCTTATGTCAAACGGTTCATGATGCTCGTCTTTTTTGTGTTCAGGCAGGAATTTAACAGATGCCCAAGGCGTAAAAATATACGCTATAACAAGTGAGGCAATCATAGCAATCGGAACGTTAAAAGGAATAGGCTGCATATAAGGCCCCATCATTCCCGTAACGAAAAACATCGGCACGAATGCAAGAATAATGGCCAACGTTGCAATATTTGTAGGGTTACCTATTTCATTTGTCGCATAAATAGCCGCATATTCTCTTGGTTTGTCACCGATTTCAAAATGTCTGTGTATATTTTCGATAACAATAATAGCACTGTCGACCAAAAGCCCAAGTGACAAAATAAGCGCAAACAGAGTAATTCTGTTGATAGTCTGTCCGGCAAGCATACCTATAAACAGCGTAATGGATAAAATAAGCGGAACCGTAAAGGCTACGATCAGCGCTTCTCTCCATCCGAGCATAATAATAAGAAGTATTACGATAATACCCAGTGAAATCAATAAATGGTAAATCAGCTCGTTAACGGCATGGTTGGCTTTTTTACCGTTGTTTCTGGTAATGTAAATATTTACATCTTTTGGAAGGGATTTTTTAAGCTCTTCTGCTTTTTTAATTACATCGTGAGCTACAAATACCGCGTTAGTTCCTCTTTTTTTACCTATGAATATAGTTACCTGGTTTTGTCTTACTCCTACAGGAAATTTATTATCAGCTTTTCCTGTAATTTTAGGATCTTCATAGTAAGCCTGCCCGGCTTCGTAATATGTCTGATGTTTATGCTGGAAATCAACACCGTCAACAACTTTTGCTATATCTTTAATATAAATAGGTCTTCCCATATAATTCGCCACTACTAAATTCGCAACGTCTTTAGGTGATTTTATAAATCCGTCGAATTCCACAGGAATAGAATATTTTTTATTATCAACACCGCCTAAAGGATAATCAACGTTTCCGGCTTTTAAAGCCATTGCGATCTGACCTAAAGAAAGATGGTAAGCAGCCAGTTTCTCAGGATTTATAATAATATTAAACTGTCTTTTATGTCCGCCTTTTATACCTATAATACTTACATTTTTAACTTCGGCTAAAGGTGAAAGCAGTCTTTGAGCCATTCTGTATAACTGGGCATCATTATATTTGGTACTTGATAGAGCCAATGTAACAATCGGAACTTCGTCAATGTCTATCGGTTTAATAAGCGGAGGCATAACGCCTTTTGGCATTTTATCCATATTCTGCATAACTCTGTCATAAAGTTTTGAAATACTTCTGACTTTATCCTGACCGATCTTAAATCTGACAGTTACGATACCGACACTGTTCATAGCCATACCGTATACATGTTTAACGCCGGTCATCGCTTTTAGAGTTCTCTCAAGAGGCTCGACAATAATATTCTGCACTTCCTTGCTGCTGGCCCCCGGATATACAACCATTACGTTAGCCGCCGGTACGTCTATTTGAGGGTTTTCTTCACGAGGCGTAAAAAATACCGCTATAAGCCCCATTAATATAAGTGTTATTGCAATTACAGGAGTCAGCGGGTTTTTTAAAAATGCTCTTGCCAGTTTTCCGGCAATATTTAATGAAAGCTCTTCTTCAATAGCTTCTAATTCTTTTTCTTTTTTTACGACCTCTTCTTCCAAAGCTTTCAGTTCGGCTTCGGTTTCTTTGAGCTCTTCAATGCTGCAAGAAGAGCCTTTTTTTTCTTCAAGCTCTTTTCTTTTAGCGTCGATTTTAGCTTTTAAAGTTTTTAATTCATCCATCGCTTCTCCTATAATTTTTGTCCGTCACTTAAATTTGCAGGCGGATAAAGTATAACTTTTTCTCCTCCGTTTAATCCTTTTACGGCAATTTTATCTTTCACCTGACCTATCTGAGTAACAGGCACAAATCTTGCAATATCTCCGTTTACAACAAACACTCCTACAATACCGCTTCTTGATGTTAAAGCGCTGAAAGGAACAAGTACCGCTTCTTTTTTAGCTATAGTAACTTCTGCTTTCGCATACATTCCTGGAAGCAGGCCTTTTGTAGTTTCAAAAGTATATTTAACTATGTATGAATGTGTGGCAGGATCCGCACTAGGAATAATTGTTGAAACTTTTGCTTTAAATTCTTTTTTGATTGCCGGAACTTTGATAATTACAGGCATTCCAATTTTAAATTTGTCAATATCTTCTTCTTTTACGAAACTTTTTGCTTTAAGGTTATGTATATCGCTAAGAACAAGCACCGGATAACCCGGAAGAGCCATTTCGGCTACTTTTTTCATTTTCATTGTAACAACACCGTCGATAGGTGATTTAACTTTTGCATATTTAAGCTGGTTTCTTGCCATAGCAAGACCCGCTTTTGCCTGTTTAAGCATACCTTTTGCCATATCTACCTGTTTTTTTCTAATATTCATATTTAATGTCATTTTTTCAAAATCTCTTTTACTTACCGCACCGTGCTCGTATAAATTTTTGAATCTTTCATAATCTTTTTTTGCATCGGCATATGCCATCTCAGCCATAAGCACACCGCTTTGTGCCTGGAGCAGCGCCCCTCTTGCCTGATTCAGCATTGAATAAATATCACTCGGATCTACAACAAACAGCTCTTCGCCTTTTTTTACTACATCACCCTCTTCTACATTGATTTTTTTTATATAACCCATTACTCTTGTTGCAACCATAACCTGTGAAGGCGAATATATATTTGCAACATATTCTTTTTTAATATTAATATCTTTTTTTACCGCCGTTGCCGTTTCAAACGCAAACAGTGCAGCAACTAAACCGCTCAAAAGTGCTATTTTTTTCATTTACTCTCCTTTACTAAATCTCCTAATGCCGCTTTTAATTCAGCCGCAGCAAGCGCTTCATCATATTTAGCCTTAATAAGCTCCGCTCTGGCTTTTCTGGCATCCGCCTCTTTCATTAAAAGAATTGTCATATTAATCATTCCCTGTTTATACATATATTCGTATTTTTTAAGTATTTCTTCCGCTAAATCTCTGTTAATAATTTTATTTTTAAGTACAGCCGCT
Organism: Nautilia sp. PV-1; assembly: GCF_004006315.1. Lineage (NCBI taxonomy): Bacteria > Pseudomonadati > Campylobacterota > Epsilonproteobacteria > Nautiliales > Nautiliaceae > Nautilia > Nautilia sp. PV-1. The sequence goes on from NZ_CP026530.1 coordinate 1,415,482, forward strand.
TTTGCTCTCAGGTCTAAATATTTCTGTTCAACCTGAAGTTTTACGCCTTTTTTCATATATTTGTAATAATAAGCAGTCTGAAGCGCTTCGATTTTACTTTTTTCTATTTTGGCTTTTTCGCTGTTATCGAAAATATTATAATTAAGCCCTACAGCCGCCACATAATAATCTTTGTCCGCACTGATGTTATTAAGCTGATTGTCATTCCAGCCGTATTCAAGGTGCGCACCTATTGTAGGATATTTTACAGAAGAATCCATTTTTACTTTTTTCTGCATTGTTTCAACGTTTTTCTGCATCCATTTTAAATCGTTTCTGTTCTGGAGCGCAAGTTTTTCAAGCTCTTTTAAATCCGCATTAGGCGAAACAATCACCTTAAAGTCGCCTACATTGCTTATACTGTCATCCCCGCTTAAAAATCTGAGATAAGAAAGAGCAAGAGCATATTTATTTTTTGCTTCCACAAGCATTGCCGCTACTTCGCTGTCTCTTTTTTTTGCCTGAAGAAGATCAGTATCCGTTGCCATTCCGACTTTCTTAAATTCGGTAATCATTTTTACAAAGCTGCTGGTTGTCTGTTTGGCTTTTTGAAGAGCTTTAATAAAATATTTAGCCGCTACGGCACCGTTATATGCCTTTAACACTTCTATTGCCAGTTTGTTTTTGTCATGAGCATATTTGAATTTATTTGCAAGAACCTGCAGTTTTGCCATTTCTTTGGCATATTTTAATTTAAATCCTGTAAAAATAGGAACTTCATAAACAAATTTTGTTTTGAAATTGCTTCTGCTGCCAGGATAATTCAAATCCTTAGGCTGAATAGCCAAAAGCTGATCAGGAGTCGCTCCGCTCCCCCATGCACTTAAAAAATCTGCAAAACCGAAATCCCTAAAAGTAGCTTCCCTGCTTTCAAGCTTCATGCCGAAAACATACATTGCGTTATTGCTTCTGCTAATCTCTTCGCTGAAAACAAGTTTACCCCAGTCATATCCCTTGGCTGTTTTTAAATCAGCTTTAGCTTTGTCAATGTTAAGCTTTTTAGCCTTTAGCTCCAAGTTGTTATTTAAACTTTCTTTAAGCACGGTATCGAAATTAACCGTTTTAGCTAAAAGCAGACTTGACAAAGCGGCTGAAATAAACAAGAATTTTTTCATACCGCTCCTTTAATAATTTTGTCGAATTTTATCAAATTAAGAATGAATTACTTATGTTATAAGAATAAATTATAAGATTTTTTTTATCTTAATTTTAAAAGTGTAAAAATTTACACATTTTACAATGCAAAACATGTATTTATTTTATGTGTCTGACACTTATAAAAGGAAATAAAGAAATAAGAAAAAGAATTATTTTTTATTTTTTGACATTCTTTTTCTTACTGAAGGATCAAGGTATTTTTTTCTAACACGGATAGACTGAGGAGTAACTTCCACAAGCTCATCGTCTTCTATCCACTCAAGCGCTCTTTCAAGCGTCATTTCAACAGGAGGAACAAGTTTGATAGCTTCATCACTGCCGCTGGCTCTCACGTTTGTAAGGTTTTTACCTTTAATAGGATTAACTTCAAGGTCGTTGCTTCTGCTGTGTTCTCCCACTATCATACCGTTATACACTTTATCACCAGGTTTTATAAACATTCTTCCTCTCTCTTGCAGGTTGAATATCGCATAACCTACGGCAACCCCGTTTTCCATAGAAATAAGCGCACCGTTTTTTCTTGTATAAGGTTTTGTAGTCGCAGGTCTGAAATCTAAAAATGAGCTGTTAAGAACACCCTCACCTTTAGTATCTGTCATAAATTCACCTCTGTATCCGATAAGCCCGCGTGCAGGCATTTCGAATTCGATTCTTGTAGAACCGTCGCTTAAAGGCATCATGTTTTTCATAATTCCGCCACGGGTTCCGAGTTTTTCGATTACCGCACCGCTGTACTCTTCAGGAACGTCAACCACTACGTATTCATACGGCTCTAACTTAACACCGTTTTCTTCTTTGATAATTACTTCCGGACGTGAAAGTGAAAACTCAAAATCTTCTCTTCTTAAGTTTTCAGCAAGGATGGCTATCTGAAGCTCACCTCTTCCTGATACTTTAAATTTACCTTCGCCTAGCTCTTCAATTTTCATTGCGATATTTGTTTCCATCTCTTTAAAAAGTCTGTCTCTAAGCTTAGGAGCGGTTACGTTTTTACCTTCTGTTCCTGCAAGAGGAGAATCGTTAACGCTCATAATTACGCTGATTGTAGGCTCTTCGATATGTAGAGGGTCAAGACCTACAGGATTGTCTTTGTCTGCAATAGTATCTCCGACATCAAGTGCACTGAACCCAGCAATAGCAACAATATCCCCCGCACTTGCTTTATCAATCTCAACCCTGTCAAGTCCAAGAAAACCTAACAGTTTGGTAATTCTGCCGTTTATTTTTTCTCCACTAGCTTTAACCAGCGTTACGCTTTCACCTTTACTTACACTCCCGTTGAAAATTCTTGCAATACCTATTCTACCTACGAAATTATCGTAATCAAGTGTAAATACCTGCATTTGAAGAGGTTTATCCTCTTCACCGGTAGGTGCAGGAATATGTTCCACTATAGCTTCGAATATCGGAGTCATATTTTCATTGTCGTCTTCAAGCTCCCATTTTGCTATACCGTTTTTAGCTGCAGCATAAATAATAGGAAACTCAAGCTGGTCTTCACTCGCACCCATACTTACAAAAAGGTCAAAAACCTCATCCACGACTCTGTCCGGCTCTGCAGCTGGTTTATCTATTTTATTTACTACTAAAATAGGTTTTAATCCCAGTGAAAGAGCTTTTTTTACAACGAATTTAGTCTGAGGCATAACCCCTTCTTGTGCGTCAACAAGAAGCAGAACGCCGTCAACCATTTTTAAAACCCTCTCAACTTCTCCTCCGAAATCGCTGTGTCCCGGCGTATCGATAATATTAATTTTGTAATCGTTCCATTTTATTGCGGTATTCTTACTTAAAATAGTAATACCTCTTTCTTTTTCCAGGTCGTTAGAATCCATTACCCTTTCGCCTAGTTCTTTTCTTTCGTCAAGAGTTCCTGACTGTTTTAGAAGTTCGTCAACCAGTGTAGTTTTACCATGGTCAACGTGTGCGATAACCGCAATATTTCTAATATTTTTCATTAATTGCCTTTTATTCTGAAATTTTTCCGCAATTATATCTAATTATGTTCAATATAGATAACAATAAATATAATTAAAACCATACATTAAAATAAAAAAAATTTATAAACGGACATTTTACTAATATATTTAAAAAAAAATAGATATGATTCGAGCATTAAAAAATTAATCAAGGATTAATATGAGCTCAAAACTAAAAATTGTTTTACTGATAATACTCGCATTTGTTTCCATTCTAGTTCCGGGATACTTTATAATCCAAAATCAGATATACAAACTTGCCGAACAGGAAAATATAGACAAGGCAAGAAAAGCAGCCGACCAGCTTATAGCAATGAGAGGTTATATGGCCAAAATAGCTCCACACGTTACACGAAAAGACAAATCTATTTCAAGATGGGCATGTACTCCTGCATATTCCGGAAGAAACGTCGCTAAAACGGTTACCGAAAAATCAGGTTTTTATATAAAACAGACTTCCTTAAAATACAGAAACCCTCTAAACAAACCAAATAAATATGAAAAAAGAATCTTAAAACTCATTGAAGAAAAAAAACTGCCGGAATATTATGAAATCGGGAAAAATGAAAAAGGAGAACAGGTTATAAGATACGCAAAACCGCTGTATATTAAAAAAGCGTGTTTAAAGTGTCACGGTGTGCCTCACAAAGACGTTCCTGAAAATTTATACAAAGCCCTGGTAAAAGATTACGGACCTGTTGCCTTTAACTATAAAGTAGGAGATATCAGAGGAATCGTTTCAGTGGAAGTTCCAATGACTCAGGTTAAAAAATCTATAGCAAAAACACAGGAAATAATGCTTGTCGGAGGAATTTTAGCTTTAATACTATTTATTGCAATAATAATTATCGCTATTAATATCTTTTTTGAAAAAAACATAATAAAACCGGTTACCGAATACTCCAACGTTTTAACCGCAAATGAAGACGATTTAACTATAACTCTGGACGAAAAAGGTTCAAAAGAAATAAAAGGTATTGCCAAAGCTATTAATAAATTTATAAAAGCATTAAAAGATATTATCAATAAAATCAAATACTCAACACAAAAACTGCTTAACATTACGTCAAATATTTCAAAAAATGCCGAAAACATCGAATTAAACGTTGAAACTCAGACAAACCTCATAAAAAATCTTAACACATATATTAACAGAGTTCAGCAAAGCGTCGACTCGGCAGAAGACAAAGTGGTAAAAACGGTTGACGATATAATCGACACTCAAAAAACACTTGAAATGACAACCAAAAAACTGACAGACGTTGTTAATAAAATACAGCACGAAGTTCAAAATGAAACGGAAATAGCACAGCACATTACAAATCTTGCGGGCCAGTCAAATCAAATCAAAGATATAATTATAATTATCAAAGAAATAGCTGACCAGACAAACCTCCTGGCACTTAACGCGGCAATCGAGGCCGCAAGAGCGGGAGAACACGGAAGAGGTTTTGCCGTAGTGGCAGATGAAGTAAGAAAACTGGCCGAAAGAACACAAAAATCTCTTTCCGAAATAGACGCCGGTGTAAATATCATAGTTCAGGGTATACTTCAGGCCCAGCATACCATAGAACAAAACGTTCAGGAATTTCAAAACACTACAACCGAAACGGACGAACTGATAACGCAAACCAACAGCACCATGGAAAAACTTAACACAACCATACAAAACGCACATATAGCAAAAGAAGAAACGTTAAAAATAAACGAACACATTCAGGCCTTAATAGAAACGGCTCATGGTCTGTTGGAAGAAAGCAAAACGACAGAAGACATCTCAAAAAAACTAAAACAGATTGTAACCGAACTTGAAAGCGTTTCAAACGAACTGAAAAACGAAACAGAAAAATTTAAAATTTAAATTAGGAATAAAAATTGCTTGAGCCTCTTAAAAAAAGGCTCATGCATGTCTATTATTGAAAGTCTTATTTTAAATACAGCCGATGACGGGAGCGTTAAACCTTCAAACGGTTCCAAAGGCAACTTTTTATTGGATTTAATGAAAACATACAAAGACAATCCTGAAGAACTTACTAAACTTTTTAAAAATTTAAATCTAAACGAAAAAGATCTGGACAAAATAACTTTACAGGATAAAGACGCACAGAGCCTAAAAAAGCTTATTGATGATTTAAAACAATCTTTAAAAGAAGAAAAAACCGCTAATTTAAAAGATTTTCCAAAACCAGATATAAAAAATTCAAAAGAAAAATTAAATGAAAAAATCGTCAAAGACATTAAAACTGACTCAACCGAATCGGAAATACTAAAAAAACTCATTAACGAAACACCAATATCCAATAAAGAGCTTGAAGACAAAATAAATAAACTCTTTACTGACAATAAAAAAAATGAATCAGACAACAGCAGTGAAAATATAGCTGAACTAATAAACAGCAATCCAAATACTTCTTTATCAACCGATAAAAACGCTCTGGAAGAAAAGATAGTAAATGTAACGAAAAAAATGATTACTTCCCAGCAGACACTTGAAAATATAAAATTTTCAGAAAATGACGTAAAAGAATTCAAAGAAATAAAAACATTTAAAGAACTTGTGGATTTTGCCAACAAAAAAGAATTAAATATAAGCAAAATAGTTATTTCTTATGAAAAAAATCCTCCTAAACAGAATATTCAGCAATTTCTTCCTAAAAACAAAATAGCTTTAAAAACCGACAAATTAAACAGTTTAAAAAAAGATTTAAAATTTAACAATAAAAACACGGTTTCAAAAGAAACCCCTAAAAACATACTTTCATCTTTAATTAAACAGACCAAAGACACTCTAAAGCCGGAAGAACAGTTAAATATCAACGCTTTAAAAGACACTGTGGCTGACAATAAAGAAAAACACACACAAAGCAGAAACGTTAAAACAGATTCAATTACACAAAACAGCGGTTTCAGTGTCGACCAATTAAAACAAAACATACACAAAGCCAAACAGTCTATTCAGCATTTCAGCAGCAGATTAAAAGAAGCTATTGACAATTATAAACCGCCTATTTCCAAATTATCAATGGAACTTCATCCAAAAGAACTTGGAAAAGTAGAAGTAACTCTTGTACACAGGGGAGACAATTTACAGATACAGATAAATTCAAACAACACCGCCGTAAGTTTTTTACATTCCCAACAGCAGGAGCTTAGACAAAACTTAATTAACATGGGCTTTACCGACGTAAATATGAGTTTTAACCAGCAGCAGGATCAGGGCAATAAAGAATACAGACAAAATCAAAAATTCGGCAATAACAACAGCGAAGAAAACGACGAGCTCATTATAGAAATACCTTACCAATACGCTTAAAACAAAAAACTTCTTTTTTTCTTATTTTGGAATACTAATTGCTTGGTTTATAAAAAAGGCTTATTATGGCAGTAACAAGCGTATCAAACACAACTACCGCTTCAAGCAGCGATTTTGTATACAATCCGAACTCACAGTTAACTTCAGACCAGTTTATGCAGCTGTTTTTAACCGAACTTGAACATCAGGATCCGACCGATCCCATGGATACGGATAAAATGCTTGACCAGACAGCTCAATTATCTACAATGGAAATGAACGACAACATGCAAAAGACGTTAGACAATCTTTCTAATACTCTTCAAGCAACCGGTCAGTTCAGCGCATTGTCAGCAATAGGTAAAATGGGTGATACCGGAAACAGATATATTAACGTAACCGATGAAGATAAAAGCGTAAACTTTGATCTCTATTTCGGAAACGATATAACAAGCGGAAATGTAATAATTAAAGATAAATCCGGAAATATCGTAAAAACATTCCCTCTTGAAGCTCATACAAAAGGGGTTTTAAACTTTGACTGGGATTTAATAGGAGATAACGGACAAAGGGTTCCAAGCGATACTTATGAAGTAACCGCGGATTACACAACTCCTGACGGAAAACAAGAAACAACCGCGCTTGGGGCATATCCTATAGAATCTATCCGTTTTGAAAACGGTGAGCCTTATGCAAAATTAGGAAGCAATTATATTCCGTTCAGTCAGATACAAGAAATTTACCAATGGCAAGAATAAGCTAAAGGGATAAAATGACAACATCTTTTTATAACGGGATTACCGGACTGAAAAGTTTTCAATACGGAATTGACATATGGGGAAATAATATTGCAAATATTAATACCAACGGATATAAAGAAGAAGTTCCTGAATTTTCAACTCTTTTTGCAGACCAGCTGAGTGACCAGCCTATTTCTTCGGATATCGGAATGGGAAGCAGACTTTCATCAACAGCCATAAATTTAAGCCAGGGAAGCCTAATTCAGACAGACAATCCTTTTGATCTTTCCATTAACGGAGAAGGATGGTTTAGCGTATCAAAAGACAATCAGACTTATTATACAAGAACAGGCGCTTTTAAAAGAGACGGAGAAGGATATTTGGTTGACGACAACGGAGATTATCTGCTTGTTGCCAATGCCAATAATCTTATAAAAAATCCGGACGGAAGCTATAGCGTAAACAGAAGTATAAATACAGACAATCTGATTTCCCAAAACACTCAAATGAGCCCTATTTCCCTTCCAAATGACGTAATACTTCCGGCCGTAGCCACTACTGAAGCCACTTTAACCGCTAATTTAAATGATAACAGCGTAATTTCAACTACCACTCCGGCAACAGAAGAAAGTGATTTTAGCGCTTTGTATTCAAAAGACGGACAGGATCTGCAAATCAGAAACGGAGACTCTCTGGTATTCGGATTCGGAAATCCTGCAACATATGACAATAACCTGATATCAACCGATATATGCATTAATGACGATCCGAAAGACGGGAAAGACGCAGTATATGATTTTACATTAAACGGAAAAACTTTTAATATAGATATGCCTGACGGTTCTACAAAAGAAGAAATTCAAGACGCTTTACACAAAGCATTCGATGATGCCGGTATTCAAAACCAGATAACCGATAACGGCATAGAAATTTCTGATCCGAATCAGATAATATTAAAATCCAATAACGTACTAATGCCAAATATTGCGGCAGCTAAAATTTCATACAGTTCAGATCCCCAAAATCAGTATGAATTTTCAACAATCAGCGATTTCAATAATATAATACAGTCATTGGCAAACGACGCATATCCTGATGAAACCAAAGTATATTTAGACAGTGAAGGAAGGATATGCATAGACAATAATTCAGTAAATACAATTAACGCCTATTCTCTAAAAACAGAAGATTCAAATGATCTTTTTATGAATAATTTAGGAAGACTTGGAAATGAGATATACGGACAGACTAGTGCAAAAAGTTACGATTTTCTCCAAAATTCGCAAAGTTTCGGAGGAAACATAATCGAAGCAAACGGGCAAAAAGATACTATGTCTTTAACTTTTACAAAACAGAAAGTATTAAACGGTCAAATTCAATGGAATGGTGAAATATCAATAAAAGATCCGGATTCAAACGTTATATCTACACAAAATTTCGAACTTACATTTGATGAAAACGGCCAACTGCTCTCTCCAAAAAGCGTAAATATAACAGACCCTCAGAATATGACGTTAAATCTCGATTTGACTTCATATGCAAAATCCGACACAGGACCTTCATATTCATATACACAAAACGGTATAGAAGAAGGTTATTTGAATAATTATCAAATCAGCTCAAACGGAAATATCGAAGCTCTTTTTTCAAACGGACAAATGTCCGTACTAGGACAGATACCTGTATACCATTTTCAAAACGATCAGGGACTTGAGAGTATCGGAGGCAATCTTTTTAGAGAAACAGACAATTCAAATAAAGCAATACTTTATACGGACCAAAACGGAAATTATATCAGCGGAAGCTCATTATCATCAAACAGCCTAGAAGCGTCTAACGTTAATTTTTCACAGGCTATGACAGAACTTATTGTAATTCAAAAAGCGTATTCAAGCGCAGCCAAAGCTGTTACAACAAGCGATCAGATGATTCAAAGAGCAATTGATATGAAAAAAGGATAAAAACAGAAGCAAAAAGGAATGATTTTTGCTTGATAAATAAAAACTCAAAAGGATAGCATCATGATGAGAAGTTTATGGAGCGGAGTCAGCGGACTTAACGCTCACCAGGTGGCAATGGATGTCGAAGCAAATAATATTGCAAATGTTAATACCGTAGGTTTTAAATATTCCAGAACCAACTTTCAAAACCTTTTAAGCCAAACTGTAAAAAGCGCAACGGCGCCTCAGGGAAATTTAGGAGGTAAAAACTCCCTTCAGGTAGGTTTAGGTACAAGCGTAAGCGCAGTTGAAACAATGTTTAAACAGGGAAGTATTCAAAATACCGATAAAAATACTGATATGGCTATCAACGGAGACGGTTTTTTTGTAGTAAGCGGAGACGGAGGTAAAACATATAAATACACTAGAGCCGGAGATTTTACTTTTGACGCAGACGGAAATTTTGTCGATCCTAACGGATATATCGTTCAGGGATGGCTGGCAGACCCTGAAACTCATAATATAGACACATCTAGCGGCGTTAAACCTATTTCAATCCCTCCTGGATTAACAACTCCTGCAAATCCGACAAGTAAAATTTCAATTAAAGCCAATTTAAACAGCGGTGATCATATTTCTGAAATGTCAGGAACAAGAGCGACTGTAGATCAGACTGCGGATATTAGCGGCTTATATGACATAAACGGAAATCAAATCAGCTTAACTCCTGATGTTGATAAACTAAAATTCCAGGTCAAAAGACTTGACGGACAGACAGATACTGTTACACTTGTTTATGGCAAAAGTGCTGATGATCATGACGGTAAATTTACAACAATTAAAGACCTTATTGATGAATTAAACTACCATATAACCCATGACAGCAACGGCGCTTCATTAAGCGATACAACCAGTATTCCTCCATCTCAATATACAATTTATTTAAACGGAAACGGACAGATTACGGATCCTTCACCTGCCGGAGACGAAATTACTTTAGATACTACGGTTGTTACAAACCAGGACTTAGTAAACGTATTTAAAGCTATAAACGGTGTTTCAAAAACCACAGGTAATTTAAAAGCTATACAAAACAGCTTTATCGGAGCCGATGACGTTGGAGAACTATTTAATGCAAACGGCGATGCGTTTAACTTAAAAGACGATCAGGGAATTACAGTAAACATTAACGGATTAGGAGAAACAAGAAAATTTATCTATTCTTCAACACCTATTAACGAAACAGAAGGCTGCGGAAGCGCTACAGGATCATATCAGCCTAACAAAAACGTAATAAGCGATTCAAATGAAGGTCTTCACTGGACTTACTACAACGACAATACAAATTCAAGAGCATACTTAAATAACGGCCAGCAGGTAAGTTTCGTGTTGTCTAACGGTGATACCGTAACTTATACATACGGCAAAGACTTCCAGACATTTGACGATTTATGCTGTCTGTTAAATACAGATTTGACTAACAGAAACATCGATGACGTTGTAACTTTCCAGGACGGTAAACTTGTAGAGTCTGACGGAAGCGGAATTACTGACGCTCAAATCAAAGACAGCAACGGAAATGTTATAGCAGCAGACACGACAACACCTATCGGCAGAATGGCTAAAATGTTTGACGGGCTAGACGGAACAAATGCGGAAACTATGCAGTTTTATAAAAACGACGTTTACTATTTCCATGATATACAGGATTTAACATATTTATGGCAGACTGCTGTTGACGACAGCGGAGACCCTGCAAACTCTCCAACAGGAAACAAAGGTATAGTGTCTATTAACAGCGACGGTAAGCTTGATATTAAAAACACTTCTTCAAACTCATTCAATATTACTGTTGCAGGTTATCCTGATGATGACAAAGACAATCAGCTATTTACAGATGTATTTTCACCTATAAACGGAAGCGTTGCGGCAGGAGGCGATGCTATATCTCAGGCAATGAATGCGGCAGTTCATACTACAAGTATAGACGTATTTGACTCTCTAGGAAGCAAACATACGCTAACGCTTCATTTCAGAAAAACACATACTTCTACAAATCCAAACGATCCGACTGTTTGGAAATGGTATGCGGAAACACCTGAACCTAGTACCCTTGAACAGCCGGCAAGCGGATATGTGAAATTCAATTCAGACGGTAGTATAAACTCATACAATCCGCCAAGCCTGATATTCAATCCGAATAACGGCGCAAGCGCCGGACAGGCTATTCAGCTTGATTTCGGTTCTATGGGTAAATTTGACGGAATAACCTCTTTTGAAGCGCCAAGCGCTACAAGCGGACAGACTCAGGACGGTTATCCTGGAGGGGATTTGCAACAGCTTGTCGTAGACCAGACAGGTACCGTAATAGGCGTATTTACTAACGGAAGAAGCTATTCATTAGCACAGGTTGCATTGGCTAAATTTGTTAATAATGAAGGGCTTATGAGTGAAGGAGGAACTCTGTTCAGCGCTTCACCAAACTCAGGAGAACCTATTATCGGTACGGCGGGTACCGGAGGAAGAGGATCCATTCAGCCGAGCTCTCTTGAAATGAGTAACGTTGATTTAAGCAGAAGTTTAACACAGCTTATAGTCATACAAAGAGGTTTCCAGGCAAACTCTAAAACAATAACAACTTCAGACCAGATGCTTCAGACTTTATTACAACTAAAACAATAATGCTATAATTCGCTAAAAGTCTTTCTTTTAGCGGAGTTACCATGCAAAAACTGTTTGAAAAAAATATTAAATTTTTTTATGAAAATTTACCTCACTATTATGACCTTATAAAAAATCTAAAACATAGAAATTTTTATATAAAAGATGACAATCTTTATGATACTAACCACAACAAAGTATATCCTACATCTATAACTGGAGATTCTAAACAGTTTGCACACATTCCTACACATAATCCTCTGTGGGAAAAAGATTTTTTTTATATACATCCTTTTTACTGGAAAAAAGATTTTAATATAACGGGGGATATCATAAACTCCCTTTTCGAAAAGGCAAAAACACTCGATTCTTATACGCATGATGGTTTCTATTTTGACAAAAACTTCTTGCCCACCACGATCATTTACGGACTGCTCGCCGGAAAACATATTGACCTGCTTGTAAACAATTATGAATTCCAGTCACTGTTTATATATGAGCCTAATCCTGAATTTTTTGCAGTCAGCCTGTATTATATTGATTATGAAAAAGTGTATTCAAAATTAAAAGACAGATTTTTTTTGTGGGTAAAAGGACATATCGATTATTATGCGATTCAAAAATTTTTCCATGAAAGAAAAATAACATCGACATTTTTCAATCTCGAACTGACGACTTACAAACATCCTTTAATGGATGACGCAAAACTGAAATTCGAAGAAGTCAAACAGACCAAATTAAGAGGCTGGGGAACGTTTGAAGATGAATACAGAGGAATAAAAAACCATTTAAAAAACCTAAATAAATACCGTACGTTCAAACCCGGAAAACAGCCTAAAAAAATTCCGGTATGCATTGTAGCAAACGGTAAAAGTTTGGAAAAAAATATTGATTTTATTAAAAATAATCAAAATTCTATGATTATCATAAGTGTCGGAACGGCTATAAAACCGCTTCTAAAAGCCGGAATACACAGCGATTTTCATATAGAACAGGAAAGAATAGAAAACCTGGATGATATATTAAAAGACACGCTTCCGAAATATAACGGTCATTTTATAGGGGCAAGCGTAGTCAAACCTGAAGTATTTAAACTGGCAAAAAATCCCCTGATGTACATGAGAGAAGCCTTTACGCTTTCTCCTAAAGAATATGTAATAAAAGGCTCTTCCCCTATAGTCGGAAACGCCGGATTTGCATTTGCCTCTAATATAACTAATGAAATATATCTCTGCGGTATGGATTTAGGTTTCAGATTAAATGAAAAAAAACATGCTTCCGGAAGTTATTACGATACAACAGACGATAAAGAAGAACAGGGAATTAAAGTTAAAGGAAACTTTTCTGACGATATTTATTCTAATTCTCTGCTTCTTTCATCTAAACAGAATATCGAATTAATGATAAAAAAATTAAAAATAAAAGTTTATAATTTAAGCGACGGAGCATATATTGAAGGAAGCATTCCTCTAAAAAACAAAACCCTGCCGGGTATAAATAAACAAAAAGCCCTCAAAGAAATACTGAAAAATTTTAAAAACACATCGTTTAGTATTCCGCAACTAGACTTAAATAAAATTTTGCTGCCTATAAGCAATACACTGAATTTTGAAATAAAAAGCTATAAAGACTTAACCGGAGTCGTTGATTTTATCAATGATAAACTAGATGAAAGTTTTCTTTACCATCCAAATGAATACACCCTTATAAGAGGTTCCATTTATCATATTCTAAACAATTTCTATATCACCTCTCACAAAGTAAAAATAAAAGAAATACCGGAACTAATAAAAGTAATACAAAACCAGCTGCCTCTTTATCAGAAAAAAATCAACACTCTGCTCTCTGATTTCTAACATTTAAAAAAAATATTTATTTTTTTTATTTTTATAAGCTCTTTTTCCAAACTTTCAAGCACATCATCCGCATTTTCCCTTGAATATACCGTTTTAACTACAAACGTACTTTCTAAATTCTGAACTATACTAAACTCAAAAGATTTGACCGTATCGTATATTTCTCTCGCTCTTTCACATGCTTTTACCTCAATATCATTAGATACTATTACAAAACTTCCTCCTTTATATCGTGCAAAAAGTTCTTCTTTTTTTAAAACAGATTTAATTAAAGAAACAAGCTCTAATAAAGTAATATCCCCAAAATGATGCCCGTAAAATTTATTAATATTCTTAAATCCTCTTATATCAAACATTATAAGAGAAAAAGCTTTATTGTTTTTTAATTTTTCTTCAATAACCTCTTTTAATTTTTCTTTATTCAACGTACCGGTCAGTTTGTCATAATCTTTGTTCAAATCATGTAATTTATTTTTTTGCAGAAACTTCAGTTCGTTTTTTAAAGAGTATATCCATAAAAGCACCATAATCATTAAACTCGTAAATATTAAAAAATAAAGAAAAATCTCATTTGATGTAAAAAAATATTTCTTTACGGGAGTAATATACCTTTCATAAATAGCTTCTTTTTCATTATATGTTATTTCATCTATCGCTTTATTTATTTTAGGAAGAAGATAAGCATATTTTTTTGAAAGCATAAATCTTACTTTAAACTTAATCGGTATTTCCCCGGCGACTTTTAAATTATTATACTCGTATTTGTTTATTTTGTATGCAACAACAGGCAAAATATCTACAGCACCGAATACTTCGGAATTATTTACCATTTCCAGCGCCTTGTCAGTGGATTTTACAAAAATATAATTAAGATAAGGATAATTCTTCATCATCAGTTTAGCAGCTGTAAAATTATCACCCAATGCAATCTTTTTATTTTTTAGAAAATTAATTTCAAAAATAAAACCTATATTATTTTTAGTAGCTATAACCAGAGGATAAGTAACATATGGCTTTGAAAAAACAGCATATATTTTTCTGTCATCGGTAATACCGGTACTTACCGTTAAAGCGGCTTTGTTATTTTTAATATTTTCTAAAACATCGCTCCATTTTTTTACAACTTTAAATTTATATTTTATACCCGCTTTTTTGGCCACAAGTTTCCAAAAATCTATTCCGATACCCTGCAGTCTGCCCCCGTAAATCATATTAAAAGGTTCCCAATTGTCTGTAGTAACTACGGTTATAATATTGTTGTTTTTTGCGGCATAAGCAAACTGTAATAATATAAAAATCAAAAAAACTCTTACAATCCCCAAAGTTTCCCTACCCTTTCATAATTCCAAAAATTAACGGCATCTTTTTTTTCACACCACCCTCTTCTGGCCTGATAAATACCGTATTTAATATTTTTATAATTTCCGGTTATTATTATTTTTACCCCGCATTCAATGGCTTTTTTGATTAATATATCGCTTAAATCCAGATATTTCGGATTGGAATTAACTTCCATCACCACATTATTCGAATATGCTGCGTTAAAAACCTCATCCCAGTCCAAATCCACACCGGCATCTGTCAACACTTCTCTTAAAGAAGGTCTCAATAAAATATTGATTTTTTTTGAATTCAATACTTTAAGATACCTTTGCGTCTGATCTTTAGCAGAAAGCTCAGTTTTTTTCATTAATGCGGCGATAATATCGGCATTATTCAATACATCCTCTGGAATTTCAAAATCCCCGTTTTCATCCACACTTACTTCAGCCGCTGTGATTAATTTAATATTTTTACTGTTTTTAAGCGTTTTTACTTTATTTATAAGTTCATACCTGTTCGAAACGTTAAGTATCAGATATTCTTTGTTTACTTTTACAAAATCATCTATGTATTTTTTAACCTCATCCATGTCTTTAACCGTACACATATATCCTTTTATCTCTTCTTCTTTTATAAGTTTCGGCAACGCATTGATTCTCGATGCTTCTATTTCCCCTCTGTTCTCTCTCAGTTCCGGCTCTATATAATTAAGTCCCACGCTTTTATATATATCGCTTTCTTTTGACGAAGCGATTTTTTCATTACCTTTATAAACACCGTATTCATTAATTTTAAGGCCTTTTTCAATAGCAAGTTTTCTAATTTCTATATTATGTGCTTTTGAACCGGTAAAATAGTGTAAAGCCGCCCCGTAGCTGTCTTTGGCAACGGCTCTTAAATCAATCTGAAGGCTGTTGTCAAGAAAAACGGTAGAACGCGTCAGCCCTTTTGAATAAATCTCTTTAACCCTGTGGAATTTAACAAAATAATCGCTAACCCGCTGATAGTCATCTGCTATAACCAGAATGTCCAAATCCCCCACACTCTCTTTTTTTCGTCTAAAGCTTCCTGCTATGTCCACAATCTGAACGCCTTTATAATCCAAAAGATATTCCCGCATTTCATATGCTATATTTTCTACATCCGCCCATAAAAACCTTATTCCGGCTTTTTTCAGCTGTTTAAATCCCTTTAGTATTTTTTCTATAAGTTTAGGGCCGAAACCCGGAAGTTTTTCAAGCTCGCCGCTTAAAGCGTACTTTTTAAGTTCGTCCATATTTTTTATACCGAACGTTTCATAAAGAAGTTTTACTCTCTTTGGCCCCAGCCCTTCGATACTTAAAAGCTCGGCAACCCCCTGGGGTATTTCTTTTTTAAGCTCTTCTAATTTATGAAATTTTCCTGTTTTTACTATTTCTTTTATATACTCGCTTAAATCGTGGCCGATACCGGGAAGCTTTGTTAAATCAAAGCCTTCGTTAACAAGTTTGTTAAAGTCTTTTGCAGAATTTTCTATTATTCTTGCGGCATTTCTGTAGGCTCTTACCTTAAACGGGTTTTCACCTTTAATCTCAAGCAGATCAGCGGTTTTTGAAAGTATACCTGCAATTTCTTTATTGCTTATCATTTATTTCCTCTAGCTTTTTAATAATATCGCCTTTATAAGGCAAAACTAAAGTTTTTCTTTTACTTGTTTCGCCTTTTATTTCTATTTCGCTTTTGGCAACTTTAAACTGTTTGCTTATAAATTTAATCAGTTCTTTATTTGCTGCCCCTTCTACCGCTGGAGCTTTTATATTAATCTTAATCGTATCGTCTCCGTATAATCCGGCTATTTTGTTTTTTGAAGAATTAGGCTGGGCTTTAACATAAATATGTATTTTTCCATTTTTAATTTCATAAAACATTGTCCGCCTTTTATTTTTTATATGATATTATTCAATTATATTAAAAAAGGAGAAAAAATGAAAAAATTTATTTTCACAATCATTTTAGGGGTTTCTTTGAATGCAGGGGTTTATACAAATCAGCTGATTAAATGTATGGTTAAAAACACCACTCCTCAAAACATTACAACTCTTAAAAAATGGATGTTTTTTGCTTTTGCACAGGACAGCGACCTAAAAAAATATGCAAAAATCTCTCTTAAAGACAAAAAAGAAGTCAATAAAGAAATGGGGAAATACGTAACAAAACTTCTTACAGACAAATGTGCCGCAGAACTGAAAAACGCCGTAAAATACGAGGGTGCGAAATCTATCTCAATAGCTTTTGAATATTTAGGAAGAATAGCGGGTTCGGCAATCACTTCTTCACCTGATGTAAAACTCTTTTTCAGTGATCTGACTAAATACGTTGATATGAAAAAACTTGACAAGATTTTAAAATAATTTATTAATAAATAAAAGGAATAAGCTTATATGTCTTAGACATATATTCCTTATAACCTTTGTCTTTTATCCACAGATTTTCTTCATAATTCATTTTAAAAATCATATCTGAAAAAACAATCATCCACAAAATAAACTGTGTCCAGGAAATATCAAATAAAAAAAGTCCGAAAGTCATTAAAATTACCGAAAGATACATAGGGTGTCTGATATATTTGTAAATTCCGTGCATTATCAAAACGGAATTTTCTTTTATATCCGGTCTTATATTTATATTTGAAGGAGGATTGTAATATAACGCGGCTATACCTATACAAAAACCGGCCAAAAACACCGCAGCCCCGGTAAAAGAAAAATGAAAATGCAGTAAAACGTTTACAAACATTAAAAAAGACACAAAAAACTGAATAAACACAAGAATATAACTAATCAATTATACTGTCCAAAATACGCTTTATATTTACAATGTTTTTTATATATGTGGGTTTTGCCTTTTTTAATACGTCTTTTATTTTTTCAGGCTCCGTTATTACGATATTTTCAACTTCTTTATACAGGGCTTTTTGATTAAATATATATTTTCCGCTGATTACCGGTTTAATAAAATATGCCGGTTCAACAGGATTGTGTCCTCCGACGTTGTCCACAAAACTTCCGCCTAAAATCACAATATCCGCAGCCGCGTATAAATTTACAAGTTCTCCCATTTTATTCATTAAAATTAAATCGCCGTTTAATTCGCATTTGTCGTTTTGAGTTTTTAAATCCGTTGCCTTTATTGTTTGTCCATACTTTTTCATAAGTTCATAAACCTCTTCAAATCTTTCAGGATGTCTTGGCACTACAACAACCTGATATTCGTTTAAAGGCAGATTGTTTAAAATAAGCTCTTCTTCGTTTTTATGGGTTGAAGCCACCACTATTAAAGGTTTTTGTTTAATATATTCCGTAGTAATAGCAGGTTTGAAGTATGTTTTAATATTTCCGACAACTTCTACGTTTCTGGCACCTAACTCCTGAAGTCTTTTTTTATCTTCCTCGCTCTGTGCTAAAACCGTATCTATATTTTCAAATATTTTTTTGTAAAACCATTTGAATTTTAAATACTTTGGATAACTTTTTTCGCTTATTCTTGCATTTAAAAGAACCGTTTTAGAACATCTTCTTTTAGCAATAAAAAACAGCATATACCAAAGTTCCGCTTCCATTACAACCAGTGTTTCACAGGGTTTAATCCAAAAAGGCAGAAAAATCTCATATGGAAGAAATCTCACATCGGCGTTTTTATATTTTTTTGCTTCTTCATATCCCGTATTCGTAATAACGCTTATATTTACCTTGTCAAATTTTTCTATAACGGGTTTTAACGCTTTGGTCTCTCCTAAAGAGCATGAATGAAACCAGCAGTGTTTTTCATTAAAAGGAGGATTTTTATATAAAAAAAATCTTGCAGGAATCGATTTTTTGTATTTTGTTTTAAAAGAAAGAATAATTAAAAAAGGAAGAGAAATAAAATAGATAATTAAAGAAAAAAAGTAGTAAAAAAAAGTAAAAAACACTTTTTATTCTTCGTTTACTTTATCTTCTTCTTCTATATAAAGAACTCTTCCGCAGTGAGGACACGTCACTATTTCTTCCCCTTTTATAACTTCAGAGAATATTTTGTCGTTTATTTTCATATTA
Source organism: Nautilia sp. PV-1 (assembly GCF_004006315.1). Taxonomy (NCBI): domain Bacteria; kingdom Pseudomonadati; phylum Campylobacterota; class Epsilonproteobacteria; order Nautiliales; family Nautiliaceae; genus Nautilia; species Nautilia sp. PV-1. Next base: position 1,434,543 of record NZ_CP026530.1, read on the forward strand.
CAACCTGTGCATGCCTGTTTTTTTACAGGTGTAACTGCGGTAATTCCAGCCCATCTTTTTATTTTTTCATAAAACGCGTAAATTTTCGGGCTCATCTGTTTTACAAGTTTTTCTTTTGCTTTATAAATTTCTTCTTTCTGTTTTTCAACGGTTTCAAGTTTTTTAGCCACATCCATGCTCAAAATCGTAATTTCGGCTTCAAGTTTCTCAATTTCTTCCTGAATCGATTTTTTTTCTTCTTCTTTTAATTCAAGCTGTTTTTCAAATTTTTCAATTTCTTCGTTAGCGACTTCAATCTGTTCTCTTGCCAGTTCTTCTTCGATCTGTAAGGCTTTAAATTCTTTTTCGCTTTTTACTTTTGCCTGTTTTTCTTCAATATTTTCAAGTTTTTCTTTAAGTTCAGCTATCAAAAGCTCGTTTTTGCCTCTTTTTAATTTTATATTTTTAATCTCTTCTTCAAGTTTTTCAAGTCTCTCTTCTAAAAGATTTTTCTGATTTTCAAGTTTAAGCAAAGGAGCTTTTATACCCGCTTCTACCGGCTCTAATTCAGTAAGTTTTCTTTCAAGTCTGTTTAATTCAATAAGCTGTTCAAGAAATTTGTTCATTCTCTGCCTTTTTTAAGTGGAATTATAACATAATTATATATTTGAAAATTTTGCAGTTGAAAATAGAAAATGCCTTATTTAATTATAAATAAACGGATTTTTTGAATTGCTTTTTATCACCTCAACGGCTAAATCTTTTAACTCTTTTCCCATGATATCGGCAAAAAATTTTTCACTTTCATAATGTCCTATATCTATCAGACTGACGCCTCTTACTTTTGCGTCCATGGCTTCATGGTATTTGATGTCCCCGGTTAAAAACAGGTCGGATTTAACATAAGGAAGCAGCGACATTCCGGCACCTGTAGTCAGAGAAACAGTTTTTATAAAATTATGGTATTTTACCGTTTTTAAACATGTTAAATTTAATCTATTTCTTATTTCTTCGGCAAATTCGCCAAAAGGTTTATTCACTTCTGCCCTGTAAATAAAATCAAAACTTTCTCCCTTTAACCCCAGTATCTCTTCAGCTACAAAACGGTTTAGATGAGTTTTGTCAAAATTTGTATGCATAGCTATAAAAGAAATATTTTTTTGAATAAGCTTAATCAGCAGTTTTGTGGAAAAAGAAGTCGGAATCACATTTTTAAGAGGTTTAAAAATAAGCGGATGATGTGCTATTATCAATGAATTTTCATCCGCATTTTCAATGACTTCTTCATCAAGATCCAGTGTTAAATACACCTTTTCGATCTCATTTTCGTAACTTCCGACCAGCAGTCCGCTGTTATCCCATTCCTCCTGCAACTCAAAAGGACTGATTTCATTTAAAAAATCATAAATCTTTTTCAGTTTCATAATTCTCAATTCTCCATTCTCATTTCTCAATTCCAACGTATGTTTCGGCAACGCCTTTTGCAAGCTCCCTGATTTTTAAAATATAGTTTTGTCTCTCAGTCTGGGAAATCGCTTTTCTTGCATCAAGCACGTTGAATATATGGGATGCCAGAATAGTATAGTCATAAGCCGGAAGAGGAAGATTTGCTTCAAGACATCTTTTGGCTTCATTTCTCGCATCTTCAAACCATCTGAAAAGCATCTCTACATTTGCAACCTCAAAGTTGTATTTAGAGAATTCATACTCGCTTCTTTTATGCATATCCCCGTATGTTGTATTTTCGTTCCATTTAATATCATATACATTGTCAACACCCTGAAGATACATTGCAAGTCTTTCAGTTCCGTATGTAATCTCTACAGGAACCGGAAACGTTTTAAGTCCTCCAACCTGCTGGAAGTAAGTAAACTGCGTAACTTCCATACCGTCAAGCCATACTTCCCATCCAAGTCCCCATGCTCCTAGAGTCGGAGACTCCCAGTTGTCTTCTACGAATCTTACGTCGTGTTCTTTAAGATTAAGCCCTAAATATTCAAGACTCTCAAGATACATCTCCTGAATATTATCCGGGCTCGGTTTCATTATAACCTGAAACTGATAATAGCTCCCTAAACGGTTAGGGTTTTCTCCGTATCTTCCGTCTGTAGGACGGCGGCTTGGAGCCACATACGCAACGTTCCAAGGCCCTTTGTCAAGGCTTCTTAAAAGAGTCGCGGGATGAAACGTTCCCGCACCGCTTGGAAAATCGTAAGGCATTACTATATTGCATCCTTTGTTTTTCCAAAATTCCTGAAGTTTTAACAGTAAATCGCTAAAATACATATCAATCCTTTATTTGTCATTTTTCAAAAATACATAATCGCCGACACCGGCCTTACATGCTCTCGCCACTACTTCACACTTAACCTTAAACAGATAAAACACTTCTCTTTGGCATTCACCAAACAGGCATTCAAAATTGCCCATTCCTTTGCTTATAACAATATCGGCTTCATAAAAAAGCTGTTTTGCGTTTTCACCGGCAAACTTAAGATGAAAACCCGGAGTCGGAACCCCGCTGTCAACAACTTCGGCCAGACGCATAATTTCAAGTCCGTCAAGGTCTCTTAACGTTATGTCGTTTATTATTGGTTTGCCTCTTGTAAAATAATATATTTTTTTTACCTTTTTTTTAAGCTCGCTTATTAATACTTCGTCAAAAACATTCTCTCCCGCATTGTCTCCAAGATAGACAATGCTTTGAGCTTTATCAAGTCTGTTTTTAAATTCATCATAATCGTTATGTTTAAAATCAATCTCAAATATACTTTCAATCTCTTTTTTAAGATCATATTCCTGATTAACTCCGAGATCTATAACATTTCCGGCTACTGCGATTTTACATGCGTCAAAAATTCTGTCTTCTGAGTTTTCAAGTCTTTTTTCAAGAATGTTTTTAAATCTAAGCGCTTCTTTTACAGCCGCTTCTTTTTCCTTGGAAAAAGGATCTTCAATCCCTGTTGTTTCGGATATAAACTCATAAACCTCCGCAGCTATTTCAGGAGGTGTCACATCCAAAGAATATTTACTTATAATTTTTGCAACGCCTCTTAATATTTCACTTGCTTTTTCCTCATCAAGGTTAAGACGCTTTGTAAGGTTAAGCGTCTGCGTATATATGCACAGATAACATTCGCGGCTTATTTTCATTTAATTCCAAGCTCCTTTTTAATAACAGGCTCGTTAAATCCGCACACCCATCTGCTGCCTACCAAAATAACAGGAACTCCCCTGCACCCGTGTCTTTCACAGTCTTTTGCAGCTTTACGATCTTTTGATATGTCTATTTTTCTGTATTTAACTTTGTTTTTTCTGAAAAACTGCTCGGCTTTTGTGCACCAAACACATCCCGGCGCCGTAAAAAGCACAACTCTTTTCGCACTCATAAAACCTCCTTTTCACCTTCTATAATTATTAAATTTGTAAATAATTTATTCTAAAGCTTATTCCTCTTCGCTTTTTTTAAGCACTTTGCCCCACATAAGTTTATATTTTTTCCTGCAGAATTCAAGCTCCTGCTGGCATATTTCAAGCTGTTTTTGCAGTCTTTTTATTGTTTCCTGCGAATCTTCATAAACTTCCTGAATCGAATAAATCGAATTTTTTAAAAAGTCGTTTTCTTCTTTAAGAGCGTCTATAGTTTCGTCTTTGCTCATCAAAACCTTCTCATGAAGGGTCAAAAGCATTCCTATGGTTCTTTCGGCCACGTCGCTGCTCTGTTCTATTACTTCAAGCTCTTCAACCGGCACAATCGCATTTGCAAGGGATTCTATTTCTATATAGATTACCCCGTCGCTTTTTTTACATCTAAGCGATTTATCCCTGCATGCTTTTATAACTTCAGATTTACTCTTTCCGCTTAATTTGCAAAATTCTTCTAAAGTAAGCCAGGTCTGCATCAGTCTAGTCTTACTTCCACTTCTTTTGAATCCATCTCAACTTTTTTAGCTCCGGCTACCCTGTCTTCTTCAAGTTTGGCTTTTAATTCGTCATCGTTGTTCGCAAGTATCTGAAGGGCAAGATAAGCCGCGTTTTTTGCTCCGGCTTTTCCTACGGCAAGAGTGGCGACCGGCATGCCTCCTGGCATCTGAACAGTACTCAAAAGCGCGTCAAGTCCGTCCATCATACCGGTAGGCATAGGAACGCCGATAACAGGTCTTGTTGTAAGAGATGCCACTACGCCGGCAAGGTGAGCCGCCATACCCGCACCGCATATAAACACTTTGACTCCTCTTTCTTCAGCTTCTTTTACATAGCTGTGTGTTCTTTCCGGCGTTCTGTGCGCCGATGTGATAATAAGCTCGTAAGGTATTTGGAATTTTTCCAGTATTTTTACAGCTTCCCTCATTATTTCATAATCGCTTTTGCTTCCCATAAGTATCGATATAAATCTCATATCAGCTCCTTTTTATTTTACAACGCCTAATCTATCTATTACACCCCGTTAGGACTGTACTCTACTTTTTTTCTTAAAAAGGTCAAATAAGGCAGCTTCGCCGGCAGTTTAACCGGATTTAAATTACCGCTGTGAACCGCTTCTAAAACCTTCCCGTTTTTTGTTTCGATTTTATTAAATTTCAGCATCCATTTACCGTTTTCCTGCCAGATTTCACCGATTTCATTTTTTACAGGTGAAATTTTAGCATTTTTAGGAGCCAGTATTTCAACAGTGTCTCCCGGAAATGTTTTATATTTGCACATAAATGTTTCTTCATCTTCGTTAACTATACCGCTGACCTGCCATTCTCCATGCGTCAGTGAGGTTTCAAGATTTTGAGTATCATGTCTTTCATAAGGCCTTTTAACAAGATAAGCATCTGTAAGCCCTCTGTTTTTAGTAGTAAGAATTTCATTCATAAAATGAGCCCTGTCAAACTCCCTGCCCTCATAAAACGCATCAATCGCCTCTCTGTAAGCTTTTGTAACCACTCCCACATAATAAGGTGCTTTCGTTCTTCCTTCTATTTTAATGGAATCGATTACTCCGCTTTTTAAAATTTCCGGAATATGCTCAATCAGACACAAATCTTTGGCATTCATAATATACGTACCGTCTTCCGGGTATTCTTCGAGTTTAAACATCATACCCGTTTCAGGATTTTCGGCATACAGCACATACGGATACCTGCAATCATTTGCACAGCTTCCTTTGTTAGGATTTCTTCCGAACTGAACCGCGCTTAAAAGACATCTTCCGCTGTAGGCAAAACACATTGCCCCGTGTACGAAAGTTTCTATTTCCACATCAGGAACTTTTTGTTTAATTCTCTGCAAATCCTTAAGTGTCGATTCTCTGGCAGCTATTATTCTTGTAACACCCAAATCCCTGTATGCTTTATAATCCCATGAATTAAGGGCGTTTGCCTGGGTTGAAAGATGTATGTCTATTTCCGGGGCAAGTTCTCTCGCTCTCATTAAAACCCCGAGAGATGAAATTATCATAGCGTCAACGCCTATTTCTTTAAGTTTCAAAATATGCTCTTCCACCAAAGGCAGCTGATTTTCAAACGGGAAAGAATTTACCGTAGCATATACTTTTACTCCTCTGTCATGAGCGTATTTTACGGCTTCGGCAAAATTTTCATAGTTAAACTCTTTTCCGCTGTGACATCTAAGTGAAAAATGGCTAACCCCGGCATACACCGCATCGGCACCGTAGGCTATAGCTATTTTTAGTTTTTCAAAATCACCCGCAGGTGCCAACAATTCAACTTTCTTCATCTATTTAGCTCCTCCAAACTGCGCAATAAGCGCTTCAATATCGTCTTCGTCAACAAGTTCGTCATTTTCATCGCCGGAAATATGAGTAGCGCTTTTTACTCTTTCGCTGTCGTCGATTTTACCTTCAAAAAGTCTGTTCATATATTTGATAAGCGCTCTCATTATGTTTATAACTCTTTCTATTTTCTGTCTGTGGATATCCTGATACTGCATAATATCCATAGCCATCATAATCTCATCCTGGGTCGCTTCCCCGGATTCTATGGCTTTTTGAACCTTTTCAATCATTTCATTGACTCTGTTAAGCTCTTCTTTAAACGTTTTTATATGCGGAAACGCGTTTGAAAGTTTTGTAAAAAGCTCTTTTTCATGTTCCAAAAATTTAAGCACTTCGCTTAATTCTTCCACAGCATCTGCCATTGAGGCGGAAATATTATCCATTATATCAAGAATCTGCGTAGCTTTTTCTTCACTCTCTTTTGTTACTTCGTCTAGCTGAGCTACGACTTTGTGCTTTTCATCTGCCGGAGGAGGCATTATTTCTTCTTTATGCTCTTCTGCTTCTTCTGTTTCATTTTTATCTGTATTATCTTCTGCAGTTTCGTTATCTGTATCTTCCACATCCAGATCATCAATACCGCCTGCCATTAAAGCATCCAGTTCTTCTTGCGTCATGGCTCACCTCTTTTTTAGATTTATTATATATAATTTCATTTAAAAAGGCAAAACATGCTCATAGACCTTCACAATCACACTCCTCTTTGCAAACACGCAACAGGAGAGCCTGAGGAATATATTCAAAAAGCAATTGAAAAAGGAATCGGCGTATACGGCTTTGCAGACCATGCCCCAATGAATTTTGATCCGAAATACAGAATGAATTTCGATGAAATGGATAAATACGAACAAAAAATAATTTCCCTTTCACAAAAGTATGATAATATTAAAATCCTGCTGGGATATGAAGTGGACTTTACGCCCGAAACAGACAAAAGGGTACTGGAACGAGACGTCGACTATTTTATCGGCAGCATACATTTCCTAGACAACTGGGGATTCGACAACCCGGAATTTATAAAAGAATGGGACGGAAGAGACGTCGATGACGTTTATAAAGAGTATTTTTACCTGATAGAAAAAATGGCCGAGTCAAAGCTTTTTAACATAGTCGGACATATTGATCTGGTAAAAGTATTCGGACATAAACCCGTTAAGCCTGTAAAGGACATAGCCAAAAATGCAATAAAAGCAATTAAAAAATCAGGCATGGCGGTCGAACTGAATACGGCCGGACTAAGAAAACCGGTAAAAGAGCTGTATCCGGGTGACGAAATACTTGAAATGCTTTTGGAAGAAAACATCGACATTACTTTTTCCAGTGACGCCCATTCTCCTGAACAGGTAGGGTTTATGCTCAGTGAAACTGTTGAAAAAGCAAAAAAAATCGGTTTTAATAAAGCGGTTTATTTTGAAAAAAGAAAAAAAATAGAAGTTAACATTTAAAGGAGCGAAATGATATATCTTAGCTTATTGATGGCAATCAGATTTTTGGGGCTTTTTATAGTAATGCCTCTTTTGGCTCTGTATGCCTTAAACCTTCAGCATGCGAACGCATTTAATGTAGGTATTGCGCTGGGAGCATATGCGCTCTCTCAGGTTTTTTTACAAATTCCGTTCGGAAAAGCGGCGGATAAATTCGATAAAAAGAAAATATTAATATTAGGCCTTACGCTTTTGGCTTTGGGAAGTCTGGTATGTGCTTTTTCTACAAACATATACATGCTTATTTTCGGAAGACTGCTTCAGGGAGCAGGCGCTATAGGCGGTGTAATTCTTGCGTATATTGCCGATCTTACGGATGAAAACACAAGAGCGAAAGCATTTGCGAGAATGGGACAGTTTATTGCTTTAAGTTTTGCTCTTTCTATGGTTTTAGGCCCTACTATAGGAGCGAAATGGGGAGTTGACAAACTGTTTATTTTAACAGCACTTTTGGCAGTTTTTTCCATATGGCTTGTAATAGCAAAAATTCCAAATCCTCCAAAAATAGTACATCATCAGCCTCACTCTTCTTTAAAAGAAATCCTAACGCATAAGGAACTTTTAAAACTGTTTTTAAGCGGATTTTTACAAAAAGGTCTTATGACAGTGTTTTTTATGCTGACACCGATTATTTTTACCACAAAACTCGGCTGGGATAAAACAGATTTATGGAAAGTATACATTCCCGCGCTTGTTTTAGGTATATTTGCCCTGCCGCTTGGAGCAATTCTTGCAGAAAAAAAACAAAAAGCCAAAACCGTATTCGTGCTCAGTTCAAGCGCGATAACATTATCTCTTATACTCTTTTTAATCGGAAACAAGTACACATATTTTGCAGCCGTAATCGTATTTTTCTTCGGTTTTAACCTTTTAGAACCCGTCTTGCAGAGTTTCGTAAGCAAAATTGCCAGGGCGCATGAAAAAGCAACGGCTCTTTCCACTTCAAACACCATTCAGTATATCGGTATTTTTTTAGGAGGTGCGGGAGCTGGTCTTTTCATTCATAACCATATGCTTAAAGAATTTCTGGTCGTTTCAGCTTTAGTAGGTCTCTTTTGGGTATTTATTTTAATTAAAATGAAACCCGTAACAAAACTAAAAGTGGTAACTTACGATAATTTTGACAAAAGTTTTATTGAAGAATTAAAAACAGAAAAAAACGTTTACGATTTTTATGAAAAAGACGGTGTTTTAATAGTAAGATATTTCAACAACTAATACCTTCTTTTTTCTTCTTTCTCTTATTTTATAAATTTTTGGAACACCTTTTGCTACCTTTTGAAAAATTCAAAAGGATTTGAATGTCATTTATAATAGACAGATTTGAAAAGCTTCTGGGATTTATGTTTTTAATAGTTTTTTATATGTTCATAAGCACAAACCTTTTTGCGGCAAAAATCAAAGATATTTCAAATATAGTGGGTGTAAGGGACAACCAGCTTATAGGTTACGGCCTTGTAGTAGGTCTTGACGGAAGCGGCGATTCATCTTCCAAATTTACCAATCAGACACTTTCAAACCTTCTTAAAAACGTAAACGTAAAACTTGATCCGAAAGATATTAAATCCAAAAACGTTGCGGCGGTTATGGTTACGGCCACTCTTCCTCCGTTTGCAAGGGAAGGAGACAAAATAGATATAACCGTTTCGTCAATAGGCGATGCCAAATCTCTTCAGGGCGGTGTTTTACTGATTACTCCTCTTAAAGGCGTAAACGGAAAAATTTACGCCCTTGCACAAGGGCCTATAAGTATGGGCGGATTTAATTTAAAAGGCGGAAAAAATCAAAAACATTTCACCACTACGGTAAAAGTAATAAAAGGCGCAACAGTTGAAAGAGCGGTTACCTGGGATTTGTATGATCAAAAATATGCAACGCTCTCTCTTAAAAGAAGCGATTTTGACCTGGCTATAAATATTCAAAATAAAATTAACCAGTATTTTAAAACAAAAGCGGCGGTTGCCGTTGACCCTAGAACGGTAAAACTTAAAAAACCGGCCAATTTAACCATGCCGGAATTTTTGGCAAAAGTACAAAACATAAATATTCCGACTAAAATGCCAAATATTATAGTTATAGATGAAAGAACCGGAACGATCGTTGCTGGAAGCAATATAATGGTGCAGCCTACCGTAATTACTTACGGAAGCTTTGTAATTAAAATAAAAAAAGAGACATCAATTTTGGATTTGACCCAGATGTTTCAAAAATTCAAAGCTACGCCTCAGGATATGATCGCGATTTTGGAAAATTTAAAAGCCAGCAACGCAATTGACGCAAAACTGGTGGTTAATTAAGGAGAAAAGATGAGCAGTTACGAAATAAACATTTCAACACATCATAAAATTGACATATCTAAAACCGAAAATTTAAAAAAGCTCAAACAGGACTGCGACGCGTTTGAAAGTGAAATATTAAATTTTTATCTTAAACAGGCTTTAAATTCTAAAAGCGAGCTGTTTCCTGAAAGCCCTGGAGAAAAAATATATAAATCTATGTATCAGGAACAGCTTTCTAAAGATTTAAGCGGCAATTTCGGTTACAGCAAACTTTTATTTGATTATTTGAAAAAAAGGATTTAATAAAATTTTTTATTTGCCGATATAGTTGGGTAGAATAACAAGAAAAAAAGGCAAATAAATGATTAACAGAGTAGGAGCACATACTCAGATGATATCTACCCAGCAAAAAAAAGCTCAAAACATTCAAAAACAAGAAAAAACAGGAAGGGTAGAAGAGATTAAAGCACGTATTCAAAACGGCGAATATAAAGTCGATTTGGATAAAACCGCAGAAGCTTTGGCTAAAACACTTCTATAATCTCTCCCCTTCCTGAAAAACTTAAAAGGAAGGGTTATGCTTATACAGACACTTAAAGAAACAATAAACACACTTGAAAATCTAATATCAATTACACTTGAAGACATAAACAATATCAAAAACGCAAAACATGATGAAGTATTCGCCAATACTGAAAAAAAAGAAAAACTTGCACATCACTTTTCAAATCTTAAATCTAAAATAGACCAGATACTTGTATCAAGAAACAAACCTCTAGAAGAAATATTCTCTCCGGAAGAAGAAAAGCTTTTTAATGAGTTCAGAGAAAAACTTTTCGAATTTCATAAAGAACACAAAAGATTTTCAAAACTCGCGTTAAGCGTGGCTAATTTTTACAACACGCTTGTAAATAAATTGAAAGACGGTGAAAGTATAAATTACAACAATGAATCATTCTGTAATTCAAACTTAAAAATAAAGGCTTAAAATGGCTATTTCAACTTCGTTTTCAACGGCTCTTACAGGACTTAAAGCGCATCAAAACGCAATAGACGTAACTTCAAATAACATATCAAATGCTTCAAATCCGGATTATGTGAGAGAAAGAGCCGTTTTTTCAACCCTTCCGGCAATCAATTCCGCACCGGGCGATATAGGAACCGGTACAAAAATAAGTTCGGTATACAGAATTACAGACACTTTTTTATTTAACAGATACACCTCAACATCTGCGACATATTCCAATCTTGACACACAGGAACAATATCTTAAAGAAATAGCCACATATTTTCCAGACGTAACGGATAACGGACTATATAAAGATATGGAAGATTTTTTCAATGCATGGCAGACATTTGCAAGCAACCCGAACGACGGATCCGTAAAAGTGGATCTTGCAGCTAAAACTCAGGCAATGACCGATGATATGAAATCATTAAAAAACAAACTCAAAGACATACAAAAAAGTATAAATGACGAACTTAATACAAAACTTGACGAAGCCAACAGTATAATCAAACAGATAGCAGACCTTAACAAAGAAATAACTGCACATGAAGCCAATCAGGAAAATCATGCAAACGAACTTAGAGACAAAAGAGACGCCCTGGAAAAACGTTTAAAAGAGCTGCTTGACGTAAATGTTTACAAAAGCGGAGTAAAATCAACTGACGCTCAAGGAGCAGAAACAACGGACTATGCGGAAGATTATCAGATTTCTCTCGGAGGATATCCTTTAGTTGACAACTCTACATATCATGAATTAACTATTGATTCGTTAGCCGGAAACCCGATGATAGGTATAGAAAAACAGGACCATTCTGTTGCAGATATAACAAAATCTGTAAAAGGCGGTGAAATCGGAGCGCTTCTTAGTTTAAGAGGAACCGAATTCAACAGCGAAGGCAATCCTACAGACGGAACTTTGGGAAAACTTATGAGTTCTTTGGATTCTCTTGCTAACGGATTAATAAGAAGCGTCAACTCTATATATTCATATTCCGCACAGCAGTCTGTGGAAACTGACGTTATAAGTTCTCCCGAAACGATTCCGCCTGATTTGACCGATACGTCTTTAGATTCTTTATACAGCATGTATCATGTATTAAAATCTCCTGTAAGAGACGGTAACATTACTTTCAGCGTATATGACGACCAGGGAAATTTAGACACTTCCAAACAGATAAAAGTCGCAGTCAAAAGCAGCGACAGCATCAATGACGTTATTAACAATATAAATACCGCTTTTACAAACAACGGTGTGACTGATGTGGAAGCAAAACTCGTAAACGGGCAGTTAAAACTGGTCAACACTTCCGACGGTCAGGAAACATCAAAAGTACTGGTGCAGGATGACGGAGCTCAGCTTTTTACAGCTCTGAATCAGATAGAATACGAACCTCTAAATCAGGTCAACAATACGCAGATGCCGCTTCCTCTTAAAAACGGAAGCTTTGATATAGTTGTGTATGACGACAGCGGAAACGCCATAGCTAAAAGAACGATTACGGTAAATATGGATTCTAAAGACCCTAGATATTCCACTATAGAAGGGATTATGGCACAGATAAATACTCCCGGTATTGACGACAACAATGACAACAACCTAAACAATGACGTTGATGACTATTATCAGGCACAGTTTTTAGGCGGAAAACTTATTCTTTCTAAAAAAACAGACCAAAACACTTATGTAGGACTTGATAATGATACGGCAGATTTCGGAGGAGCTTTCGGCGTTAATAAATTTTTAGACGGAAAAGACGCTTCAACAATTGAACTCAGAAAAGATTTTCAAAATGACCCTAGTCTTATAAGGGCAAGTAAAACACCTAATTCGGGTGATAATACAATTGCTAACGATATGCTGCAGCTTCAATATGAAAATGTAAACTTTTACGTTAACGGAACAACTCAGGAAAACACAATTTACGGTTTTTACAGAGGACTTACATCTGACCTGGCTAATCAGACACAGACTGTCTCTAGTAAAAAAGAAAGTACTCAAACTCTTTTGACAAGTGTTAAAAACGAATATTATTCACTAAGCGGAGTCAATATAGACGAAGAACTAGTTAATCTTGAAAAATTTCAAAGGGGCTATCAGGCAAACGCTAAAGTCATAACGACTATAAATCAGATGCTTGACGCCCTCTTTTCAATAAAACAGTAATTATTTTTTTAAAACTTTTCTTAAATTGTTCAATGTTTCATAACCGGCTGAAATAATTTTAGAATTAAAAATAAAAGCCGGAGCCCCGTTAGGGTCTACCTCAGCCTGATATATAATTTTTATTCCGTCTTTAGTTTTTTGGGCTTTAAAAACAACGTCGTCTTTCATTTCAACACAGTCCGGTTTTTTAAACTCTTTTTTTATTTTTTCAGGCAGCTTATTATACGGCACACTGTTCATAGTTAAAACAAAAACTCCGTTTTGATCATTTTTACTGATTTTATAAAAAGCAAATCTGTTACTCAATGGAAAAGGGAAATCCAGCACTTTTAACACATAACCGTCTTTTACTTCTATTTTGTCTATCTTTTTTTGCCATTTCGGATAATTTTTAAAATCTAAAAGTGTATTTTTGACTTTTTCAAAAGGTATACCTTTTACACTCATCACCGCCTTAAACGCGTCATATTTGGAATTTTTCACATCCTGGGTATATACCTGTATTCCGTTTTGGTCTTTTTTAAGCTCCCATGAAAATAAAAACACGGCGCACATTACCAAAAAAAGCACTTTTTTCATTATAATCCTTTTTGGAAAATTGTAACATAAAAGGAAAACTTTGAGTATAAAAAACAGACTCGATGAATTAATTCAAAACAATATATATGAAGTAAACGAAAAAATTCCCGACCCCGTGTTGATAGCACATAAATATAAAGACGAATACTCATCTTTAATTGCGGCGCTTTTCGCTTACGGCAATGTTAAAGCTATTCTTAAATTCTTAAACAGTATCGATTATTCTTTATGTAATGTTAAAGAAACGGACAGTTTATATTACAGGTTTCAGTCAAGCGAAGATGTTTACCAGTTTTTAAAAACGGTATTAGTTATGAAAAAAAACTTTAGTCTGAACGAACTTTTTTTAAAAGGCTATAAAAAAGAAAACAATGTAATAGACGGAATAAGGGAAATCATAAAAAAAATATACGAAATAAACCCGTACCGCTCTAAGGGATATGAATTTTTAATAGGAAAAATTCCTCCTCAAAAAACAAAAGGAACAAGCCCTTACAAAAGATGGAATATGTATATAAGATGGATGGTGAGAGACACATACCCTGATATCGGCTTATGGAAAAACGTAAAAAAAAGCGATCTTATTATTCCTCTTGATACCCATACACATAAAGTTTCTTTGAAACTGGGCCTGTTAAAAAGAAAAACTTACGACCTAGAAGCGGCAGTAGAACTTACTGATAAACTAAAAGAATTTGATCCCGAGGATCCGATAAAATATGATTTCGCCCTCTACAGAATAGGACAGATGAATATTAAATTCTGATGTGAAATAATATTTACAATTTCTCACTTTTTTTTCAATTTTCGCACGATTTCACTATTAATTAACAATTAATTTTGATACAATTACAACAAAAAAGGAAATTTATGGAAGGTAGAATTTGGTTATTTTTCGGATTTCTGGGTCATGATCCGATGGTTCAACTAGTAGTACATACACTTCTTGCCGCAACGCTTGCGCTTATAGTTGCAAGACTTGCTACAAAAAATCTTCAAATCGTTCCAAGCGGATGTCAAAACGTAATGGAAGCGGTTGTTTCAGGTATTTTATACATCGGTTCTGATGTGGCAAGCGAAAAAGTTGCAAGAAAATATCTTACACTTGCTGGAAGTTTGGCGATTTTTATCTTTTTCGGAAACCTTCTTGAAATCATTCCTGGATTCGAACCTCCTACAGGAAACGTAAATCTTACACTTACACTGGCGCTTATCGTATTTTTATACTATCACTATGAAGGTATAAAAGCGCAAGGTTTAGGTCATTATATCGCCCATTTTGCAGGTCCTGTAAAATGGCTTGCGCCTTTAATGTTCCCTGTTGAAGTTCTTTCACATTTTTCAAGAATCATTTCTTTGGCTTTCAGGCTTTTCGGTAACATTAAAGGTGACGACCTGTTCTTATTAGTACTGTTAATGCTTGCTCCTTATGTGTTCCCGTTAGCAGGTTTTGCTCTTATGACATTCTCTGCAATGCTTCAGGCATTTGTATTTATGGTACTTACATACGTATATATTTACGGTGCTGTAACCGGTCAGGAAGAAGCGTTATAATTTAGGAACGGCTTTTGCTTAGAGCTCCTAAAAAGGAGCTCTATGAAAATATCTTCCGGAATATCTTTTCAAAACACTTCAACTGCAAATTCTTTTCAAAACATTATGAACAATTTAAATTACGAAGACAAAAAAACGCTCAAACAGGCACTTATGCAAATTCCGGGCAAAGAACTCCCTAAAATATTAAAAGAATTAAATAAAATACCGGTAGATGAGCATTACATAAAAAACCTGATCAACTTCATAAATACTAATATGCAAAAAAACAATAATGAAGGTTTTTTAATTTATGCTTAAATATATGATAACAGACCCAAGATATACATTAAAAGAAATAAAAGAAGCAATTATTAAATACAGACCTGATTTTGTCTGCTACAGAAACAAACTTTATTTCGACGAAAAAGAGATTATAGAATTTACCGAATTAGCAAAAAAATACACTAAAATATTTATAAACTATGATTCTCTCAACAAACAAGAACTCATAAATCTCTTTGACGGAATACATCTGCCTTCTTCAAAAATCAACAAAATAAACGAGTTTGAAAAAAAAACAGTTATTGTATCTACCCACAATATTGAAGAAGTCAAAAAAGCAGAAAAAGCTGATTATATAACTTTTTCTCCGGTATTTGAGAGCAAAGGAAGAAAAGGCCTGGGAATAGAAAAATTAAATGAAATATGCCGCCATCACAAAAACGTAATAGCGTTAGGAGGCATAATAAGCAATAAAGAAGTCGAAAAAATAAAAAGCTCAAAAGCTGTGGGATTTGCAAGTATAAGGTATTTTTTTACATAATTTTATGCAGTTCGTTACCCTTTTCCATCCATATTTTAAGCTCGTCCCATTTTTCCTCTTCTATCATATTTTTTGCCTTTTTAAGTTCGCTTTTAAAAGCTTCTATGGAATCCAGAAGGTTTTGTTTATTTTCTTTAAAAATATCCCCCCACATATGCGCGTTACTTTTCGCAAGCCTGCTCATATCCCTGAATCCACCGGCTGCTAGTGTTACAATATGCTGTTTATCTTCCTGTTTTAATACGGCATTTGCTATGGAAAAAGAAACAATATGCGGCATATGGGAAATAAATGCGGCATGTCTGTCATGCTCTGAGGCATTCATATGTTTCACTCTCATTTTTAAATATTTATATATTCCGCAGGCTCGTTCTTTTTGAACGTCGCCGCTGTTTTCAATATCGCATACGACCATAATTTTATTTTCATACAAATCCGCTACGGCTGCCATCGGTCCTGAATATTCAGTCCCGGCCATAGGATGTGAAGCCACTAAATTTTTTCTTATATTTGAAGGACATTCTTTTATAATACTCTCTTTTGTTGATCCAAAATCGATAATAGTGCAGTTTTCTTTAAGTTTCATATCAGCCAGCTGTTTTAAACACGCAATAATACCTCTGATAGGTATGGCCAATATTATTACATCAACCCCGCTTAAATCTTCAAATTCCCCTACTCTGTCGATAAGCCCCAGTTTTAAAGCATCTCTTTTATGCTCTTCATTATGGTCTATACCGATAATTTCATTGAAATAACCTCTCATGGCAAGACCGAAACTTCCGCCCATTAATCCCAAACCTACAATACCGCAAGTCATATTACCTCTTTTTTAAATGAATTATACCATTAGTATGTAAAACTAAAAGAAGAGTTTTTACAAAATTTTTATTAAAATCATTACATTTTTTTTTGGTATAATTGCCGTTATTATTAAAACAAGGGGTATTATGAAAAAAACGTTACTTTTACTGCCGATGCTATTGTTTGCCAATATTGACAATATAGAATATAAAGGTTTAATACATATTTCTCCTGTCACTGCCAACAGTATTATCAAAATAAACAAAGGTGACAGTTTCAATGTTAAAAAAATTGACGAAAGCATTAAAGCATTATATAAAACAGGTTATTTTGAAACTATAAAAGCTGTAAAAAAAGACAATACACTGATTTTTGAATGTACGGAAAAACCGACAATTCTTGAAATCAATTTTGAAAATCTTTCTCCTGATTTGAAAAAACTGCTAAAAGAAAAAAGTTTTATGCCGAAAAAAGGCGAAATTTATTCTGAACAAAAAATAGACAATTTAAAAGAGTTTATAAAAGCATATTACCTTTCAAAAGGCTATTTCAATACTATTGTAAATGTGGATAAAAAATTTATTACCCCTACAACAGTTAAACTTACAATAGCAATTAAAAAAGGCGAAAAATTAGTTATTAAAAACGTTAATTTTTACGGTGCCAAAAAAATTCCGAAAAGCGAACTACTTGACCAGACTGAAAACAGACCAAGAACATTTTGGAGTATAATACCGTTTACCAACAGCGGAAAATTAAATATCTATAAATTAATCTCAGACAAGCAGGCTTTGCAGAATTATTATCTGAATTTAGGATTTATGGACGCATATGTAAGCGATCCCCTGGCCAAATCGAATTTTGACAATTACAGTGCTACTATAGATTATTCAATTCATGAAGGTATTAGATACATAGTAAAAAAAGTCAGCGTTAAATATCCTGAAAACATAAAAGTAAAACTTCCAAAATTAAATTTAGAAGCAGATAAATATTTCAATGTCTCTGCTTTAAGGGAAGATCTTAAAAACATAAAACACGCTTTCCAAAATGAAGGGTACGCATACGCAAAAGTTTATCCTGAAATCAAAAAAGACGGTTCAAACGCAATAATCACTTATGTGGTAATACCTGGAGAAATAGTATATATAAGAAACGTTATAATTAACGGAAACTCAAAAACTTTAGACAGGGTAGTCAGAAGAAGCGTATATCTTGCTCCGGGAGACAAATATTCTTATAAAGACCTGACCGATACCAAAAACGCCCTTCAAAGAAGCGGTTATCTTGAAGATGTTAAAATAAAAGAAAAAAAAGTTTCAAACAATCAGATAGACCTGTTTGTTAATGTAAAAGAAGGCCTTAGCGGATCTTTAAAAGCCGGAATCAGTTACGGAAGCTATTCAAAACTTGGATTTAACTTCTCTATTTCTGAAAAAAACGTTTTCGGAAGCGGACAGAGCTTAAGCGCTTCTATGGACTTTTCAAGCGTAAGCAGAACATACAAAATATCCCTGTTCAATCCTAGAATATTTGATACGAAATATTCATTTAACACATCTATATTCGACACTAAATTCGACGGTATATCTTATACCTCAAAACAAAAAGGTTTCACAGTAGGTGTAGGTAAACAGCTTTCAAGATTCGTAGGGGCCAATATTACTTACGGTTACACAAGAACAACCCTGACAGATTACAACACTACAGAATACACAATGCCTAAAAGTACAAAAAGCTACATTGTATCAACAGTGAGCTTTAACAACACAGATAATTACTTCTTTCCGACAACAGGTCAAAAAGCGTCATTATCTGTAGAATTTGCAGGTATCGGAGGAGATGAAAAATATGTCAAAACAATGGGACAGTACAAATTCTTCTATCCTTTAAAAGACAAAACTTACCAGACATACGCCGTATTAAAATACAGAGTTATTGCAGGAGCTATAGTTAACAACGGATACCTGCCTATAAACGAAAAATTTTATTTAGGAGGTATGAGCAGCGTAAGAGGTTTCAGCTCATACTCAATATCTCCTGTTGACAGCGAAGGAAATAAAATAGGAGGTAAGTACGAATTTATCACCGGTCCTGAAATATCAACACCTCTTAGTATTAAAAACAAATTATGGCTGAGCGGATTTATTGACTACGGTGCAATAGGAGAAAACAATCTTGATATTACAAGAAGTTCGTACGGTGTGGCATTAAACTGGATCACTCCAATGGGACCGCTTAGCTTTGTATGGTCATGGCCTATCAAATATGAAAACGGAGACGACCTTCAAAGATTCGACTTCAGCATAGGGGCAAGTTTCTAATTCTCTCCTATCTTACAATATAAGATTTAAACCCGTTAACACTATGATAAACTATTTTCCCGTATTTTATTGCAAAAACTTTTATAAGCATCTGCTGCAGCGAAGGCTGAATTGAAGGTGTAAACCATGCATCGTTACTCAAAGCAATCACATACTTAGGCTTCAGTTTATATAAACTCTCAACAGTCGCTTCATAGCATATGGCATTTATGAAATTATAAGCCGCAATTTTAAAAACACCGAATTTACTGCTTGTGGAATAGTCGCTCGCATCTCCGAAAAACAGCCGGTTAATCTCTTTTTGAAAAAAAGGCAGAGGAATATATTCGCCAAAAGGAACCAATACATGTTTATCCAGTATATCGACTTTTCCTTTTTCAAATACATAAGTTGAATTATAATACTTATGATTTTTATAATGTAAAGCTCCGGTAACTATAGTTATCTTGTTAGAAAGAGCTAAAAGCTTCTGCAAAAGCTCTGGATACAGGTTCAAAAAAAGAGGAAAAGCGGATTCAGGCAGAATCACAACGTCTTTATGCATATTTATTGCATTATTTATAATATGAAAATTATTTCTGATTTCTACAGGGATATAATTTTTCAGCCACTTTTTATCCTGAGGCACATCGGTGCTTGCAACATAGATATCTAATTTGGGCAATTTTACTTCAGCCGGTTTAAACAGCAGCGCTGCTGCCAAAAGAGCTAAACTTATCCATTTCAGCTCTTTATAAAACACAATAGCGGTAAAAAACAGCAACAGAACAATTTTTGACACGCCGAATATAGAATTGACAAACAATACTTCGGGTTTAAACCAGTCAAAAGTAAAAGGCGTAACATAATCAAATCCGAAAGCGAATACTGCAATTAAAAAAATCTTTGCTGCATAACTATTTTTTTTATAAACGAACCCGTAAATTTTATATATTAAAAAAAACAAAACGGCATAAAATAGAGCTATCAATACATCAATTACAGGTATCATCCACGAAAGATTATAATACCTGAAACTAAGCCCTATCCACCAAAACCAAAAAAGCCCTATAAAAAACCCTGTTCCGAACCATGCATGTTTTTTATGAAAAAACAGATAAAAACTCAGCAATAAAATAAATGTAAACAAAATTTTTAAGCCAAAATTAACCCCTAATTCATATTTCAGCAAAAAAAAGTTAATATATATAGGTAATGAGAAAAAAATTGCAAGTATTAAAGAATTTGTGTTAAAATTCTCTTTAAAAAAGGACAAACATGAATTTCTTATACGCACAAGCACCCGCAGGAGGTCAACCTTCACTTTTAGCATCACTACTTCCCTTAATTATTTTATTCGCTATTTTTTATTTTCTTGTAATTCTACCACAACAAAGACAGGCGAAAAAACATAAACAGATGGTTGAAGAGCTTAAAAAAGGCGATAAAATCATCACAACAGGCGGTATTATTGCAGAAGTCGTTAAAAACGAACCTGACTTTTTAAAAGTCAGAATTAACGACAGCGTTGAAGTAAAATTAGATAAAAGTGCAGTTGCAAGAAAGCTAAATGATGAAAAAGCTTAATTACAGATTAGTAATATTCATATTAGCGGCTATTTTCGGAATTGTTTTTACAATTCCGTCTTTTATCAATAAAGAGCCGAAAATCAATCTTGGTCTGGATCTGCAGGGCGGTATGTATTTAGTTTTAGGTGTAAAAGGAAATGAAGCGGTAAAAAGCAAAATTAAAACTATAGCATCTACAATTAAATACATAACTGACAAAAAAGAGCTGTTTATTGACAATTTAAAAACGACTGACAACAGTGTAAAATTCGAACTTATCGATAAAGACGACGCTCCTAAACTTGATAAAGAATTAAAAATTCTTAAAGGTGTCGTCATTCAAAAAACCCCTAAAAACGGTTCAATCGAATATGTAATTAAACTAACGCCTGAAGCTATTAAAAAAACAAAAGAAGACGCTTTAAATCAGGCTATTCAGACAATAAGAAGCAGACTTGACGCATTCGGTCTGGCAGAACCTACCGTTACAAAACAGGGTAAAGATAAAATATTAGTGGAATTGCCGGGTATTAAAACGCCAAAAGAACAAAAAAGCGTTCAGCAGCTTATTTCTACTTCAGCACATCTTGAACTTTATGCCGTTGATGACGAACACAGAGCCGTAACGCCAAAAGACGCGGCAAAATACGGAGATATTCTGCTTCCTAGCAAAAGCAATCCTAATATAAAATATCTGTTAAAAACGCCTCCTGTATTAGACGGCAGTATGATTACGGACGCAACGGTCGGATTTACCCAAAAAACAAACCAGCCTGCGATTTTCTTTACGTTAAATTCTCAGGGAGCTCAAATCTTCGGAGACTTTACCGGTAAAAACGTAGGAAAAAGACTTGCTATTGTAGTTGACAACAAAGTATATTCAGCACCTGTTATCCAGGAAAGAATAGGCGGAGGAAGCGGTCAGATTACAGTCGGAAGTCCGGAAGAAGCACACGTACTTGCAATTGCTCTTAGAAGCGGTTCACTTCCGGCTCCCGTAATGCTTCTGGAAAAAAGAAGTGTTGGTGCAAGCCTTGGAGCAGACTCTATCAGACAGTCCATGATCGCTTTGATCACAGGTTTTGTAGTGGTCGTGGTATTTATGGCCTGGTATTACAGCACTGCAGGTATTATTGCAGATATTGCGCTTGTTGTAAACCTGTTTTTAATTATTGCGATTATGGCGCTTTTCGGTGCCACCCTTACGCTTCCTGGTATGGCCGGTATTGTCCTTACTGTCGGTATGGCCGTGGATGCAAACGTTATTATTAACGAACGTATCAGAGAGCTCATACGGGAAGGAAAACCTATAAAAACAGCTATAGAAGGGGGTTATGCAAATGCTATGAGTGCAATTCTTGACGCCAATATCACAACACTGATCGCGGCACTCGCTCTTTTTGCTTACGGAACGGGAACAATTAAAGGTTTTGCCATCACCATGGCTATCGGTATTATGGCGAGTATGCTTACAGCAATCCTTGGAACACACGGAATCTGGGAATATCTGCTTGCCAGCGGTAAAAAAATAACAACAAAATCTTTTGGTATGAAGGTATAACATGGAATTGTTTAGAGACGAAAAAATATATGATTTTATGAGCAAAAGGATATTTTTCGTATCCGTATCTCTTATACTGATAGTTTTAAGCATTATTTCAATGATGACAAAAGGGTTCAACTGGGGAATTGATTTTAAAGGCGGTGTTGAAGTACAGGTAAGATTTGAAAAAAAGGCCGACCTTGCAAAAATAAGACAGCTTGTATCAAAAAAATATCCCGGAGCGAGTATTACGACATTCGGTAATCCGAACGAAGTTTTAATCAGACTCAGCGTTAAAAAAGCTTCAACCAACGTTCAAAACGACGTAGGAAATAAAATTGCCGAAATATTAAAACCTTTAGGCAAAGTGGATATAAGAAGAGTTGATATAGTAGGCGCAAAAGTCGGAAACGAATTAAAAGAAAAAGGCCTTGAAGCGTTTATTTTTTCAATAATAGGTATTTTGATTTATGTTGCTTTCAGGTTTGAATGGCGTTTTGCTGTTGCTTCAGTTTTAGCACTCTTCCATGATACTATTATTTCACTTGGAGCCGTAAGTTTTTTCCATATAGAAGTAAACCTTGACGTTCTTGCAGCTATTTTAACGTTAATGGGTTATTCCCTTAACGATACAATAGTCGTATTCGACAGGATCAGAGAGCAGGTAAGAGACAGTAAAATAAAAGATTTGGCGCTTTTAATTAACGACGCCGTTTCAAGAACACTCAGCAGAACGGTATTAACTTCACTGACAACATTCTTCGTTGTGTTGACACTGTATCTGTTCGGGGGAGAAATAATAAAACCGTTCAGTTTCACTCTTTTGGTAGGTATTATTGTAGGTACATACTCATCAATTTTCATTGCTTCTCCTCTTCTTATCTGGATGGGATTCAAAATTGACGATTACAGAAAAAAACTAGCCGAAAAAGAGAAAAAAAGAAAAGAAAAAGAAAAAATGAGACAAATGTATCAGGGCGGAGTCGTATAAACAATGAAAAATTTATCAATTAAAGGATAATTATGGATTGGGGAAAGGTAATATACGTTTTTTTTCAGTTAATGAGTTTAACAAGTGTGGCGGGGTTTTTATATGACCACAATAAAGTTGCGCTGTTTATTGCGCTCAGTCTGAACCTTATCTCCACAGTCCTAAAGATAGGCGTAAAAAACATTTTTGCAGCTGAACTGTTCGCAGCAAGTTTAGTTGCGGATTTACATCTTATACCCGCATTTATCTATCTTGAAATCAAAAACGATCTTCCTGCTGCCTACGCAATGGCAATAGGAGCCATGATCGCAAACATCGTAACAATTATATTAAGTTTCATAGAACTTGCTAAAACCAAAAACGACTGGGAATAACATAAATTTTAAAGGGAGCTAAATGAGAGAATACAATCCTAGCAGTATAGAAAAAAAATGGCAGAAAATCTGGGACGAAACAGACGCTTTCGAACCGAAAGAAGATTACACTCTTCCTAAAAAATATATCCTGAGCATGTTCCCGTACCCTAGCGGCAGAATTCATATGGGGCATGTAAGAAACTATTCTATAGGCGACGCAATTGCCAGATATTACAGAAAAAATGGATATAACGTATTACATCCTATAGGCTGGGACAGTTTCGGAATGCCGGCGGAAAATGCGGCTATCAAGCATAAAACGCATCCGAAAAAATGGACTTATGAAAATATAGACTATATGAGAAACGAACTTAAAAATTTAGGTCTTTCATTCAGCAAAAAAAGAGAATTTGCCACAAGTGACCCTGAATATACCAGATGGGAACAGGAATTCATAATCAAAATGTATGAAAACGGTCTTCTTGAAAGACGCACGCAAAAAGTCAACTGGTGCGAAACATGCCATACGGTTCTGGCAAATGAACAGGTTATCGACGGATGCTGCTGGAGATGCGACAATCCTATTGAAATCAAAGAACTTCCGGGATGGTATATTAAAATTACAAAATATGCGGACGAACTGCTTGAAGACATTGATACGAAACTCAGAGGCAACTGGCCGGACAGAGTTCTGACAATGCAGAAAAACTGGATAGGCAAATCTACGGGGCTTAAGTTTAAATTCAGCCTATCAGACGAAAGCAAAGAAAAACTAAACGGCAAATTTGACGGTTACGAAGTATTTACAACACGTCCTGACACTATTTACGGTGTAACATATTCAGCACTTGCGCCTGAACATCCTATTGTTGATTATATGCTTGAAAATAATCTTTTTGATAAAGAAACGGAAGAAAAAGTAAAACACATAAGAAGCATACTTCCAAAAGACAGACAGGCTATGGAAAAAGACGGTGTGTATCTGGGAATTGACGTAGTACATCCTCTAACAGGCGAAAAAGTACCTGTATGGCTTGCAAATTTTGTTTTGGTTGAATACGGAAGCGGTGCCGTTATGGCCGTTCCGGCTCATGACGAAAGAGATTTTGAATTCGCGACTAAATTCAACCTTCCTATAAAATGGGTAATTAAACCCCAAAACGGCGAACTTGACAAATCACAGGCTTACACAGGGGAAGGCGTTTTAATTAACAGCGGAGAATTTACCGGAATGAAAAACACCGAAGCAAAAGAAGCCATTATTAAAAAGATGGAAGAGCTTGGAATCGGTAAAAAAGAAGTAAACTACAGACTCCGTGACTGGGGAATCAGCCGTCAGAGATACTGGGGAGCGCCTCTTCCGTTTATCAAATGTCCAAACTGCGGTATAGTGCCTGAAAAACTTGAAAACCTGCCTGTAACACTTCCTGAAGACGTTGAAATTACAGGAAGCGGAAACCCTCTTGAAACACATCCTACATGGAAATATACAAAATGCCCTAAATGCGGAAGCGATGCTGAACGCGAAACGGATACAATGGATACGTTTGTACAGAGCAGCTGGTATCAGTTCAGATTTACTACGGATTTTCATAAATATCCTGACGTTCCTTTCAGAAAAGAAGACGTTAAGTATTTTGCGCCGGTAGATCAGTATATAGGCGGAATCGAACATGCGATTTTACATCTTCTTTATGCAAGATTCTTTACAAAAGCCCTCAGGGATTTAGGATATTTTGATATAGACGAACCGTTCAAAAAACTCTTAACTCAGGGGATGGTTCTAAAAGACGGCAGCAAAATGAGTAAATCAAAAGGAAACGTGGTAGACCCTGATGAAATCGTTGCAAAATACGGAGCAGACACTGCAAGACTGTTTATACTTTTCGCCGCACCGCCTGAGCAGGAGCTAGAATGGAGCGACAGCGCAGTAGAAGGAGCATTCAGATTTATCAACAGATTATATTTAAACACGGAAAAAGCATATAAAACGGATAAACTTCCTGAAATAGACGTGTCAAACCTTACAAAAGAAGAAAAAGAGGCAAGAAGAAAAGTCTATGAAACATTAAAAAGAAGCGAAGAGACATATACCAAAACGTTTGCTTTCAATACGCTTATAGCAAGCGCAATGGAGAGTTTAAACGCTCTAAATAAAATAGACAATAAAGACATATTTACAGAAGGTTACTGGATTATATTAAACGTACTTGAACCTATTATTCCTCACGTTGCACATGAAATAAGCGACGAATTGTTTAATTTAAACAATTTCAAACCTGTAAAAATAGACGAAAACGCCCTTAAAAAAGATGAAATAAACTATCCTGTAAGCGTAAACGGCAAAAAAAGAGCTGAAATCAGCGTAAGTGCAGAAGCTTCAAAAGAAGAAGTACTCTCACAGGCCAAAGAAGCAGTAAAAAAATATATCGACGGTAAAGAGATAGTAAAAGAAATATTTGTTCCTGGAAGAATAGTAAACATCGTCGTTAAAGGATAAATTTGAAAAAAATTTTTTTTAAAAAATTTCTTCTCTCTTTTTTTATTTTTAATTTTTCACTTTTTATTTTAACAGGATGCGGTTACAAACCAAGCTCAGTCTATCAAAAAAAAATAATAGGTAACGATATACAGGCCGTTGTTGACATTTCATCGAAAACGCCTAAAGAAAGCGCCTTTTTAAAAGATGCGCTTAATGATGCTGTATATTCTGTATTTGGAGCGAACCTGGTAAACAGCAACGCAAATACAAAAATAATACTTTCAATAAATTCTTCTTCTCTAAATCCTCTTGATTATGACCAAAACGGTTTTCCTATTCTTTACAGAAGCGCCGTAACTTTAAAAGCGGTAGTTATCGATAAATTCAACAAAAAACACGTATATACTGTAAACGGCAATTATGATTTTGCCGTTTCCGCAAACAGTATTATAAACGATCAGACGAAATTTGATTCATTCAAACAGGCTTCCATAAATGCGTTAAACAAGCTGCTTGCCGAAATCACAAAAGACGGAGTTAAAAATGACAATTAAAGAAATAGCAAAAAAAACACTGGCACATTTTAAAGAAAGCGGCTACGTATTTACTCCAGACGAATATAAAAATGTTTTTTGTAAAGAAGCCAAAAAAGCAAGGGTAATAATAAAAGACTGCAACAAAGTCGCCGAATACATCACCAAACTGGATAAAAAATATCAGATAATTGCAAAAAACTACAATATAAAAAATTTGGATGAGCTTATATTGTTTTTGATCAATTATTTAAACAGGGAAGATGCCAGCAAAGAAAAAGAAAACCTGGAAAATCTTTTTATTTATACTAAAAGAGCTTTAGATGTAATTGCCGTGCTGCCGATAATCAAGTCCAAAACAATAGCAGTTAAACATCTGGATTTCTTAAAACCTTATATGGAAAAAGAGGAATATGACAAATTAAGAAACGACTGGTTTGAATTCTTAAGCGAATTCGACTCCTCAATAGTACATAAAGGTGCGAGAATAGCCGGAATAAAAAGCGAAGACGCCCTAGAAGTAATAGACGCTCTTATCAAAAAATTCGAAGAATCCCCGGATCTTGAATTTCTTGTAGATTCAATTATTTATACTCTGACTCCAAGCTATGCCCCGTTTATGAGCAATGAAATTGCCATTCTTAAAAAACAGATTAAAGAAAACCATTCTTTTATATTAAGCAAAGCTTTTGCGGAAGATCTGAAAATACTTACCCAAAAAAGAATCAGACTGGACAAAGAAGAACTAAAAAGAAAACTTAAAGACTTAGATCAGATTGCCGAGAGACTCTCTATCAAAATCCTTAGAATTCTGGAAAAAACAGACGGATCGTCTCAGGAAATAAAAAACATAACCATCGAGCTGCAAAACTGGAGAAAAGACGAAGGAGATTTTGAAACAGTAAAAGAAAAACTCTTAACAATCGCCACGTCTATAGACAAAGAATTAAACCATTTCACTGAAGAGATGAAAAAAGAAGACGAAGAAATAGAAAAATTAAGACAAAAAGTACATTTCCTTGAAGGAAAACTTAAACAGCTGAGCAAAGAGGTAAAAACGGATTTCTTAACAGATATAGCAAATAAAAAAGCCGTAATGGACGAACTAAAAAAACAGGAATCAATATATAAAAGATACGGTACAAACTACTCAGTTGTGTTTTTTGACATAGACCACTTTAAAAATATAAACGACACTTACGGCCATGACGCGGGAGATGTTATTTTAAAATCTCTGGGACTGCTTTTTAAAAGATATGCGAGAGATATTGATATGATAGGAAGATTCGGAGGTGAAGAATTTGTGGCCATTCTTCCGAATACAGACAAAGAAGGTGCTTATAAGTTCGCCGAAAAATTAAGACAGATAATACAAAAAACAAAATTTATGTATAAAAACACCAGAATAGACGTTACGGTTTCCGGAGGGGTCGCAAGCAGAAATGAAACCAATTCAAGCGAAGAAACACTGAAACTAGCGGACAAACGCCTGTATCTTGCCAAAAGAAACGGAAGAAACAGAGTCTGTGCAGACGACAAATGCGTTTAACAATGGAGAATTGAAAATTGAGAATTGAGAATGAAAAATATGATATTTTTGAATTTTTAAACCTAAAGCCTCTTTTTTACAAAAAAATCGATCTTGAAAGAATGCCAAAAACATACAAACTGATAAAAAACAGCATAAACATACCTCCCGTTATACATATAATAGGCACGAACGGCAAAGGCAGCACAGGCAGATTTTTAGCCCATACTCTTCTAAAAAGAGGCTATAGCGTTGGACATTATACATCACCTCATATTTTAGAATTTAACGAAAGAATATGGATTAACGGTGAAAATATCAGAAATGAAAAACTTGAAGAAATTCATCAGCGTCTCCAGACACTGCTGCCGAAACATATTATAAACTCCCTGAGTTATTTTGAATACACCACCCTGCTTGCGGCGCTTGCTTTTGAAGGACTTGATTTTGTAATAATGGAAGCAGGATTAGGAGGAGAATTTGACGCGACAAATGTATTTAACAAAAAAATTTCACTGGTAACTACGATAGATTACGATCACCAGAGTTTTTTGGGAAACACAATTGAAGAAATTGCCACAACAAAATTAAACTCAATCGAAAAAGAAGCAATTATCGGAAAACAGATACATAATAAATTGAGAATTGAGAATGAAGAATGGAGAATTACTGATTTTGCAAAAAAAATCAAACCAAATTCTAAAATATATGATTACTTGGAGTTTTTTAAAAAAAATGAAATAAAAGATTTAAAAAAAGAGTTTAAATTCGCGCCTTTTCTGTTTGAGAATTATCTGCTGGCCATGAGCTTTTTAAAAAAAGAAAATATTCATTTCAGTATTGACGACATCAAAGACCTGACACTTCCCGGAAGAATGCAGGAAATCGAAAAAAGCCTTTGGATAGACGTAGGACACAATCCGTTAGCGGCCAGAGAGATAGTTAAAACACTTCAAACGAAAGTCAATCTCGTTTATAATACTTACAGTGATAAAGATTATGAAGAAATACTTAAAATATTAAAACCGAAAATCAACAAACTTTACCTCATCGATGTTGAAAACGAAAGAATTGAAAAACCTGAAAACATCAGAAAAACAGCACAAAACCTCGGCATTGAAATAAAAGAGTTCAAAGAAATAAAAAAACCTATGCTGGTTTTCGGCAGTTTCAGTGTAGTTGAAGAATTTTTAAGGAGAAACTTTGCAGGCAAAAATATATGAACATCTTCTAAATCAAAAGACGGATATAGTAACCTCTTCTCAAAAAGAGGCTCTGCTTGGTGGAGAAGTTTATAAATATTTAAATATCCCCTACGTTGTCTTTCCGGATTTCAGAGCGGTTTTAGGAGATGATTTAAGAAGTTTCAGAACGGAAATTTTTGAGCTTAACAACGCTTTATATAAATTTTATAATGAAAACTCATATTTTATTTCGCCATATACCACCGTATTAAAAAAGCTGCCGGTAAAAAAATATTATAAAGACATTGTCTTGGAATTCGGTGACGACATTAATCTAAATGAACTGAAAGAAAAACTGGTTCTTTGGGGATACGAACATGTGGATATAGTAAGTGAAAAAGGAGAAGTAAGCTTCAGGGGAGACATATTTGACATATGGCCGATAAACCTGGATAAACCCGTAAGGGTTTCCCTTTTTGATACTGAAATAGAGAGTATAAGAATTTTCGAAGAAACGGACCAGAAAAGCATTGAAGAAATTGAAAGTTTCAAAATAATACCGGCCATAGCGGCACTGGACAAAAATGAATACAATGAAATACTGGATAAAATCAACAAAAGCGAATTTTCCGCATTTTACAAGGATTTTTATTCATTAGGCTTTTGGTACCTGCAAAGGGATTTTCTTGACGGTTTTTCGATACTTTACGATATAAGCCAGGAAATTCAGGAATATAAAGAGTTTCATAAAGAATTTAATACATATATTGAAAAAGCTCCTTTAATCCCTAACGGGAAATGTAAAGATATTACTGTAAAAAACATTAAAGAATATCTCTCATTACACAAAAACCAAAAAATAGAAATACTGGCTAAAAACGAAGTGTTATTAAAAGAAGCTGATATTTATGAAGACATAAAACTGAAAGCCCCTTTGGTCAAATGGATAAAAAGTTCCGCTCACGTAAATATTTCATGCCCCGAAAAAACAGTAATTTCATTAAATCCGCCTGAATTTGAAAAAAGAAAAAAAACCTCCCTGGTTCTTGACGAACTGAAAAAAGGTGATTTCGTTGTTCATGAATCACACGGCATCGGAAAATTTAACGGACTGAAAAAAGTTGAAATATTAGGAAAAGTAAGCGAATATGCGGAAATATTATACGCAAACGACGACAAACTGCTTTTACCTGTAGAAAATCTAAATTTAATAGAAAAATATATTGCCCCCGGAGGTGTAATTCCGGCTCTCGATAAACTCGGAAAAGGCACATTCGCTAAAAAAAGAGAAAAAATTAAAGAAAAAATTTTCGCAATGGCTGCCGATATTATCAAACTCCAGGCACAAAGGGAACTTATAAAACCGGCTCCTTTAAATTTTGAAGGCGTAAAAGAATTTATCGATAAAGCGCCTTTTATTCATACACCGGACCAAAAAGAGACAATAAACGCTATTTTAGAAGATTTTAAAACAAAAGTAATGGACAGACTGTTAAGCGGAGACGTCGGATTCGGAAAAACGGAAGTGGCGATGGTTGCAAGTTTTGTAGTGGCAAAATCCGGCTATCAGGTGGCCGTTATAGCACCTACTACAATTTTGGTCAACCAGCATTTCGAAAGTTTTAAAGAAAGATTTAAAGATTATCCCGACATAAAAATAGCCAAACTGGACAGGTTTACATCTTCTAAAGAAAAAAAAGAAATAACCGAAGGCGTAAAAAACGGAGAAATAAAAATTTTAATCTCAACTCATGCGGGTTTAAATCTTAAATATAAAAATTTAGGTCTGGTTATAATAGACGAAGAACATAAATTCGGCGTAAAACAGAAAGAAAAATTAAAAGAACTGGCAAAAGACGTTCATACACTTTACATGTCTGCCACTCCGATACCGAGAACCCTGAACATGGCGCTTTCTCAGGTTAAATCTATTTCCACCCTGGAAACGGCTCCAAAAGGGAAAAAATCTACAAAAACATTTGTAAAAGAATGGAATGAAAATCTCATTAAAGAAGTTATTTTAAGAGAACTAAGGCGCGGAGGACAGATATTTTATATTTACAACAACATAGCTTACATAGAACAAAAGAAAAAAGAGCTTCAAAATATTCTTCCGGATCTTAGAATACTTGTTTTACATGCCAAACTCACTCCTTCACAAATCGAAAAAGGCCTTGTGGATTTTATAGCGGGCAAATACGACCTGGCGCTTACAACCACCATAGTCGAAAGCGGAATACATATACCTAATGTAAACACCGTAATAGTGGAAAACGCCGACAAATTCGGAATAGCTGATCTTCATCAGATAAGAGGCAGAGTGGGAAGAGGAAAACACGAAGGTTATGCATACTTTTTAGTTAAAAATAAAGACGAATTAAGTGAAGACGCAAAAAAAAGGCTTTTGGCGCTTGAAGAAAATTCATTCCTCGGAAGCGGACAGGTGCTTGCCATGAGAGATCTGGAAATCAGAGGCGGCGGCAACATATTGGGTGCACAGCAGTCAGGACAGATAAAAGGCGTAGGTTATTCCATGTATGTAAAAATGCTTGAAGACACTTTAAAAGAGCTAAGCGGCAATAAAATTCAGGAAAACGAAACAGAAGTAAAACTTAACATTAACGCATACATATCAGACGAAGTAGTTAAAGAAGACAGATTAAGACTTGATTTATACAAACGTTTTTCAAATGCAAAAACAATTAAAGAAATATACGAACTCGAAAAAGAAATGATAGACAGGTTTTCAAAACTGGACAAGCCGACACGCAATTTTATTGAAAAAATGAAAGTCAAAGTGCTGGCTCAGGACAAAGGAATAAAATCTATATCCAATTACGGTGAAAACATAACTATTATCTATTCTGACGACAAAAAAGAATTTATAAAAGCGCCTGCAAAAGACGACGATATAATTTTAGAAACTATTATTACGAAACTTAAAGATATTTGATATAATTTTATCCCCCCTTTTTTTGGAGAGATGGCCGAGTGGTTTAAGGCGCACGCCTGGAACGCGTGTGTGGGTTAACGCCCACCGAGGGTTCGAATCCCTCTCTCTCCGCCATTACTTCAAACTTACGTAAATTCAGTATTTTTAAAAAATAAACAAGGTAAGTGTCAGTTGTTTTTAGCGGATTTTTACTGATAATTTAACTGACAATTTTAAATGACTTATATTCTAATCTACTTTAATCAAAATAATATTGAAAACCCCTTGAAGAATCTCTTTTTTTTCATGAGTATTATAATTTTCTGTAAAATAATATACTAAATTAACCAGATTTATATTTTTTATTTTATATCCTTGATTTAATTTTATTTTTATTTTATTTAT
Source organism: Nautilia sp. PV-1 (assembly GCF_004006315.1). Taxonomy (NCBI): domain Bacteria; kingdom Pseudomonadati; phylum Campylobacterota; class Epsilonproteobacteria; order Nautiliales; family Nautiliaceae; genus Nautilia; species Nautilia sp. PV-1. The sequence continues at coordinate 1,466,808 of NZ_CP026530.1, forward strand.
TCCTTTATCTGGTTTAGATTCTGATAATTGTGTGATAAAATTGTGCGAAAAAATTTTATTTCCTTTCAAAAACAAAGGGGAATTGGACAAATAAACTTTTTTTAATTCTTCTTGACAATCAAATGATTCCCCCAAATGTATATCACCTAAACCTAATTCTAAAATTATTTCTTCAGGTTTCAAATAGGAATTATTGTCAGTTTTATATATATGTTTATTATTTTCAATAAATTTATTATAAAAATAATTATGATTTGTATAAATAAACAAACTTTTTTTTGCCCTTGTTACTGCCACGTAATATTTTCTTATTAAATTTTCATCTAAATTTTCATTATATTTGTTGTTTTCATCCATAATTATTACATTTTCAAACTCTTTGCCTTTTGCTTTATGGATGGTGCTGATTGTGATTCTTGAAGTAGAGGATTTAAAAAATTCATCGTCCAAATCATCAATAAGAGCTTTCCAAGCCTCATAAGTAAAACTTTCTTTATTTTTTACATATGAAATCAGTTCATAAACATAATGGAAATTTCTTGAAAAGGAAAGGTGTGAAATTCTCGCTAATGCTTTGTTTAATATTTCTTCTGTAAGTATTTTCTCTTCTTGAAGATTTTCTATTATTGCATTGTCAAATTCCTTAATTTCAAACAAATCGCTCCACTTGAATTTTTGTTTATCAAGTATAAGTTTAGATTTAATGTTGTATTTGTTTAAAAGAGACTTTAGTGTCAAGGCAGTGTCGTTGCTGTGTGTTAATATTGCAATTTCCCGTTCAATTCCTATGTCCATTATTTTTGCAACTACCGGTTCATAGAGATTTGGTGAAAAAAATTTGATTATCTCTATAATTCCTTTTTCTTTTTTTACAGGCACTATATCCGTTCTTTTTTTTCTGGATTTTATCTTTTTTATAAATTCATTGGAATATTCGACTATATTCTCTGTACTTCTGAAATTTTTACTTAAACTGAAACTCACCTTTTCTTTTGTATCCAAAAGCTCCCAAAAATCATCAAAAAACTTAACTGATGAACCTGTAAAATCCATTATCATCTGGTCGTCGTCACCAACAGCAACTATTTCTCTTATTCCCGAATATTTAATTATCTCTTTAACAATTTCAAACGTTTTAGGGGTAATATCCTGGTATTCGTCTAAATACAACACCGATTTTACAGGAATTATTTCTTTTTTTATCTCAGGTTCCAAGCACAAAAATTTATCAAATATATAATTATTGTCTTTTTGAGTACTTATATTTTTACTGTTTTCTCCGAGAATATAATATAAATAAGAATGAAACGTATGAATATCCAGTTTATATACATCATTTCCTATCAAATCATATAGCCTGTCTTTAAACTCAATCATTGCGGTTCTGGTATAAGTCAGCATTAAAAACAGTTCCGGATTTACTTTTTCGTTATTTAAAATAAGATTAGCAATTTTATTTACAAGCGTTTTTGTCTTTCCGCTTCCAGGACCTGCCAATACAAGCATTTGCCTTTTTTTGCTGTTTACAATTTCTTTTTGTTCATCGGTTAAACTTTCAAAAATCTGTTTATGCTTTGTTTTGGTAATGAAATATCCAATATATTGTTTTACAAATTTAATGTGTTTTTTAATAAAATCATCTATAGGCATTAAAAAATAATTTTTTAGAAATTCGGAAGTGTTTGAATTTGTCTGTCTTATTAAAAATTCGTTCATGATATGTATTTTTTTTCTTTTGTTTTCATAATACGGTTTTTTTCTTTTTTCATACATTTCATTTGTGTATTGGTTTATGTGTTTTTTTACTTTTAAAATATATTGAGGATAATAAATAAAAACACCGTCTATTAGTGTTATAGCTTTTGCATAATGCAAAAAAACAAGATAATCATTAATTTCTTTTTCTTTCAAATTCGGAAATTCTTTTTTTATGTCAGAAAATTTGACGGTTGTTTTGTTTTCTAATATTTTTTTGTAAATTCTATACGAATAATTAAGTCTGTTATTGATTTTTTCTTTAAATTTATCAATATTTTGTGTTTTTAATTTCCATAAACTAAGTTTCTTATCAAGTCTTTTAATTTCGGTATATTCTTTCCAGTTGTTTAAAATTCTCTCTAATATTTCTATGATTTTCTTATTGTTTTGTTTATTGTATTTTTGAAATCTTTTGTCTTCGCTTTGTTTAAAATTTTCAGCAATTTCGCGCAGTTTTAAAATTTCTTCACCGTTTGTTATATTTTCTATTAAAAATCTCTCCAAAGCAAAATAGAGCCACTGAACCGGTTTGTTAATTTTAAAATGGATATCCACTTCTTCACTTATTATCTCTTTATCTTTTAACTCTTTTACGGCTTCAATAATTTCTTTTTCGTTTCTGCCTAATAAAAATGCGGCTTCGGCTATGTCAAGCGTTTTTCTTGATTTTTTCTTTATTAGGTTATAAATTTCAAAAGCAAGATTGATTTCTTTGCTACCAACATCCAGTAATTTTCTTACCTTTACAATATCGGTTATTTCTATCGCTGTTGCATAAATATTGTAGTTGTTGCTTTCTCTTTCAATTAAACCTTCTTCTGTCAGTTCTGTAATAATGTCGTTAAGTCTTTGTTTATATTCTTCGGAATCTATATCTATATTTAATTTTGATTTTAAGGCAAGTTCTACGGGAGTTATGTATATTTTGTCTTTTTTATAGTCTTTTATAGCCTGATAAACAGCTTGAATTTCTTCTCTTGTAATAATTGAGCTTTTTAATCTATGCAAATATTTGTCGAAGTCTCCCTCATAATACAAACTGATACATTCGGCTTGAGGTACAAGTTTTTTATCCCTTCCGGCTCTTCCGGATTCCTGCATATAATCTTCTATGTTTTGTGACGGGGTAAAATGAATTACACTTTCAATATCAGGCTTATCAACTCCCATACCAAAAGCCGTGGTTGAAACTATAATATCTATATGATTGTCAAGAAAATTTTGCAAAATTTCTTCTCTGTTTTCTTTTTTTGAATGGAAACTCTCAACTCTTAAACCGCTTTCAATATTTAATCTTTGTGCTACTTCATCGCAATCCTTAATACTGTTTGGAATATAAATAATTTGTTTAGGTTTCACCAACTTTAAAAGTTCTTTATATTTTTCCTCAAAAATATCTTTTTTATTTTCAGCATTGATTTTTATAACTTTATAAATTAAATTATTTCTTTTGTTATCGGCTATAAATTCTTCAAATCTGATATTTAATTTATCATAAAAATAATCTTTAATATCTTTAATAACTTCCTTTGAAGCGGTTGCACTAAATAATGAAATAGGTGGTATTTCTTCATTATATATTTCTTTTAAAAAATCGGCTATATATCTGTAATCAGGTCTGAAATCGTGTCCCCACATTGATATACAATGTGCTTCGTCTATTACAACCCTTGATAAATCTCTTTTTTTTAAAATACCTCTTATTGTCTTAAAACGCAAGGATTCGGGCGCAATATACAACAAATTCACAATACCATTTTCCACATCCTCGATAAGCTTTTTTCTTTCACTTGGAGATAAAAATCCGCTTAATGCTCCGGCTTTTACGGATGTATTGTATTTTTTATTAAATCCTTCTATCTGGTCTCTCATTAATGACCGTAGTGGAGAGATGACAAGTGTAAGTCTTTGAAAATTTTCGGCTTCAAATATAGCCGGTATCTGATAACAAAGGCTTTTTCCTCCTCCTGTGGGTAAAATTGCGAGAATATTTTTATTGTTTAATGCCGTGTTTATAATATCTTCCTGGGAAATTTCCCTGTTTTCAAAAATGTTTTTTTCAAGAGGTTTGAATTTTCTAAATTCAAATTCATTACACTCAAGTAGATTCTGGACATAGTTTTTTAAAGATTTTATTTTTTTTAATACCAATTTTTTTTCAACTTTATATAAATTTTCAATATTTTTGTATGCAAAAGGCGGCACAGGCTTTTTTAGGTATTTTGACATTAAAATAATTGCAATTTCAAATGAATTTCTTAATATATACTCTTTGTCTATATTTTCAAAATAATTATTGATTATCTCAAAAACCACTTTTTCATCAATTTTTACCAAATCCAATCCGGTATACTTGAAAAATCCTTTATAATATTCATTATCTTTGAGAAAATAAAAAAGAGTGTGCTTCAATTCTTTGGGTAATGTTTTAAAGGTTTCGCATAATTCTACAAACAATTGAAGTGATTCTTTTGCGTCTTTTAAAGGGTTGTTTTGTTTTTCTTCGCGTTTATATTCCTTATCCAGCGAAAGAGACGATTTTTTACTAAACAAAATTGATAAATACAATGTGTCAATGAAATTTTTCTTCCTTAATGCGTTCTGAAAATTTTTTGTAAAATTTACTTTTTTATAATAAAAAGAATAACTCAACAAAACAGGGACATCATAATTTATAATATTATGTCCGCATATAAAATTAATACTTTCATTATTTAAAATAAATTCCTGAAATCCGTTTATTGTAAATAAATTACCGCCTGGTTGAGTTGCCACTATTTTTTCATCGTTTATTGTGTCAATATCTATAAAAATCAATTTAAAATCCATTGCTATTTTAATATACTGAATTAATTCTTTTTCACTTATTCCAAAATTTTCAAAATTTTTGCATTTAATAACAAGATGTCTTTTTGAAGTGTTTTTGATATTATTTATGTCTTCTTCAAGCCAGTATTTTTGAGAGGGCAGGTTGTAATTATCCATATCATCGTAATCTATAAATTTCCAGTCTTTTTTATAAACAAAGTAATTGTTTTTGATTAAGTTTGTTATTTGTTTATAATCGGCCTCTCCAATATCCAATAATTTCAATTTATTTTCCCCTAAAAAATTTAAAGATTAATATGAAACACCTAAATAATTTTCCAATTCTTCTAATTGCCAACCTACTTGCTCATAAAAAACAGTAGAAGTATGTTCTAAAAAAGGAATAACTTTATCTAAACTCTTTTTTAAACCATATACATCAAGTGTTTTTTTGTAATAAAAAAATTTTTATGTCAGGTTTTATTGTTTTTAAATAATAAATATTTTGAAAGTATTGTTTAATTACAATAATTATTCTGTAATTATAATTTTGCAGTCTATCTACAAATGAAGAAATTTTTTCGCCCAATTCAAATTTTTTTAGTTTTTTGATTTGAGACTTAATTAATTTCTCACTTTCTATTTCAACAGTATTTTTTATTATTTCAAACATTTTTATAATCTCTTGCATTTTATCCCCCAAAAGACAGTTAAAGAATTATATCGAAATTTAAAAAGCAACTTATTTTAAATCAACTTTCCTTTATATTAAATTAATTTTTGAAAAAATATAATTTATTTTTTAATATTTTTTGAGGTTTATTGTATATTTTTTCTTCAACACTTTCAGATCCATTATTTTTCTTCGATTCATATTATATAGCAATTAAATTTTCTTACTCATTTTTTCTATATATATTGAAATTAAAAATAATAATGTTAAAATAAAAAGAATGAATTATTTACCTGAAGGAATATAATGATTTCAAAAATATTTATCGATACGCTGATATTAATTACGGTATTTAATCCTTTAGAAGCGGCTATTGTTCTACTGTCTATAAGAAATCCATATGATAATGATACAAAAATAGCTTTTATTTCTTCGCTAACTGTATTTGTTTTATCTTTTATAATACTTTTTGTTTCTTCTTTCTTATTTACTCATATTCATTCCGACATACTGCCCGGCAATGAAACCCTTTATATAAACGTTGTCAAAATAATAGGTGGGATACTGCTTTTTTTTGTGGGATGGATTATGATAAACGGAAAAAGAGCAAGCAATATGGTACTTAATAAAAAAGAAAAAAAATTCGCAAAAGAAAAAGAAGAAATTGCAATAATACCAATGGCTGTACCAGTTATATTAGGACCTGGAGTGTTTACCGTGCTGCTTGTACTTGGAGACAGGGCAAAAAACACGATTTCTAAAGAAGAACTTTTTATCTCACTGGTGCTGTCAATGCTTGTAATGTATCTGACGTTAAAATATGCCGAAAAAATTATTAAATTTCTAGGTCTTCACGGTATTAAAATAATATCTTTGCTTACGGGTCTGTTTATTATGTTTATTTCTATAATTTTCTTTATAAACGGGTTAAAAGGAATTTTAAGCTTTATGTAAAATTTTTTCTATTTTTACATCGCTTCCGAATATTTCCCTTACTTTATTTATAACTTTTTCCGAATTGTCTGTAAGTATTGATTCTGCAGGTTTTTTTCTTTTTGTTTCAATTTGTGTTAATTCATTTTTTTTTTCACATCTGAGAGGTTCTATTTTTGTGCCTATACCGAATATTTCATTAATCAGAGGCCTTATAACCGGTGAAAAAAATCTTTTAAACATTTCTTTACATTCACTGTCCGGGCAGCTTTCCCATTTTAAAACTTTGTTTTCAAAAGAGATAAATTTAACGCTTGTTTCAAAACATACTCCGAGGTCTATATCTTTTTCTTTTATTTTTGTTATAAGTTTTTTAAACAGATCTTCCGGAGAATCAAAAACTTCTTCTTTTTTAGGCTCGTAATTTTTAAGATCGATTTTGCGTTCAAAACTTTTAATCAAATCATCTATTTTATGAGGCTTCATTGCTTCAATCATTCTAAAAAACATTATCGAAAGCACAAATTCGTTATCTGTGTTATATTTAATCAGTTCTTTAGTATCGGCTACGATATTAAAAAATCTCTGAACCGTAATTAGAGGCAGACCGCCTTCGAAAAGAGCGTCTTTTAAGTATATGATAATTTCATCTATTATTGATTCTATATCGTAATCTTTTATTTCGCTTATAATTTCCTTCACTCTTTTTTTATCAGCGTTTTTAATATTTTCGAACAGTTCCGTAATTGTTTCAGGATTAACGACACCCAGCATATCCACAACGCTGTCTAAATCAATTCTTCCTTTTGAAAATGCTATAGCCTGATCAAGCAGCGTCAGCGAATCCCTTACAGAACCTTTTGCGGCTTTGATTATAAGCCTTAATGCGTCTTCATCAAATTCTACATTTTCTTTTACTAAAATTTTTATAAGATAATTATGTATTATAGAATCTTTTATTTTATTAAACCTGAAATGCTGAACACGGCTTAGTATAGTTGCGGGAAGTTTCAAAGGATCCGTTGTAGCCATTATGAACTTAACGTATTCAGGAGGCTCTTCAAGCGTTTTAAGCAAAGCGTTAAACGCTTCGTTTGTCAGCATATGAACCTCGTCAATTATAAATATCTTATATTTACCTACGCTAGGTTTATATTTGGTATGTTCGATAAGTTCTCTTATATCCTCTATTTTACGATTGCTGGCCGCATCCATTTCGATAATGTCAATATGTCTGTTTTCATTAGCCATAACGCAGTTTTCGCACTCTTCACAAGGATCCGAAGTAGGCCCTCTGTCACATTGAAGAGCTTTTGCAAGTATTCTTGCCGTAGTCGTTTTACCCGCTCCTCTGAGTCCCGAAAACAGATAAGCGTGTGCGAGTCTGTTATTGTCAAGAGAATTTACTATCGTTTTGACGATTGCATCCTGACCGATAATTTCTTCAAAACGTTTAGGTCTGTATTTTAATGCTAAAACCAACAACTGTTCCTTTATTATTTTCTAGATAAGATAGCTTCGACTATTGCATACGCAACACTGTCTTTATTTTCGATAAAATCGTTTGTGAGCATTTCGTCAGTAAAGTCAAAATCAAAAAATGTCTGATTGTTTACAAATTCCTGAAGATCAAAATTATTATTTATCGCAAAAAATTTATTTACCAAATTTCTTACTTCGTCGCTGACTTCTTCTCTTTCAAGAAGATTTTTTAGATACTGTACTTCTTTATTTGCATTAGTTTTCAAAAGTTTACTGATAAAATTGTACTTATCTTTATTGCACCAAATCATATTTTAAAACATTCCTTTTTTTAACTTAAAAGCCTTTAATAATTATAACCCGATATAATTGTAATGTCAATTAAAATTTAATATTGGATAAATATTTCTTATATGTCTAGATATAAACAGTGACAGACACTTATATTTGAAGAATTAAATGGTAGTGAGGGGGAGACTTGAACTCCCGACCTCCGGCTTATGAGACCGGCGCTCTAGCCAGCTGAGCTACCCCACCAAGTTATGTGGAGTGAAATTATAACCACTTTTTATTTAAAATTCAAGAATTTTTTTAGCAAATTTAAAAAACATATTTGAAAAGCTTTTTTGAATATTCGCATGAACGCAAAAAGTTACTAAACGTAACACAAAACATTAAATGAAATGTAAAGTAATATTAAAATAACTTAAAATGCTATAATTAACAAAAAAAGGAGAAAAAATGAGATTATTTAAAGGACTGTTAAGTATAGCAGTGGCAATGAGTTTTTCGTTTGCGGCTGATTATGTAATCAAGTTTTCGCACGTTGTATCGCCAAATACGCCAAAAGGTAAAGCGGCTGATTATTTTGCAAAGAGAGTTGAAGAATTAAGCCACGGAAAAATAAAGGTTGAAGTATATCCTAACGCCCAGCTTTGCGGAGACAAAGTCGTTCTTAGAAAAATGAAATTCAATGCGGTTCAGATGGCTGCGCCTAGTTTTTCAAAATTTACAGGACTGGTACCTCAGCTGGCACTGTTTGACCTGCCGTTTTTATTTAAAGACGCAAACCATTTACATAAAGTATTGGACGGTGAAGTAGGACAAAAACTTTTAAAAATGGTAGACGCAAAAGGCTACGTTGCGCTTGCTTACTGGGATAACGGTTTTAAACAGCTGACTGACAGCAAAAGACCGCTTATTAAACCAAGCGACGCGGCCGGATTAAAATTCAGGGTTATGAGTTCTAAAGTTTTAATTGCACAGTTTAAAGCGCTTAATGCAATTCCTGTAGTTTTACCGTTCAGTGAAGTATATTCTGCATTACAGCAGGGTGTTGTTGACGGACAGGAAAATACAATTTCAAATATCTATACAAAAAAATTCTATGAAGTTCAGAAATATATGACTATTTCAAATCACGGATATCTCGGTTACATGGTAGTTATCAGCAAAAAATTCTGGAACAAGCTTCCAAACAATCTAAAAGCGGTAGTCAAAGAAGCAATGAAAGAAGCTACTGCAAAAGAAAGAATCTGGGCAAAACAGCTTAACGACTCTCAATTTGCAAAAATTAAAGCTTATGCGGATAAAACAGGCAAACTTCAAATCATAAAACTTACAAAAGAACAAAGAGAAGCGTGGGTAAAAAAATTAAGAACTATTTATCCTAAATTCTACGGAATGATCGGAAAAGATTTAATTGAAAAAGCAATTAAAGCCGGTGAATGAAATTTTTAGACGTAATAGACAGAATTATCGGTTTAATTAACGAGTTTATAGCAAGCTTCGGCATAGCTGCCGGAGTTTTGCTGGCTTTCATAAACGTTGTGGCAAGATTTGCTTTTCACGAAGGAATAGACTGGGCTTTTGAACTTACAAACTATCTTTTTATATGGTCTGCATTTTTCGGAGCTAGTTACTGTTTCAGAAAAGAATGCCATATCAGAGTAACTATTCTGCTTGATATACTTCCGCCTAAACTGGCTAAACTTTCGTCACTTCTGGCACATTTGATTACTCTTGGTTATCTGCTTGCTGTTGCGTATTACGGATATCTGTTTATATTTGACCCGGATTTCGGTCTTAAAGCAAGCGGGGAAATAAGCGTGGATTTAAATATTCCTATGTGGATACCGTATCTTGTGATACCTATTGCTTTTCTTACGGCTGCATACAGGGTATTTGACAAAACAATAGAGCTTATAAAAACTCCGGCCGATCAGGTTGTAACCAAAACGGAACATGAAATGATTATTGAAGAAATGGAATTACAGATGAAAGAGGTTAAAAAATGATAGTAGGTGTATTATTCGGAATATTCTTTCTGCTCCTGTTTTTAAGCGTGCCTGTCGGAGTCGCTTTAGGAGCGTCTACATTCCTGACTTCATATTTTTTTGAAGGGCCGGAAAGTTTAATCGATCTTGCCAGCGCCGTATTCAGCAAACTAGACAAATACGCCCTTATGGCGATTCCTATGTTTATCTTAGCGGGAAATCTGCTTAGCAAAGGAAGCAGCGCAAGGAGAATAGTAGATTTTGCCAGAACGTTTGTAGGGCATCTTCCGGGAGGTCTTCCTATTGCAGCCATATTTGCCAGTATAATTTTTGCAGCCGTTTCAGGCAGCTCTCCTGCGACTGTTGCGGCAATCGGTTCTATTATGTTCGGAGCCATTACCGCTGCCGGATATCCTAAAAGCTACGCAGTCGGAACAATTACTGCATCAGGAAGTCTGGGAATACTAATTCCTCCTAGTATCGTAATGATTATATACGGCGTTACAGCTGAAATAAGTATAGGTAAACTGTTTATTGCAGGTATCATTCCCGGGCTTTTAATCGGTTTTATGCTTATGGCCGTAACATACATAGGAGCTAAAAGACTTGGATTCAAAAAAACAAAACCGGCAAGCTGGAAAGAAAGATGGCAAAAATTTAAAGAATCGTTTTGGGCGTTAATGACAATAGTCATTATTATAGGCGGTATTTACGGCGGTATATTTACGCCTACTGAAGCTGCTGCTGTCAGTGCCGTATGGGCTTTGTTTATTGCTATATTTATTTATAAAGACATTAAAATCACAGAACTTAAAACAGTGTTTTTAGAAAGCGCCAAAACAAGTGCGATGATTATGTTTATCATTGCAAACGCTTCAATATTCGCATATTTCCTTACATTAGAAAACATACCTCAGATGTTAAGCGATTTTGTTGTTCAGATGCATCTGAATAAGGTTATGTTTTTAGTAGCCGTAAATATTTTATTACTGATTGCAGGTAATTTTATGGAACCAAGCTCAATCATAATGATAATGGTCCCTCTTCTGCTACCTGTGGCTAAAATGCTGGGAATCGACCCTATACATTTCGGAGTTATTATTACAATCAATATGGAACTCGGAATGTTAACGCCACCGGTAGGGCTCAACCTGTTTGTAGCAAGCGGTATAACGGGACTTTCTATAAAAGAAGTTGTAAAAGCTGTACTGCCTTGGTTTTTTGTAATATTTATAGGGCTTCTTCTTATCACTTACATTCCTCAGATATCTTTATGGCTTCCTAATGTAATGATGGGTAATTAACCCTCTTTTTTACCCTGCTTTTTATTTTAATTAGATTTTAAATATCATAATATAAAAATATTTATAAATTAAATCAATTAACTTTATTTAGTAATAAAGACTAAAGTTTTCTAAAAAAATTGTTAAAAAATATTGACTTTTTCATATTTTTCTATTATAATTCCGTCAGTTAAAATAAATAACTGCTAAAGGAGGCGGAAATGTTTAAACCACTTGGACTTAGAGTATTAGTAGAAAGAGTTGAAGAAGAAGCAAAAACAGCAAGTGGAATTATTATTCCTGATAACGCAAAAGAAAAACCTCTTGAAGGTAAAGTAGTAGCAATTTCAAAAGAAGTTGAAGAAGATGAAAACCTTCCTTTAAAAGAAGGTGACAAAGTAGTATTTGCTAAATACAGCGGAACTGACATTACAATTGACGGAAAAGAATACTTAGTATTAAATACTGACGATATTCTTGGAATTATAGAATAAGGAGGGTGAAATGGCAGCAAAAGATGTAGTATACAGCGATGTAGCAAGAAACGAATTATTAGCGGGTGTTGAAAAACTCGCAGACGCAGTTAGAGTAACAATGGGTCCAAAAGGTAGAAACGTTCTACTTCAAAGAAGTTTCGGAGCACCTCACATTACAAAAGACGGTGTTTCTGTGGCAAAAGAAATCGAACTTAAACACCCTGTGGAAAATATGGGTGCGCAGCTTGTTAAAGAAGTTGCAAGCAAAACTGCTGACGAAGCGGGTGACGGTACAACAACCGCAACTGTTTTAGCGCATGCAGTATTTAAAGAAGGTCTAAAATACATTACAGCCGGTGCAAACCCTGTAGCAGTTAAAAGAGGAATGGATAAAGCTGTTGAAGCTATTATCGCGGAACTTAAAAACATGAGCAAAACTGTTGAAAACAAAGAGCAAATCGCTCAGGTTGCAACTATTTCAGCAAACAACGACAAAAAAATCGGTGAACTTATTGCCGAAGCTATGGATAAAGTAGGAAAAGACGGTGTTATTACTGTAGAAGAAGGTAAATCACTTCAAGACGAACTTGAAGTAGTAGAAGGTATGCAGTTCGACAGAGGATATTTATCACCATATTTCGTAACCGATACTGAAAAAATGGTTGCTGAACTAAATGACGCATACATTTTACTATACGACAAAAAAATCAGCAACATGAAAGATTTATTACCGTTACTTGAGCAAATGGTTCAAGGCGGAAACAAACCGTTATTAATCATTGCTGAAGATATCGAAGGTGAAGCACTAGCTACACTTGTAGTTAACAAACTTAGAGGTGTTCTAAACGTATGTGCAGTAAAAGCGCCTGGATTTGGTGACAGAAGAAAAGCAATGCTTCAGGATATCGCAATCCTAACTGGCGGTCAGGTAATCAGCGAAGAGCTTGGTAGAACACTTGAAAGTGCAACTTTAGCAGACCTTGGACAGGCTGGAAGAGTTGTAGTAGACAAAGAAAATACAACAATCGTTGACGGTAGAGGCGACAAAGCTGCTATTGAAGCTAGAATCGCTCAAATCAAAAAAGAAATCGAAGAGACAACAAGCGATTACGACAGAGAAAAATTACAAGAAAGACTTGCTAAACTCAGCGGAGGTGTAGCTGTAATCAAAGTTGGTGCGGCAACTGAAACTGAAATGAAAGAGAAAAAAGACAGAGTTGACGACGCACTTAGCGCAACTAAAGCGGCTGTTGAAGAAGGTATCGTTATCGGTGGTGGTGCTGCAATCCTTAAAGCTGCAGCAAAAATCAATGTAGACGCAGAAGACGCTGATGAAAAAATCGGTGTAGATATCGTTAAACAGGCTGTAAAAGCGCCAATTAAACAAATCGCTAAAAACGCAGGATTCGAGCCTGGAATCGTTGCAATGAAAGTTGAAGAAGCTGATGAAAACACTGGATTCAACGCAGCGACAGGTGAATATGTTGATATGTTCAAAGCTGGAATTATCGACCCGACAAAAGTAGAAAGAATCGCATTACAAAATGCTGTATCAGTAGGAAGCCTTCTTCTTACAACTGAAGCGGCTGTAACTGAGGTTCCGGAAGAAAAACCGGCACCGGCTGCTCCTGACATGGGAGGAATGGGCGGAATGGGAATGATGTAATCATTCCTTTCCTTTTCTTTTCTGTATAACACACCAAGTGTCAGGCACCAATAAATATTCCTTATCAAACTAATACACTAATTGCAGATTCAATTCCACTTGTTTAAACAAAACAGATAACTATAAAATAGAAATAATTTAGTGTCAGACGCCAAATAACACAAAAAAGAAGAAAAAGAAGAAATTAATCTCTTCTTTCTTTAATTCTAGCTTTTTTACCAGTTTTTCCTCTTAGATAGTAAAGTTTAGCTCTTCTAACTTTACCTTTTCTAACTACTTCGATTCCTGCAATGCTTTCGCTGTATAGAGGGAAAATTCTTTCTATTCCGATATTGTTAGCACCGATTTTTCTAACAGTAAATGTTTTTCCGGCACCTTTACCTTTAATGGCAATTACAACACCTTCAAAATTCTGAATTCTTTTTTTGTCACCTTCTTTAATTTCAACTGCCACTCTTACAGTATCCCCAGGTCTGAACTCAGGTACTTCTTTACCTTCGATTTGTTTAGCTTCAAAAGCTTCAATATATTTATTGATCATTTCGTCTCCTTTGTGCCATTGGCCCTTTTGGGCATTCACACTTAATTTGAAGCGAAATTATACCAAAAATTATAATTATTTTCAAAATATTATTTTTGTATTAATTTTTTCAATATTTGATTATCAACTATGTTATAATTTTTTGTAACAAAGGAGCTTTATGAATAATGAAATACTAAAAGAATTAAAAAGATTAAACCTTTTATTTGTTGACGATAATAAATTAATTACAGATTTGGGTAAATCTCTTTTTTCTGAAATATTTAATTCTATTTCAATAGCTTCGAACGGCGAAGAAGCATTAGATTTATTAAAAAACAAATCTTTTGATATAGTAATCACTGACATTAATATGCCTAAAATGGACGGATTTGAACTTGTCAGGCATATTAAAAAAAACTATCCGGAGATATTAGTCGTTTTTTTATCTGCTTTTTTTGATACCGATACGCTTTTAAAAGCGATAGAACTGGATGTGGACGGATTTTTATTAAAACCTTTTGATTTGGACAAATTTTTTTCCACAATGTACAATATTCTTTATTATAAGCTCGAGCTTCAAAAACAAATACACTTGTTACAGCAATATAAACATATTGTCGACGACAGTCTGATTGTTTCTAAAACCGACTTAAAAGGCAACATAACTTATGTAAATGACGCATTTGCAGACATTTCCGGATTTACAAGAGAAGAATTAATTGGCAAACCTCACAATATCGTCAGACATCCGGATATGAAAAAAGAGGTCTTCAAAGAACTGTGGGAGACTATTTTAAATAAAAAAACCTGGAAAGGATTAATAAAAAACCGCAAAAAAAACGGAGAAGCCTACTATGTTGAAAGTGTTGTCAAACCGATATTTGACAGAGACGGCAATATAAAAGAATTTATTGCTTTAAGAAAAGACGTTACTAATTTTATAAACGCTGAAAAGCTTATAAACGATAAACTTCAGGTTTTAAACGAAGCTCTTTTAATTTTAATCAAAATAGATAATTTCAGCAATATAAAACTTGTATACGACGAGGACACTATTACCAAACTTAAAACAAGACTGACCAAAAGAGTTAAAAATCTACTAAAAGAGCATTTCGGAAACATTGAAGAGTATTCCGTACAAGATGATATGTTTGGATTTTTAATAGAAAATTTTCAAAAAGAGAATTTGCATAATATAATGCAAGATATCGTAAAAAACGTTCTAAACCATCCTATTATCATTAACGGTTTCGAATATTACCCGTTAATCAAAATCAGTTATGCTTACGGGAAAATACATCTTTATGAAAATGCCATAACAGGATTTGACGAAATTGAAAACACAGAAGAAAGAGTAATCCTCGCCAACGGTCTTTGCGCTAAAAAGAAAATAGAAATTTTAAAAAATATGGAAACGCTGAAACTTATAAAATACGCTATTAGAAACAATAAAGTAATTTCACTTTTTCAGCCTATAGTAAACAATAAAGACAATACTATTGCCAAATATGAATCTTTAATTAGAATAATTGACCACGAAAACAATCTTTTAACTCCTTACCACTTCCTGGAAATAGCAAAAAAAGCCGGCCTTTACGGAAGCCTGACACTAAAAGTGTTAGACAATACGTTTAAAACATATAATGAAAAACATGTTCCTATTTCTATTAATTTATCTCCAAGCGATATTTTAATAGAATCAATAAGAAACTATATTTACGAACTTTTAGAAAAATACAAACCGGAAAAAGGCATGATAACTTTTGAGCTGTTAGAAGATGAAATTATCAAAATACAGCATACTATCAGTGATTTTATTAAAAATGTTACGAAATTAAACGCTGATGTGGCTATTGACGATTTCGGAAGCGGTTATTCGAATTTCACAAGAATTATTGAGGCTAAAGCCAGTATTATTAAAATAGACGGCGTATTAATAAAAAACATCGATAAAGACAAAACGAAAAGAGATATCGTAGAATCAATCGTAAATTTTGCAAAAAAAGAAAATAAACAGACCGTTGCCGAATTCGTAGAAAACAAAGAAATATATGAAACTATTAAAAGCTTAGGCGTGGATTATTCACAAGGATATTATTTCAGCAAACCGATACCCGCAGATCAGATTAAATCCGGCCTGTGAAATTTAGTTTTATATTCAGCTAGTTTTTTTTGCCAATTTTGAATTTTTTTGTGATTTCCGCTTTTTAGAATTTCCGGAACTATACCGTCTTTAGAAAACTGAGGAGGTTCAAGAAGTCTGTTTCCAAAGCTCTCCCCCTCTAGTGAATGAATATTGCCAAGCACTCCTTCTACATTTCTCAAAACGGCATCGGCAATTACTAAAGCTCCAAGCTCACCGCCGGTAAGTATATAGTCTCCTATACTTAAAACCTCATCGGCAAAATCCTCTATCAGTCTTTCATCAAACCCCTCATACCTTCCGCATACAAGTATTAAAACTTCTTCACCGGCTAAACGCACCGCGTCTTTTTGGTTAAACTTTTTCCCCACAGGTGTTAAAAATACAGTTTTAGAATTTTTATATTTTGTTTTTAAAGACAAAAGACACTTTCTAAGGGCAGTGTTGTCGATTATCATACCGGCACCGCCGCCCACTAAGGGAGTGTCTACCCTGTTATATTTATTTTCTGCGTATTCTCTGAAATTAACGAATTCTATTTGAAAAAGAGCTTTTTCTCTTGCTTTTTTTAAAATGGAATCTTCAAAATAACATTGAATTAAATTTGGAAAAAGAGTTACGAAGACTATTTTCATAACAGAGAATCAAGCAGTTCTTTTGCACCTGTGGCTTCAATTTTTTTGTTTTCTACATCTACATCTTTAACGTTTCTTTTAAAATCGATTAAAAATCTTTTAGGATAGCCTTTTTCTATAAAAGCCTCGTCGGTGTTTATAACAAGATAATCGGTTTCATTGGCTCTTTCAATTTCTTTGACCCTGCCTAAAAGCTCACCGTTTTCATATACATCACATCCGATAATATCAAACCAAAAATACTCGTCTTTTTTTAATTTAATATTTTCTTTTGTCGCTTCTTCAGTCGTATAAAGCATTCTGTTCGTAAGTTTTTTAGCATCTTCCGGCGTATCCACGCCTTTAAACTTAACAAGTCCTCTTTTTAAATCCAATTTTTCAATTGTAAGTGTAGTTTTATCTGATTCAAAAGTTGTATTGGGTTTGAACTGTTCTGGAAAGTCAGTTAAAAGGTGGATTTTTTGCCACCCTTTAATTCCGTAGCTTTTACCTATTTTCGCAATAGGAATTTTATTCATCTTCAGTTTTCACCGTTATTTTATAATTTTTATTTTCTTTTGCTCTGCATCCGCTTATAACGGTTTTTATTGCTTTGACCATTGAGCCTTCTTTGCCGATAATTCTTCCCACATCGGCTTTTTTTGCATATATTACTATTTCATCAAAATCTTCGTGAGGCACTACTTCCACCTTCACATTTTCAGGTTCATATGCCAGTAATTTAGCAAACTCCGTAACGAAATCAACAACCATTAAGCGTTGTTTTCCTCAGCTATTTTTTTAAGTTTAGTAACTCTTTCACTCATTTGAGCGCCAACACCTAACCAGTAGTTAAGTCTGTCTAAATCCATTTTAACTGTTGCAGGTTCAGTCATTGGGTTATAATATCCGATTGATTCAATCCATCCTGAATCTCTTCTTTTTCTGCTATCTGTTACAACTATTCTATAAAAAGGTCTTTTTTTTCTACCAAATCTTGCAAGTCTTACTTTTACCACGTTTACTCCTTAGTTTATTTTGTTTAATCCCGCCCAAACCTACCCATATACAAATTAATTCGGAATTTTAATATATTATTTAGGAAAATTCAAGCCCTGAGTCATTTTCATCAGCTCATTCATATTAGGCATTTTCTTTCCGGCAAATTTTTTCGCCATCTTAGCGGCGTTTTGGAACTGTTTGTTTATTCTGTTTATTTCCTGAACACTTAGCCCGGCACCCTGTGCAATTCTTCTTCGTCTGCTGGCACTCTCTTTAATAAGTTCAGGATGTTTTCTTTCTTTTGAAGTCATTGAACTGATCATTGCTTTTATTTTTTTAATTTCTGCAGAATTTTCTAGATCAATGTCACCGAGCTGTTTTAGCATATTACCCATCCCCGGAATCATACCTAAAAGGTTTTTCATACTTCCGAGTTTTTTCATCTGCTCTAGCTGATTTAAAAAGTCTTCATAGTTAAACTGCCCTTTTTTTAACTTTTTAGTAAGTTTTTTCGCTTCTTTTTCATCAATAATCGCTGAAGTTTTTTCAACAAGACCTTCAATATCACCGGCTCCCATTATACGGCTTACAATTCTGTCAGGAACGAATACTTCAATATCCTGTACTTTTTCTCCCGTACCTAAAAATCTTAACGGTTTTCCAACCTGATGTGCGATGCTCAGCGCAACTCCGCCTTTTGAATCACCGTCGTATTTCGTAAGTATAACACCTGTAATGTCAAGTTTTTCGTCAAACTGTTTTGCTGTATTTAAAGCGTCTTTACCGGTAAGAGAATCGGCTACATAGAAAATTTCATCAGGATTTACCTCTTTTTTGATTTCAATAAGTTCATTCATAAGCTCATCATCAATCGCTAAACGCCCGGCTGTATCTATAAGCACAACGTCATAAAATTTTTCTTTAGCGTATTCCACGCCTCTTTTAGCGATATCCACGGGATCTTTTGAATTTTCGTCATAAAATATGTCAAGACCGTTCTGTTCCGCTAACTGTTTTAGCTGTTCTACCGCCGCGAGTCTTTGAAGGTCGGCTGCAACCATTAAAACTTTTTTCTTTTTAAACTGTTTGAGATAATTCGCAAGTTTTGCGGTAGTAGTTGTTTTACCGCTACCCTGAAGACCTGTCATCAATACGACTGTAGGAGGTTTGTTTGAATATACAAATCCGTAGTTTCCGGGTGCAGTTAAAATGTTGGTTAAAGATTTATCTAATGCTTTTAAAAAGTTAGCCTTCCCTATTCCGGCTCTTTTTGTTTCAATCTCTACTTCTCTTAAAAGATCTTTGACTACTTTAAAATGTACATCTGATTTTAAAAGACTTTTTTTCAACTCATCCAATGCTTTTTTAAGCGCTTTTTCATCGTCTTTCATTCTTATTTTGTTAATAGCGCTTTTAAAGCCGTCGCTTATTTTGTCAAACATTACTCTCCTTTAAATACTATTTCTTTTTCTTTTTTTTCTTATAGGTATTTACTTCTTCCTGCATTTTAAAGTCGCTCGGTTCAGGTGATGTGAAATTATAATCAAATATTTTGAATTTATGATGATGAAGCATTACTCTTTTAAAAGGTTCTCCTCCGTATTTTTCATCTCCTAATATCGGATGGTCCACCGCTTTTAAATGAGCTCTTATCTGATGTGTTTTTCCGGTATGGATAACGGCTTTTACTTTTGATTTGGTCCTAAACGCCAAAATCGGCTCAATTTCGGTTACGGCGTCTTCTCCGTCTTTTGAAATTTTAGCAAGTGCCCCGCTTTTTGTTTTTATTACTTTTATAGGCAGATCTATCGTCATAGGTTCCGGCACAATTCCGCTTACCCATGTTATGTATTCTTTGTATACATTTTGTTTTTTAAATTCTTCAATAGCTTTTTTTCTAAAAGTTTCATTTTTTACCAAAATTAAAATTCCGCTTGTCTCTTTATCAAGTCTATGAAGAAGATCGTAACCGAATATTTTTGAAACCTCTTCACTGGTAATATAAGGAGGTTTGTCAACCGCTATTAAATTCTCGTCTTCGAAAATTTTTTTAGGTTTGGGAAATTTAAGTACTTTAAATTTTGTATTTGTAGGAAGCAGTCCTCTTGCTATTTTAATTTTTTTGTCTTTTGCAAATACAAGCCCTCTGTCAATAAGCTCTTTTGCGGCTCTGTTTGAAATGCCTTCCTGTTTTGCTAGAAGTATATAAGCTTTCTCGTTCATTTTAACCTTTTTTAGTTGAAATTATAACAAAAGATTTTCAACTCTGAATTTACATTAATATATATAAGGGAATGATTAACATAACTTTAAGTTAACGTTATTATATTGTTATAAATTTTTTTTATATTAAGCAATCTTTAAGGAAAAAAGAGTTATGATACACTTTGAGAATGAATTAATATTCATTCGAATATCAAAGGGGAAGAAATGAAACTCAATCGTTCCAGTTTAATTGCACTAGCACTGACATCGCAATTGTTTGCAATAAGCCCTTATATTGACGGATACAGGGCATATATAAGATACGTCAAGCATATCCCAAAATATGGCATAAAAGCTCCTGAACTTTTGAAAAAACTAAACGTTAGAAATGAAGAAGATCTGCTAAATCTCTTCAAAAACAATGCAAAGCCGCTAATAGAAAAAACCAAACGATTTAACCCAAAAGCTGCTGAAGGTTTGGAAAAAATAATTAAAAGAGGTAAACTCAAACAACTTAAAGTATTCCTTTTCAATGTTTTAAACGGCGAAATACCTGCCGGTTGTATGTAATTAAATTAGATTATATTTAAAATTATTATTGTGTAGCAAAAAGTTTTATATTATAATTACTGCTGTCACTTTCGGGTTTCATTCTTCCCCCCGAAAAATAAAAAACACTTAAGGAGATAAAATGAAAAAATTACTACTTTCAGCTACAGTAGTTGCAGGACTATTTGCAGCACCGACTGTTGATTCTCTTCAAAAACAAATCAACGACTTACAAAAACAATTAAAAGAACTAAAAGCAGAGCAAACTGCTCAAAATACAAGATATTACAAAAAAGTTGCCCCTGTTGTAACAAACAGCCATCTATACTGGAGTTATGATTTAAGAACAACTTTCGATTTCATTAAAAAAGAAACAACTGGTGGCTTCGTTATGGACGGGGCAGTAAACACTGGTCAATTCGGTCCAACATTTACTGACAAATCACCATTTATTATGTATAATGGTCATATGGTTTCTGGCCAAAAATACTACGGAAGAGTATTTTCAAACAGAATTATACTTACAGGCGTAGTTAAACCTAGTGATAACCTTAAAGCAACTGTAAGAGTAGAAGCAAATAAAGTCTTCGGTTTTTCAAATATCAACGGATTCCAAGAGCCTTATCAAAACGTTGACTGGGTTACAAATGAAACACCAGACGATGCTAACATAAGAATTAAAGAAGCCTTTTTCAACTATTGGTTCGGACCTGACAATGCGCTTATGTTCAGTGCGGGTAGAAGACCTGCAACAGAAGGTTTCCCTGCAAACTTAAGAGAAGGAGATCCTGCAAACTCACCGCTAGCTCACTTAATCAACATGGAATTTGACGGATTCAGTTTTGAAATAGGAAATCCTATCTTCTCAAAAATTTCTGATAAATTTGCTGACTGGGGAACTTGGTTAAAATTCTGTGCCGGTAGAGGTTATTCTAATACAAACGGTAAATGGTCATTTACATCAAACCCTGATTATACAGCTGATGATAATTTAAAAGATTCTGATTTTGCCGGATTCATTCTAGTTCCATATGATGACGGTCAGTATTCAATTAAAACTGAAACTGTATGGGCATTTAATTTAAGAGGTTTCAGACCAAGTGGAGAATATAACGCAACAACTGGTGTATATGGATATGCAATGCCAACAGTTGGTAATTATTTCGGTGAAAACATTGTGCTAGCTGCAAACGGTATCGGAAACGACAATTTCAGCTCAGACGCAGTTAACGATTTCTTAGACGGTACAACAGCATTTATTTCATACGCATACTCTCAAACAAGACCAAAATCAGGTCAAAAAATGTTAGGAAGTGCTGATAAAAAATCTGGTCACAGCTGGTGGATCGGTGCAGATATGCCTGGATTCGGAGATAATGACCACTTCGGTATCAGTTATGTCAAAGGAAGCAAATACTGGAGAAGCTTTACTTACGGTGAAGACACTTTAGCAGGAAGCATCGCGGCTGTTAGAGGTCATGCGATTGACACATACTATAACACACAAATTATTCCTCATTTAACAGCGGGAATTAGATACACTTATATCAAATATGATTATCCTGGAAGTGATGCATTCTTTGGAGACATGGGAGATCCTTCAACAGTTAATGCATATGGTTATCCAGTAAATTACGTAAAATCTGCAAAAGATATTAGAGTATTTGTTAGATATAAATTCTAATAATTAACATAAATTTAACTTATAAGTGCCTCCCGGCACTTATTTTTAATTTTTTTTTGATACTATACTTGAGTAAATTCCTAAAAGGAGAATAAATGTCTGAAATTATTAATCTCAAAAGAAGAAACTTTCTAAAAGGCTCGGCTGCAGCGGCCGCTGGTGTAGCAGCTGCAACTACTCCGGCATTTGCTTTTAATCCTTATGAAGACGCGATTAACGCTAAGGAAAAAAAAGAAAATGAAATCAAAAACGCAACATTCACTCCTTCAATCTGTGGTATGTGCGTTAACATGTGCGGTGTAATAGCTAGAAATGTTGACGGTAAAGTTGTAAAAATAGATCCAAACCCTCTATACACTAAATCAAGAAACTTTATGTGTGCTAGAGGTAATGCCGGACTAGGTGCGGCTTACGATCCTGACAGAATCAAATTCCCGATGATCAGAGTCGGTGAAAAAGGTAGCGGTAAATTTAGAAAAGCTACATGGGAAGAAGCGTTTAATTACATAGCTGAAAAAATGGTTAAAATCCTGGATGAAGAAAAAGACAACAGAAGTACGTTCGCATTCGGTGCGGGTGCGTCTACAGGTAATATGGGAGACCCTATATTTGCAAACTTCCTAAACGGTGTAGGTAGTGCAAACTTCGTTGACCACTTTACAACATGTTTCGCTCCTTCATTTATGGCAAACAAACTTATCTTCGGAAGCTGGGGTGTAGGTGACTTCCAAAGAACAAAATATCTTTTAAACCTCGGTGCGAACAGAGCTGAAGGTATCGTTACTCCTGACACTCTTGACATGTTCAGAAGAACACATAAAAGAGGTATTGAAAAAATAGTTTATATCGACGTAAGATATACAAACACAGCAGCTCACGCTGATGAATTTATTCCTATCAAACCTGGTACAGACGGTGCTTTAATGCTTGCAATGGTATGGGAAACTATCAATAAAGGCTACCATAAAACACCATATAAGAGCGAATACCTAAAACAAGTTGACGGTCTTGAAGAACTTGAAGAATTCTTTACTAAAGGTGAAGGAAGCAAATATACACCTGAATGGGCAGCGAAAATTACTGATATTCCTGCAGAAACAATCAAAAGATTAACTAAAGAATTCTCTGATGCTGCGGAAAAATACAAAGGTGCGGCAAACTGTTACAGAAGTAGAAAATCAACTTGGTATTATCAGGATTTCGAATTCAGACGTGCACAGGCTATTTTCAACGTATTACACGGATGTGTAAACAGACCGGGAGGTGTACTTCTTGGAAGAGGTCTTAAACTTGAAAAATATGAATATGAAGATTTTCCTATTTATGACAACGCTAAAACAAGAATCGATATCTCAAAAGTAAACAATACTCCTGGAGAATATCCTCTTGCTAACCCAACAAAAGGTTCATGGCAAATATTCAGAGATACAGTACTTGATATCAATACAAGATGGAGAAAAGGCGAAAAATTAAAAGACTGGGAATACCCTGTAAGAGGTATGTTTATTTATAAACAAAATCCTATGCAGTCAGTTCCTGATTACGGTAAAACAGCTGAAATGTTCAAATCTATGGATTTGGTAGTTACTATCGACATTATCGTAAACGACACTGCTTACTATTCTGATGTAATCCTTCCGGATGTAAGTTATCTTGAAAGAGAATCTCTTGTAAAATCATTCGGTACGCTTCCTGAGCCTGTAATCGCTTGGAGAAGTCAGGCAATGGAACCTATGTATGGATGCAGAACTATTTACGATATCGTAAAACCGTTATCTGAAAAAATCGAAAAACCATTCGCAGCAATTACATTCAAATACACTTGGGATGCAGATGATTTAGGTGTTGAACTTCCAAAAGACTTTAATCTAGACAAATACCTAAACGACGACTTTACTATAGATGAAGCTAAATTAAGAGCTGATATAAAAGACGAAAAACTTGTAAAAGCTATTCTCGAGCATGCAAGCGAAGACGATTTGGGAATTCAGGACTTTAAAATTTCAAAAGCATTCGAAAAAACTATTCCTGAATTTAACGAAGAAGTAATGACTGAAATATATGGTAAAAAAGCTGCTGAAATTGCAAAAGAATACGGTGCTTACTGGCCTGGTATCGAAAAAGCGGTTGAAGCTGGAATCATTGATGAGCACACTAAAGCTCTTAAAAAAGATTATCCTGATAAAAATCAGGCACCATATGAAATTTATAAAAAATATTCAACACTTAAAAACAATCCTGATGGAACTCCGTTCTATATTGTTCCTAAAAAAGGTAAATGGATTACGGTAGCGCTTAGAAACCTAGAAGGCAAACCGTTCAAAAACCCTATTACAGGACAAGAAGAAAAACTTGGAATGTTCCCTAAATGGAGAGATTCATTATATATTGAACCGAATCATCAAAAAGGTGAAGTAAGAATTGTGCTTGGAAGACACGCTTACTTTACACAAAGTGCAAACCCTAACAACTACTTACTGCTTGATCTTATGAATTACAACTATGTATGGATTAACGACGATCTTGCAAAACAGTTAGGACTTAAATTCAAAGACGATGTAGTTTTAGTAAACAGAGACGGAACAAAAATTAAAGCAAAAGTTTATCCGACAAAAAGAATCAGAAGAGACACAGCTTATATAGCTACTGGATTCGGAAGCAAATCTAAACTGTTAACTCTTGGATACGATAACGGTATTTCTCAGGCTGAAGTATGTGATAACAGCATTGACCCTATTATCGGATCAGCAAGTATGAACGAAACTTTTGTAACAATTAGAAAGGTGTAAAAAATGGCTAACTACGCAATGGCATTAGAATATCAAAACTGTATAGACTGTAGAGCATGTGAGGTAGCATGTAAGGATGAAAATGGTGTAATGCTTGGTGCTGACAAACAAAGAATCTGGGTAGGTATTGTTGAAGGCGGTACAACTCTTGCCGATGCGTTTTTAAACTTCTATCCTAGCCAGTGTAACCATTGTGAAGAAGCGCCTTGTATTACTGTTTGTCCTACAGGGGCTTCTCATTTTGCTGAAGGCGGTATAGTAAAAGTTGATTATGATATGTGTATTATATGTAAAGGTTGTATGGAAGCATGTCCATACGAAGCAAGATTTGTAGACGAAACAAAACATGCAGTTGACAAATGTACATTCTGTGACGGAAGAATTCAGGAATACGGAACAACTGCTTGTAGTGCGACTTGTCCTACTAAAGTTAGAACATTCGGTGACTTGGAAGATCCGAATTCTGATATTGTTAAAACACTTAATAAAAGAGAGTTTTTCGTTCTTAAAGAAGATGAAGACACAATGCCTAAACTGTTCTATCTTGTACCTGAAAACGAAGAATATGCAAAAAGAACTCTCGGTAATGTAAAAAGACATAAATGGGCTGATTTTAAAGCCAAATATGAAGCTCAGGCCAATAAAAATAAACCTGAGTGGAAAAAAGCGTAAGGAGCTATTATGAATGAATATATTAATTGTTGCGGGCTTAACATAAGAAAAGTTAGTATCGGTCAGTTGCTTTTTAATAAAACAATGCTGATCGCATACGTTTTACTTGCTATAGGAGTAGTGGGTTGGTATGAAATTTTTGCATTAAGATGGGCTCATGATTTCATCAACAATGCCGGTGTTATTGCGGCAGCCGGACATTTAGGTGAAACTAAACAGGTTGCAATGGCTTTAAAAGAGCAGATTTTTAATTTACATGAAATAGAAGAAGTAAACAAGGCAGAGCCTTGGGGTATATTTGTTACTCAGTATACTTATCTATTATACGGCGGTAGTGCTTTAATTTTCTTAACTGCTTTAGCAGAACTTTTCCATGTAAAAATAGCTCCTAAAGTTGCTGCTGCTTTCATTACATTTGGTATTTCAATGGTATTCGGCGGTTTAATTTCAATCTTTACAGACTTAGCAAACCAATTACATATTTACTGGATGGTATTAAATCCTCAACCTCAAAGCGGTATGTGGTTAATGCTTCCTTTATATGCTGTTTATATTCCGTTTACATTTATTGAAATTTATTTCTTAATTACAAACAACAGAGATATGGCAAGAAAAATTGCAGGTGTACTTGTAATATTAGGTATTATCATTGACGTTGCTGAATTTTATATCCAGGGTCTATTATTCAACTTAAACGATCCTAGACATTTATGGACAGACATTCCGTTCTTATGGTTATATTTCTTAGTTACAGGGGCATTAACTGGTGTAGCTGGCGCTATGGTTTACAGTTTCTTAGGATTAAGAGATAAACCTTATTATGAAAACACAATGAATTTATTAATTAAAGCAGGTCTTGTAATTGCAGTGCTTGCAGGTTTATATGAAATCGTTAACTATATGACTGTTGATCCTAAATGGACAAAACTAATGACTAGCGGTTCTCCTGTTGCGACAATGTACTGGACTTGGATTGTACTTGGATTAGCTGTACCTGTTGTATTATGGCTGACTAGAAACAAAACTTTGGCTGTAATCGGCGGTATTTCAGCTATTATCGGTACTTTCTTTATGAGACAGGCATTTATTTACGGTGGTAACGTAGTACCTATGACTGCAAGGGTTGACGGATTAGGACCTCAAGCTACAAGCGTTTATAATCTTGATGCTGTAACACCTTACGCTTATGTTCCGGCTCATACAATGGAAATTTTAATCGTAATCGGATGTTTAGGATTAGGTCTTGCAATTTACTCAATTCTTGACTCTCTTTTTGCAGTAAGAGACGTTAACGACAACGTAGACCATTAAAACCCTCCTTCTCTCCCTTTTGGGATATAATTTAAACTTATAACTTTTCTCCTTTTTTAATCAGTTTTCCTTAATTATATTTTTTTTTTTGCATATTATTATAATTAAGATAAAATATATCAGAATAATATGCAAAGGATAACACATGGCAAAAGTTGTAATACTTGGTGCTGGTATTTCCGGTCATACCGCAGCTTTGAACCTAAAAAAACTGCTTGGCAAAAAACATGATATTATTGTTGTTTCACCTAATTCACACTATCAGTGGGTTCCTTCAAATGTTTGGGTTGGTACAGGGCATATGAAAGCTGATCAGGTTAAATTTCCTCTTGAAATACCTTATAAAAAAATGGGGATAATTTTTAAACAGGCATTTGCGAGAACAATTCATCCTGACGGTGATACAAAATCAGACATTCCATTTGTTATGATTGAATACATTGACGGCAAAAAAGAAAAAATAGAATATGACTATCTTATTAACGCAACAGGACCTAAACTTAATTTTGAAGCAACACCGGGCCTGGGACCAGATACAGGCAATACTGTATCAATATGCAGTTATACCCACGCAACTGAAGCATGGAAAAAACTACAAAAAACAATAGATAAAATGAAAAAAGGTCAAAAACAAAAAATTGTAATAGGGCTTGGTCATGGAGGTGCGACATGCCAGGGCGCGGCAATTGAATATACACTGAATGTAGCAAGTCTGATAAAAGAAATGGGACTTCAGCAATATGCAGATATAAAATACTTATCGAATGAATATATGGCAGGCGATCTTGGAATGGGCGGAGCTTATGTGAGAAATAACGGTTACGTAGCTCATACTAAAAATATTATTGAATCGCTTTTTACGGAACTTGGCATAAAATGGTATATGAGAAATTCAGTTTATAAAGTTGAGTCTGGAAAAATATATTACGAACATATTGACGGCAGCGAGCATATTATGGAATATGATTTTGCAATGCTTATACCTGCTTTTGCCGGAGTTGGAATAAAAGGAATAGATAAAAACGGCAACGAAATTACTAACGGTAGTTTATTTAAGTCAAATGGTCTTATGACCGTTGATGCAGACTATGAAAGCACTAATAAACCTTATCATGAATGGGGAGGAGAAGACTGGCCTAAAAAACTTCAAAATCCGACATGGAAAAACATATTTGCAATCGGAATAGCATTTGCACCACCTCACCCTATTTCAAAACCTATGAAAACAAAAAGCGGCAGGCCGCTTACTCCCGCACCGCCAAGAACGGGAATGCCAAGTGCAGTAATGGGTAATGCAGTTGCACATAATATTGCAGCAACAATTAAAGCAGGAGGAGAATATAAATTTCCTAGAAGTGCAAGCATGGCTGAATTTGCTTCAATATGTGTAGTAAGTATAGGTTACGGCTTTAGAGGAATGGCTGGTACAATGAGTGTGTATCCTACCATTCCTGATTATAAAAAATATCCTGACTTTGGAAGAGATTTAACATATACTTTAGGAGAACCTGGAATTGCCGGGCACTGGTTTAAGTATTTGATGCATCATCTGTTTTTATACAAGGCAAAAGCCAATCCTGGATGGTGGTTGATTCCTGATTAAAATCAATTATAAAAAATAATATTAATTATAAGGAGAAATTATGAGCGAACAAAAAAAAGGAAAAAACCTTCTGGCAACAAGCTGGGAAGAAAGGGCATATACAGACTGGAACTACGGAATGTATCCTTTAAGGGCAGAACTGTTCAGAAGAAAATGCATTATTTACCAGTTTTACAGATTTATAATTTTATCTGTAAAAATGTATATCACCGCATCAAAACACTAAATTCAAAATTTATACAAAATTTCTCTTTAAATAAGAGATGTTTTGTGTTATAATCATTTAAAATTTTTAAGGAGAACTTATGGCATTAGAACTAAATGCGCAAAATTTTGCGGACACAATAAAAAACAACGAAGTAGTAGTAGTAGACTTCTGGGCGCCTTGGTGCGGACCTTGTAGAATGATAGCTCCTATTATCGAAGAGCTTGCTGAAGAATACAAAGACAAAGGTGTAGTTGTAGGTAAAGTTAATACTGACGAAGCGCCTGAAATTGCTGGACAATTCGGAATCAGAAGTATTCCTACAGTAATATTCTTTAAAAACGGTGAAGCTGCTGACGCAATGATCGGTGCAGCTCCTAAACAAATGTATCAAGAAAAAATCGAAGCTCTTTTATCATAATTGAGAAATAAATTTTTTTATACCTTCAGCTCCTTTTTCGGAGCGTTGATGGTAGCAGCCTTCTTTTTCTACTATAATTATAAATTCAAAGAATATAAATTTTTAGATTTTAATAAAATAATACTTTATGAAAAACATAATATTTTCGAACCTAAAGCAAAAGAATATACAGTAATAATATTTTCATCCAGAATGAACGACCTTCAAAACTTAACCTCAAAAATAAAAACAAAATACCCTATCCTGGCAATAGACATATACCAGCAAAGAAAAGATTACCCCGGTGTAATCTATACAACCGCCGGAATAAACACTATAATTAAAATAATTCAGTTTTTAAATATTTATCAGGTGCCTGTAGTTTTAAATATTAAACAATACAACAAAAAATTGTATAAACAGGACAGTCCTCTAGAAGTAATACAAAATTGACATTGATAAAAGGATCTTTTTCTTTTTATCAATGTTAATTTAAGGAGCAAAAATGTATGACGTAATAATTATAGGAGCAGGTCCGGGAGGACTTAGCGCCGGACTGTACGCGGGAAGAATGGGTTTAGATACGTTAATCATAGAAAAACTCACACCGGGCGGACAGATAACTCAAAGCAGTGAAATAGAAAACTATCCGGGAGTATGCGAAGTTAAAAGCGGCCTCGAACTTATGCAGTGCTGGCCGGAACAGACTAAGAGATTCGGAGCAAAAATAATAAGCGAAGAAGTGGTTTCTATTTCCAGATATGAAATACAAGACGATAAATACGGATTTATAATAAAAACTCCTAAAAACGAATACAGATCATTAGCCGTAATTTTAGCCACAGGCGCAACTCCGAAACGAGCCGGATTTAAAGGTGAAGAAGAATATATAGGCAAAGGTGTCAGCTACTGCGCGGTATGTGACGGTTATTTTTACAAAAACATGGATGTGGCGGTTGTAGGAGGCGGCGACAGTGCCCTTGAAGAAGCCCTGTATTTAAGCAATATTGCAAAAAAAGTATACTTAATACACAGAAGAGATGAATTCAGAGCGGCTCCGGCTACCGTTGAAAAAGTAAAAAACAAAGAAAACATAGAAATTCTTTACAATACTACGGTTGAAGAAGTAAAAGGAGTGCCGTTTTTAAATACAGCAGTTATCAATACTGACGGAGAAATAAAAGAACTAAAGGTTGACGGTATTTTCGTATTCGTAGGTATGAACGTAAACTCCGCCCTTGTTAAAGATTTATGCGAATTGAACGAATATAACGAAGTAAAAGTAGACTTAAATATGAAAACTACACTTGAGGGCCTATATGCAATAGGAGACGTAAGAGAAAACAGTGTAAAACAGGTAGTGGCTTCTGCCGGAGACGGTGCAGTTGCAGCTTTAAATGTGGTAAAATACGCTAAAAGTTTAAAGGATTAAAATGAAATACGGAATAGTCGGCGCAACAGGCAGGGTTGGACAGCTGCTTGTTAATATTATTAAAAATTCGGAAGACAGCATCGGTGCCGTTATGTTTGAAGGAAAACAGACTATCGACTTTGAACAAAACACGGTAATCACCAATGACGCAAAAACTTTGTTGGAAAATTCTGACGTTGTTATTGATTTTTCAGCTCCGGCAGCGACTCAAAATCTTCTTGAAGCTGCATTGGAAAACCCTAAACCTTTAGTAATAGCTACTACAGGCCTAAACGACCATCAGCAAAATCTAATGATGGAAGTAAGCAAAAAAGCGCCTGTGCTTTATGCTACCAATATGAGTTTGGGTGTTGCAATATTAAATAAACTGGTATCAATGGTTAGCGAAAAGCTCCAGGATTTTGATATTGAAATAGTAGAACAGCATCACAGATATAAAGTGGACGCTCCAAGCGGAACGGCTCTTACTTTGGCTGAAAGCTGTGCAAAAGCAAGAGGTCTGGAACTTAAAGAAGTTATGGTTACAGGAAGAAGCGGCCACGTAGGAGCAAGAACGAAAGATGAAATCGGAGTATTTGCCGTTAGAGGCGGAGACGTAGTCGGAAGACACACTGTAGGATTTTATAACGACGGTGAATTTTTAGAACTTAACCACACGGCGACAAACAGAGAAACTTTTGCCAGAGGTGCTATAAAAGTTTCTAAATGGCTTGTAAATCAAAATCCGGGACTTTATTCAATTAACGACGCTTTAGGAATATAAAAAAAGAAGGAAAAACAAATGTGCTCTGTAGTAGGTATTTATGGAAATGAAAACGCAAGCAAACTGGCTTTTTACGCTCTATTTGCAATGCAGCACAGAGGTCAGGAAGCCGCAGGTATAAGCAGCAGTGACGGCAAACACATTAAAACCGTCAAAGACAGAGGTCTTGTAACACAGATTTTCAAAGAAGACCATTTTAAGATTTTAAAGGGAAACATGGCTATAGGCCATACTAGATATTCAACGGCGGGAGACGATTCTATTCTTGACGCCCAGCCTGTATTTGCAAGATACGGTCTAGGTGAAATATCTATCGTACACAACGGAAATCTGGTTAATGCAAAAGAAATAAGAGAAGAGCTTATTAAAATCGGAGCTATTTTTCAGACAAATATGGATACCGAAAATCTTATACATTTAATTGCAAAAAACTATGAGAAAAAAAGACTTAAAGACAGAATCATCGATGCGGTTAAACAGATTAAAGGCGCTTTTTCACTTGTTATTTTATCAAGAAGCAAAATGTTCGTAATACGCGATCCTTTCGGTTTCAGACCTCTGTCTTTAGGGAAACTTAAATCAGGCGGTTATATAGTGGCAAGCGAAACCTGCGCTTTTGAACTCGTAGGCGCGGAATACGTAAGAGACGTAAAACCTGGAGAGATGATTATTTTTGAACACGATGAAATAAAAAGCGAAATGATTTTCGAACCTACTCCTAAACAGTGTATTTTCGAATATATTTACTTTGCAAGACCGGATTCAAACATATTCGGCAAAAACGTTTACAGCGTAAGAAAACAGATGGGAAGAGAACTAGCACGTGAACTGCCTGTTGAAGCGGATATGGTCGTTCCCGTTCCTGACAGCGGTGTTGCGGCTGCATTAGGTTACGCACAGGAAAGTGGAATACCTTTTGAAATGGCCATAATGAGAAACCATTATGTAGGACGTACGTTTATAGAACCTACTCAGGAAATCAGAGATTTAAAAGTAAAAATGAAACTAAGCCCTATCAAACATAAAATAGAAGGCAAAAGACTTGTAGTAATCGACGACAGTATCGTAAGAGGAACTACAAGCAAAAGAATAGTAAGAATGCTAAAAGAAGCGGGAGCTAAAGAAGTACATATGAGAATCGCTTCTCCCGCTACCATAGGCCCTTGTTATTACGGTGTCGATACTCCGACAAAAGACGAACTTATAGCGGCAAAAAAATCCATAGAAGAAATCACAGAATATATTGAAGCAGACAGTCTTGCATATTTATCAATCGATTCAATAGTAAAAGCGGTAAAAGATAAAAAAGAAAACTACTGTTTTGCATGTTTCGACGACAACTACCCTATTCTTTAAGAGATTTTTTCTCTTTTTTCTTGATTAAATCTTCTCTTTTTGATATAAAGTGGCAAAAAAGAGGATAGATGGATAGATTATATACATTTGGAAAATATTTAAAGAAAAAATTTAAAACTAATGTTAAAAAAGTACCTATATCCATTCCGGGTTTCACATGTCCTAATATTGACGGAACCGTAGCAAGA
The DNA here is from genome assembly GCF_004006315.1 of Nautilia sp. PV-1. Taxonomy (NCBI): domain Bacteria; kingdom Pseudomonadati; phylum Campylobacterota; class Epsilonproteobacteria; order Nautiliales; family Nautiliaceae; genus Nautilia; species Nautilia sp. PV-1. The sequence goes on from NZ_CP026530.1 coordinate 1,499,602, forward strand.
GGCGGATGTGTTTTTTGCGAGAATGAAAGCTTTTCTCCAAACTTCACGAAAGAGAGATTTACTCTTAATCTCAATTCCAAAGAAAATCCTCTTCTCCAAAAACAGATAACGGCTTTAAAAGAACAGTTTTTCAATACTGTTCCTCTATTAAAAAAATACTACGGAGCTAATAAATTTATAGTTTATTTTCAAAGTTTTACAAACACTTACGCACCTTTTGAAACATTAAAAGCCCTTTACGAAACGGCTCTTGATTTTCCGGACGTAATCGGCCTGAGTATCGGTACAAGGACTGACAGCATTACCGACGAAACGCTTCAGTACCTCGAGAAACTCAGCAAAAAACATGAAATATGGGTTGAATACGGAATACAGAGTTCAAACGACGAAACGCTGCAAAAGATCAACAGAGGCCATGATTTTCAAAATGTGAAAGAAACAATCAAAAAAACAAAAGATTTAGGCTTAAACGTATGCGGACATCTCATATTCGGTCTTCCGGGTGAAACACAAAAAGTTATGTTAAAAAGCGTGGACGATACTATTGAGCTTAATATAGATTCTATAAAATTTCATCCGTTATATGTTACAGAAAACACCCTTTTGGCACTGGAATACAAAAAAGGAAACTTCACACCTATAGACGAACAGACTTATATAGACACACTAGTAAAATCAATAAAAAAACTGCCTGGGCACATATCAGTTCAAAGAATGACAGCCGGAAGTGAAAATCTTCTTGCCCCGCAGTGGTGCAAAAATAAAGCCAGACAAATGAGCGCCATACACAGAGCGCTAAGAGATGAGGGAATCAGACTTTAAAATGAAAAACAGATTCGATAAAGATGCAGTTACATGGGACGACCTGCCAAGACGGGTAAACCTTGCCAAAGCAGTTGTTAAAAACATTATTCCTTATTTAAAAGGAGATGAAAAAGTTTTGGAATTCGGCTGCGGCACCGGGCTTGTCGGAATTAATACCGCTCCTTATGTAAAAGAGCTTACCGGAATAGACACCTCCGCAAAAATGGTTGAAAAATTCAATCAAAAAGCTCAAAAACTGAACATTAACGCAAAAGCTATGGTTAAAGACATATTTGAAATCAGTGAAAAATACGATATCGTCATATCTTCAATGACTATGCATCATATAAAAGACATATCTTTATTGTCCGATAAACTGTCAGAAATAACGAATGAGGCTTTCTTGGCAGACCTTGTAAAAGAAGACGGAACTTTTCATACAAGAGGCAACGAAGACGTAGCACATTTCGGCTTTTCTTCAGAAGAGCTGAATAAATATTTCGGCAGCTGGGATATTGATTATAAAATAATACACACAATAACTAAACACAGAGATTTTCCCGTATTTTTACTACATATTAAAAAGTAAAAGTGTTTTTTACTTTTTTTGACATATACAGTTTTTTGTCGGCTTCCATAAAACTTTCTTTTAAATCGCCTTTATATTCGCTAAAGCCGGAAGAGACTGAAATTTTCTCATTTTTAAATTTTTTACTGTCAAGTTCCCTATAAAGTTTTATAGCCCATTTTTTAATATCGGTCATTTCACTGTTTTCAAACAAAACTACAAACTCATCTCCCCCTATTCTTCCTATTATGTCGTTTTTCCTTGTATTTTCTTTCAAAACATCTACAAAATAATTAAGATATTCGTCTCCGAACTTATGTCCATACTGGTCGTTTATCTTTTTAAAATTATCTAGATCAAACAGCCCTAATATACCTTTTCTGTTTTCTATGGCTTTAAAAAAGCCTCTTCTGTTATATACACCGGTTAAAGCGTCAGTATTTGCTTCTGTTTCCAAATCTTTGTTTTCTTTGACTATTTTCACTGTATATTTTTCCAGATTCAGTACAAAAAAATAACTGATAGACGCCACAAGCAGATTAGAAAAAATATAAACAAAAAGATCCTGCAGCGTAATATCTTTAAATAATCCGTTAAAATAAGAGACCACTACGAATAAAAGAAAATAAACAGAAAAAAATGTACCTACCTTTCTGCCGGCATATAAATAAACGAATGGAATCAAAGCTATAATCCACATAGTTCTGTATACCACATGCGTTTGAAAATAAATTACAAAATGCAGATTCAACCCTACCGCTATAATAAAAAACACTATAAACAGATTATACGAAAGCTTGTCTTTAAGATACAAAAAATACAATAACACGAGAGAAACGATAGCAAACAGAGTGTATTTTTCTACAAAAGGATTAATAAATACCAACCCGTAAACATCAGACAGTTTATAAAACACAAGAATTAGAAGATACAGTATAAGAGGTACTTTTACAGTTTCCTTTTTAAATATTTCAATTGAAGACAACCCCGCCCCTTGTTATATTTACAAATAATCCAGCCACATAGGCAAAAACGACTTGGCTTTATTTATAGTCGTTGTCGGTCCATGTCCCGGTAATATTCTCTTATCATAATTAATTTTGAGAAATTTTTCAATAGACTGTTTCATTTTTTTTGCATCTGAATAAGGAAAATCGACTCTCCCTATACTGCCGTCAAAAATAAAATCTCCGCTAAACATTTCATCGCCTATTTCTATAGTAATGCTTCCGGGAGTATGCCCCGGAAAATGTCTGATCTGCACTTCATATCCGCCTATATTATAAATTCCTTCTTCCAAAAGCACATCAGGACTTACTTTAGGAGGATTATATCCGAAAGGGTCGCTTTCAAGCATAAAAGCGTCTTCTTTATGTATATAAACAGGGATATTGAAATGATCTTTTATTTTTTTATCATCCCACATATGATCAAAATGTCCGTGCGTGTTTATTATTGCAACCGGATTTTCAACATGCTCTTTAACAAACTCAAAAGCTCCGACTCCCGGGTCTATAATTATCTTTTTATCAATAATGTAACAGTTTGTATAAAACTCCCCGCATGGTTTTACCAAAATTTCCATACTATACCTTTACTGACTTAGAAAACTTTTTATGCCGCCGCAAAATTTACGGCTCTTTTTTCTCTTATGACGTTTACTTTAATTTCTCCAGGGAAACTCACTTCTTCTTCTATTCTTTTTGCTATATCCCTTGCAAGTAGCACGGCTTCGTCATCGTTTATCAAATCGGCTTCCACAATAACCCTTATTTCTCTTCCGGCATTTAAAGCATACGCATTTATTACGCCTACATAGCTTTTGGCAATATTTTCAAGCGATTCGACTCTTTTTAGGAACGCTTCAAGCACTTCTCTTCTGGCACCGGGTCTTGCGGCGCTAAGAGCGTCTGCTGCACATACTGCCGCCGATTCTATACTTGTAGGCTCTACGTGTCCGTGATGGGCTTTAATCGCATTTAGCACCACTTCAGGCTCTTTATATCTTTTACATAAATCATATCCGAGAGTTACATGGTCTCCTCCGAAATCATGAGTAAGGGCTTTTCCTATATCATGAAGCAGCCCTGCCCTTTTTGCAAGCAGTTCGTCACCGCCCATTTCAGCAGCCATTATTCCGGCAAGATGAGCAACTTCAAGAGAGTGGGCAAGCGCATTTTGACCGTAACTTGCCCTGAATTTCAGCCTTCCTATAAGTTTTACGATCTCAGGATGGATTCCCGCATTTGACAGACCTAAATCAATTAATATCTCTTCGCCTTCTTTTGTGACTTTTTCTTCGAATTCCTGAGTCACTTTTTCATAAATTTCCTCAATTCTTGCAGGCTGTATTCTTCCGTCTTCTACGAGTCTCTTAATCGTCTCTACCGCAATCTGTCTTCTGTAGATATTAAAACTGCTGACCGTTACGGCTCCGGGAGTATCGTCGATAATAATATCGCATCCCGTTACCATTTCAAGTGTTTTTACGTTTTTACCCTCTTTTCCGATAATTCTGCCTTTCATTTCATCATCGCCTATAGGTACAACGTTAATCAGTCTTTCTCCAGCAAAATCTCCGGCATATCTGGTTGTAGCCTGGGCGATTATAAATTCGGCTTTTCGTTTTGCGTCATTTTCAGCTTCTTTAAGAATTTTTCTTGTAAGGTGGGCTGTTTCGTCTCTTAATTCTTCCTTTGTTTTCTTAAGAAGTATCTCTTTTGCTTCTTCTTTGGTAAGCCCTGCACCGTTTTCTAGAATTTTCTGAGCTTCTACAAGTTTTTGTCTGTACTGTTCTTTTAATTTTTCAACAGCTTCTCTTTCTTTTGAAATTGCATCAAGTTTTTTTTGCAGCTCTTCGTCTTTTTTCATATGTTTTTCTATAAGCTCTTCAATTTCCTGCTCTTTTTTAAGTATCTCATTTAATTTGTTCTCATACTCCTGCTGAAGCTTCATTTCCTGCAGTTCATAAGCGTTTTTTGCCTCAAGCTCCATCTCTTTTGCTTTTGTTTTCGTGTTTTCAAGCAAAATTTCGGCTTCATGTTCTATAGCTTTTGCTTTTGCTTTAGCCTGCTCTACATAAATCTCATATTTCGCCGCATCCATTTTTTTTGCTATGACAAATCCCGCGAGAACGGATAATATCATAACGGCTAAAATTATCAGTACACTCATTTTTTCTCCTTTTATAAATATTAAAACTTATATATTCATCTGCCCTGACATCAAATATATCAGTAATCACATCTTTGCTGTAACATAACCTCAACTGCACAAAAACGATTCTGGGTTTGTATCCAAGTGCTGAAAAAAACCTGTCATACATTCCTTTTCCGAATCCAACACGCTTGAAACTGCTGTCTATTCCTACAACGGGAACAACAGCCAAATCAATTTTCTGCAAAGTTTTCTGTTTATTGACAGGTTCAAGTATTGAAAATTTTTTTTTAACAAGCGGTAATTGATATTTTACCATCTTAAAGCTTAAATCCTCCATAAACGGGACAAAAATATTCTTTCTTTCTCTTCTTAACTTTCTTAAAACCCAGTGAATATCCACTTCGGTATTCATCGGAATGAAAAAAAGAATATTTTTATGTCTTTTACAAACTTCATAAAGTTTCCAGCCGATTTTCTTAGAATAATAATACCTGTTGTATTTTGAGATTTTTAAACATTTTTTTCTGAATGTGTTTTTTTCATTCATATTTTCTTTTGCCATTTATTATGCCTTAATATGATAAAATTACGAAAAAGGAGTTTAATTGAAATATATTTTAACATTTATTCTTATAATTTTTATAGCGGGCTGTTCAAAAAACACCAAACCGGCAGAAAATCATCAAAACATAGAAACAAACCAGTCACAGCAAAAAAAACCGCAAAAAGAAAACGACATAATAAAAATAACATTTGATAATTTCACATTGAAGTTTAAAGAAAACAAACTTATTTACCCTAAAACAAAAACGGTAATACTTTTCGATAACAACAGCTCATATTCAAAGGCGCAGGAGCTGGTATTAAAAAAATTAAACGTAAAATATTATAAAACCGATTCAGCGTATTTAGAAAAATATTTTAATATACAGTACTACCCGACTATCATAGTACTGGATAAAAACAAAACGGTAAAATATGAAAATTTTACACCGTATGAAATTTTAAAAGCGGAGGGATTTTAATGCTTGGATTTATAAAAAAAGGTCTTAATAAAACAAAAGAGGCGCTTCAAAGCGTAGTAGGCAGCCAAAAAAAAGAAAAACTATCAAGAGAGCTTATAGAAGAAGCGCTTTTAGAATCGGATATGGATTATGATCTGGTTGAAAAAATCATAGAAAACCTTCCGGAAGAAGTAAGCAGGGAAAAACTGAAAAAAGAACTGTTATGGATATTTGACACTCCTAACAACGAAATAAAAATAGACGACAAACCGTTTACATTTTTAATAATAGGCGTAAACGGAGCCGGAAAGACAACTACAATAGCAAAACTTGCCAACAAATTTAAAAAAGAAGGCAAAAGCGTAATTTTAGGCGCTGCGGACACATTCAGAGCCGCCGCTATAGAACAGCTTACAAAATGGGCGGAAATACTGGATATTCCCATCGTTAAAACCAAACAGGGACACGACCCCGCAGCTGTTACATACGACACGATAGCCAGCGCAAAAGCAAAAGGCATAGATGTTGCGATAATCGATACGGCCGGAAGACTGCACAATAAAGTAAATCTTCAAAACGAACTTAAAAAAATCGTAAACGTTGCAAAAAAGGCATATGAAAAGGCTCCTCATAAAATCATTCTGATAATTGACGGAACACAGGGAAGCAGCGCAATAAACCAGGCAAAAGTTTTTAAAGAAATAGTCGGTGTCGACGGAGTTATTATTACAAAACTGGACGGAACCGCAAAAGGGGGAAGCGTATTTACAATAGCAAATGAGCTCAGACTTCCTATACTGTTTGTAGGAGTCGGAGAAAAACCTGACGATCTTGTTAAATTTGATAAAGAAGAGTTTATAGAAGGAATTTTAGAGGGACTTTATGACTGATATCATTTTTTATTTCGGATCAGTTGTAATAATTTTCGCTTTCATAGGGCTTGTAACCGTAAAATTTAAAAATGAAGACAACATAGATTTAAACGAACATAAATGGATTATTCTGCTTTATATTATTCTCCTTGTTGTATCGATAATCACTTGGAGAGTCATATATCTTCTGCTGATATCCAGCACACAGGAGATGATTAATTACAACCTCAACATACAAAGAGCGATAAATGGCTAAGAAAAAAACAGTTTTTGAATGTATCGAATGCGGATACAAAAGTGCTAAATGGATGGGAAAATGTCCGGCATGCGGCAGCTGGGAAACATTCGTAGAAGTAAGCGAGGATAAAGGAAACAAAAAATCTTCCTCGCCAAAAGCCGGTGTTTTAAAATTTGAAGAAATTGAAAAAGAAGAAATTGAAAGATTTACTTCCGGAGACAGCGAACTTGATTTGGTATTAGGAGGCGGTATAGTGCCCGGAAGCCTCGTTTTAATAGGAGGAAGCCCGGGAGTCGGAAAATCCACTCTAATGATGAAACTCGCCGGAAATATAAACAAAAAAGTTTTATATGTTGCGGGCGAGGAAAGCCCCGGACAGATTAAAATCAGAGCCGACAGACTAGGAGTTAAAAACAAAGATTTATATTTAATGCCGGAAATCATCGTAGAAAACATAATAGACGAAATAAAAAAAGGCTATGAGCTGGTTATTATCGACTCCATACAGACCATATATTCTGAAAACCTTCAATCCGCACCCGGAAGCGTGTCACAGGTCAGGGAAGCCACATTTGAACTTATGAGAGTTGCAAAAGAGAGCAAAACACCGGTATTCATAATAGGACACATAACAAAAGAAGGCTCTATTGCAGGACCGAGAGTGCTTGAACATATGGTGGACACCGTTTTATATTTCGAAGGAGACGCAAGCCGAGAGCTTAGAATTCTAAGAGCGTTTAAAAACCGTTTCGGATCAACAAGCGAAATAGGAATATTCGAAATGACAAAACAGGGACTTGCCAGTGCGAAAAACAAATCGTTTTTCAGCAAAAAAGCTCTTCCGGGAAGCGCCATTACCGTCATACTTGAAGGGACGAGACCAATAGTACTTGAAGTACAGGCACTAGTCAGTGAGAGCTACTCCATACCTAAAAGAAGCGCGACGGGATTCGATCTGGCAAGACTTAATATGATTTTAGCCCTGCTTGAAAAAAAACTCAATCTCCCATTTAATCAGTACGACGTATTTATAAACGTAACCGGCGGTATCAAAATAAACGAACCCGCAGCCGATCTTGCCGTAATGGCTGCGATAGTCAGCTCGTTTAGGGACAGAAAAATAAGCAAAGAAAGCGTTTTTATAGGAGAAGTAAGTCTTGTTGGCGACATAAGAGATGTGCCTGGACTTGATCAAAGAATAAAAGAAGCCGCCAATCTCGGCTTTTCAAAAGCAATTGTTCCGAGCAGACCTCTGGAAGAGAATATCAAATGTTATGAAGTAAAGGAAGTTGAAAAACTGCTTGAATGGATGTAATTATTTAACCTTTTGATTGTAATATTCTTCAAGAAGCTCATAAGATTCTTTAACCCTTGTAAATTTTTTAGCGTAAATTTTCTGAATTAATTCCGGCTTTTGCCTGTGAACGTCGGGATGGTATTTTTTTGCGAGCCTTCTGTACTCTTTTTTGATTTTATCAAATTCATATATAGTAGAAACTCCAAAAAGCTCCAAAGCGTTTCTTACCTTGTTCAGATATTCTTTAAGCGAACCTTCCACACTGAACGACTTTGAATACGAAAACTCGTTTTCATCAATATTAAATATAATTTTATAACCCATAATCGAATGTTTTGAGGCCAGAGCGCTTACGATTCGCTGAGACTCTTCATTAAAAGTAACGACAAGCCTGTCTGCAGACATATCAATAAGGTCAAACAGAAAAAGACCCTTAATATAATTGTAAACCGGCTTTTTGGGATTGGCAAAAAGTATTTCGAACTCTTTGCTTGAGAGTTTTCTTATTGTTATATAAATGGCTTTTTCATCAAAAGTAACACTGTATTTTTTTATTTTTATAACCAGGTCTTTTTTATAGTTTAAAAGAAGCTTATGCAGAAGATTTTCATCTTCCCCTTTTTGTTTTTTATACATATTGGCGACAGCCTGCAAAAGAAGCTTGTGTTTTCTGACGTTTTTTTTGTCAAAATAAATTTTATACTGATTGTCGTTTATTTCCAGTTTATTAAAAGAAAGTCTTATAAACTCTATAAATCCTTTAATTTTAAACCTGGAATCTATAACAACTTCGATATTTTCAGCAATATTTATTTCAAATACTCTATCCGTCATCTTTCTTCGCTATTATTAAAGTTGCGATAGGAAAAATAAGTTTCTGTTTTTTGACAATGCCAAACCCTTTTAAGTTTTTTATTATTTCATCCTCTTTAAGCGTATCGATACTCTTACCCAGCAATTTATATTCCTCTTTCATTCCAAGCATCATCCCCGCTATTAACGGCAATATTTTATTCATATACCAAAGTATCAGTTTTGCAAAAAGGCTGTCGCTTTTCACCATTTCAACAATTGCAAAATATCCTCCGGGCTTTAGAGATTTTTTTAAATTTTCCATACCTTTTTCTAAATCATCAAAATTTCTAAGCGCCATAAAAGCCGTAATCAAATCCGCTTTTTCTTCTATTTTCACATTCTCAGCCGTATCTTGAATGATAATAATTTCTTTTTGGCCCTTTTTCATTCTGATATGAGGGCTCTCTTCAAACACTACTTCAAAATCCTCTTTTTTAAATCCGAGTTTTTGGAATTTTTCAACAATAACTCTTACCATTTCGGCACTCGGTTCTATCAGATACATCCTGTCAAAATCCAAAGCCTTTGCCATCTCTCCCGTTGCGCTTGCAACGTCAATTAATATCCCGTTTTTTATATGCTTTTTTATCTCTTTTGCAAACATCCGTCTCCAAAGCTCTTCAATTCCGAAACTCACAATTTTTGTCGCCAAATCATATCTTTTTGCCAGCTTGTCGTATATTTTAACGTCCATCTTATCTCCCGAAAATTATCAAATCATCCGAACGGTTTGTATGAAGTATCTCAAATTCGTCTTCGCTTCTGAAATTAAACCTGTTGGCAAATTTAGGGCTTACTATAAACACTTTCCAGTCCACCGTATGTTTGATTTCGTTATAAAGCCTCTCTCCGCCTTCTATCATTATAAATTTGTAATCGTTCATTTTTTCCAGAGTCTCTTCGATAAAAACTTTCCTGTTTTTTACGTTAAAAAGAGGGATATCCCTTTCAATACCGTCATTTTTGGAATATATTAAAACATCCGGAGCTTTACCGTTTATTCTCCTGGCGTCAAGGGTCGGTCTGTCAATTCTGACCGTATTGCCTCCGATTACCAACAGATCTATTTTATCCCTTACCTGATGAACCCAATTAAGTGATTTATCAGAGCTTATATATCCGCCGGTAATTACCCCGTTCATTGTCAGAGCCAGTTTATAAAACACAAATCTTTTTTGCCATTTTATAAACGGCTCTATTAAATCAAAACATCTTTTATCGTTTAATATTTCAACATCAATCCCTGCATTTTTAAGTATTTCCGCCCCTCCTCCGTGCCCTTTTACGGGATCCGGCCATCCGATATTTACGCTTTTTGGTTTAAGATGTTTTAAAAGATTGGCACACGAAGGCGTCTTTCCTATATGAGAACAGGGCTCAAGCGTTACAAAAACATTTGCATTATTAAAAAAGCCTTTATGGTTTTGCAGTAAAAATTCATGTATTTCATGTGAAGTTTTTAATTCGGGCGTTTTATGAAAAGCCCTAAAAGCTTTCCATAACGCATTCACTTCCGCATGGGGTTCTCCCGCTTTTTTATGGACGCCTGTAAAAATCTGATTGTTTACTATTACGGCTGCTCCTACGGCAGGATTTGGATATGTTAAAAACTGATATTTCCATGCTTCGTTTATAATCAGATCAAACATGTAATTCTTCATTTTTCACTTTACACTTTTCATTTATCTTCGTATTTGTAAGTATTCCACTCAATATATGTTTTTGCTTTTTTTATATCATCGAAATTTACTTTTTCTTTGCCTATTTCAGCAACATTATCAATAAAGCTTTTAAGCTCGCCTTTTATTTTGGTTCCGTCGTTTGTCGTTATTTTTACTTTTTCACCGATACTTTTTTCAAAATGCTCTGGCTTACTGAGTTTTCTCTCAAGTCCTGGTGAGCTTACTTCAAGAAAATATTTTCCCTCAACCGGGTCTTCTATATCAAATATTGGAGAGATAAGATTGTTTATTTTGGCACAGTCGTTTAAACTCACTCCTCCTGGTTTCGTAATGTAAACTCTGAAATATTTATGACCTCCCTCTTCGCTGAGGTCTATATCATAAAGTTCGCATCCGTTATCTTCAACAATATTTTTAATAATATCGTTTAATTCGCTTCTGTTCATTCATTCCCTTTTTTATTTAATTATATCATTTTTGAGTGATTATAAAAATATTCTGAAGTTTTAGTTTATGTACTCAGAAAGATATTTTGCCACGGCGTCTTCGTCATTTGTATGCGGCAGGATTATATCCGCTCTTTTTTTGACTTCATCAAGAGCGTTTTTAACGGCAACGGATTTACCCGCATATTCAAACATGCCGATATCGTTCAGACTGTCCCCGAAAACCGTTACGTTTTTTTTATCGACTTGCATAATTTCCTCCAGTTCCATTAAAGCATGCGCTTTGTCTCCTAAAGGATGTAAAAGCGTCAAAAACCAACACTCCATATACGGGTCTTTACTTAGTTTTGTTTCCAAATTAAAAAGCTCTTTTACTTTTTTTTCAATTCTTTTAAGAACGTCTTCCTCACCTAAATACACCATCTTAAGATTATGTTTTAACGCCCTTAAATTTTCTATATTCAAAACCCTGCTGTCGTTTTTATAGTTTTGCAGCAGTTCTTCTTGATATTTGTTAATCTTCTTAGGATATAAAAATTTTTCGTCTCCGAAATTTTCAAATCCTACAATCAAAGGCCTTTCGTCAAACTCTTTTTCTATAATGTTTATTACTTCATCGCCGGTTTTTTTATCTATATCGTTAATCTTTATTATTTTTCCCTCAGGACTGGCAATCATCGCACCGTCTAATAAAACTAAAGGATGTTTTAAGTTTAGACCGTTTAAAAGTGTCGTAGAGCCTTTAAAACTCCTGGCGGTTGCTATAGTTAAAGAAAAAGGAAAGGAGTTCCAGGTATTTTTAGTAAATTCGCTAAGCGAGAGATCACTCCGTAAGAGTGTTTTATCGAGATCCGTTACAAAAATCATTTATCTTTTTTAGATATTTTATTAAACAGATCTTCCATTTTATTTTCCTGCTCAAGCAGTTCGTCAAAAGTAAAACTGAGATTAGGAACTTTAAACCATCCGGTGGCTTTAAGACAGTAGTTTTGAATGTAGCCTCTGGCCTGTTTAAGCTGCTTTAAACTTGCACGCTGCTCTTTATCGTTCAGATAGCTTTTTTCAAGATAAACTTTAGCGTCGCTTCCGTCTCTTGAACATACTACATCTACCACGCTTAAGCCTCTTATTCTTCCGTCGTTCATTTGTGAAAGAGCTTCAGGGATAATTTCCCTTAAAACAGACTCTTTTCTTTGGACTTTAATACTTTTGCCCATTATTATCCTTCAAAAGAAGCTTTTTCTTCGATTTTTTTATACGTTTCAAGAATATCTCCGACTTTAACGTCATTGTATCCTTCTACCATAATACCGCACTCAAAGCCTTTTCCGACTTCTTTAACGTCGTCTTTAAATCTTTTAAGGCTGGCCAGTTTAGAATCGTAAATCACCACACCGTCTCTGATAACTCTTACAAAATCACCTCTGTGAACAACGCCGTCCTGAACGTAACATCCCGCAACTGTTCCTATTTTAGGAACGCTGAAAACGTCTCTTACTTCAATAGTGGCAGTTACTTCTTCAGTTACTTTAGGCGTCATAAGACCTGAAAGAAGCTCTTTTACGTCATCTATCAAATCGTAAATAATCGAATACGTTCTGATTTCAATACCTTCTTGTTTCGCTTTGTTTTTAGCTCCGCTTGTAGGACGCACATTAAATCCTAAAATAATAGCGTGAGGTTCGCTGGCTTTTGCCAAAATAACGTCATTTTCGGTAATGGCGCCTACATCGCTGTGAATGATATCTGCTTTAACCTCTTCATTTCTAAGTTTTGCAAGGCTGCCTTTAATAGCTTCAACACTTCCCTGAGTATCGGCTTTGATAATAACAGGAAGTTTTTTAAGCTCGCCTTCGAGTATCATTTTCTGCAGATCTTCAAGAGTCGCTTTTGTTGATTTTGATTTTTCTCTTTCTTCTAAGAAAGTTTTCCATTTTTCAGCCGTTTCTTTTGCTTCTTTGTCGCTTTCGACCGCCACAAGGACATCACCTGCCATAGGCACTTCGTCAAATCCCGTAATTTCCGCAGGTTCTCCAGGTTTTACCTCTTTTTTCTGTTTGCCGAGATCGTCAACGATTAGTCTTACTCTTCCGTATGTTTTACCGCATACAAAACTGTCTGCTTTTTTAAGCGTACCGTTTTTAACTATTATAGTAGCAACAGGTCCTTTTCCTTTTTCCACTCTGCTTTCAATTACAACGGCTTTCGCTTTTCTTTTCGGATTGGCTTTAAGCTCCATCATTTCAGCCTGAAGCAGAATAGTTTCAAGTAAGTCGTCTATACCCTCTCCGGTTTTTGCCGATACGTTTACAAATTCATACTCTCCGCCCCATTCTACAGGCGTAATTCCCATTTCGGCCAGTTGCGATTTAACCAAATCAGGATTTGCCTGAGGTTTGTCTATTTTGTTAACAGCCACAATAAACGGAACTTCCGCCGCCTGAGCATGTGATATCGCTTCTCTTGTCTGTGGCATAACCCCGTCGTCTGCCGCAACAACGATAATGGCTATATCGGTAACTTCGGCACCTCTTGCTCTCATTTCTGTAAACGCTTCATGTCCAGGAGTATCGATAAAAGTAATTTTTTTGCCGTCTTTTTCTACCATATAAGCACCGATATGCTGTGTGATACCTCCGGCCTCTTTTGCTGCTACGCGAGAATTTCTGATTTTATCAAGGAGTGATGTTTTACCGTGGTCTACATGACCCATAATTGTTACGATAGGAGGCCTTTCTACCAAATCTTTTTCATCGTCTTGCACTGAATCGTATTTTTTAACATAATCAAATTCTGCCAAAGGATCATAAACTTCAACAGGCACTTCAAACTCTTCAGCCAGCGTTTCAATATATTCTTCGCCTAAAAAGTCGTTTTTGTCTCTTTCTTCGCCGAGTTCTCTTAAAGCTTCGATTACTTCTTCTAAAGGTTTGTTTATTGCTTCTGCAAACTCATAAACTCTTACTTCTTTAGGTATTGATATTGTTTTGATTTCTGCCTCTTTTTTCTTTTTTTTCTTTCTTTTTTTGATGCCCTCTTTTGTTATTCCGCCTTCACTAGGTTTTTTTCTCTTAACGGGCTGTGTTTTTTTCTGTTTTTGCTGTTGAGTTTTAGTTTTTGCTTTTTCTTCAAGCTCATCGTCATTTTTCATGTTAATATCGTTAAAATAAAGATCCAGAAGCTCTACCTGGTTTTCTTCAATAACATCCATATCCGCTAAATCGACATTAATCTGAAGCTCTTTTTCTTCTCTTTTTTTAGCCGGCTGCGGTTTCGGTTTAGGTTTAGGTTTTTCCATTCTAGGCTCAGTTTTTTTAACTTCTTCTTTTTTCTCAGGCTTTTCGGTTTTTTCAGGTTTAGGCTCTGCCTTTTTAACAACCTCTATGCCTTTTTGAGTTTTTTTAACAAGGTCGTTAAAACTGCTTCTTCCTCTTCTTCTTCTTTGAGGTTTTTCTTCCTTAACTTCTTGTTTTTTAACTTCTTCCGGTTTTTTCTCCTGAGTCTTTTTCTCTTTGCCGGCATTTAAAAAATATTCCTGAATTTTTGCAGCTTCCATAGGAGTGATTTCACCCCTGGTTTTTGCATCTATCCCTATTTCTTTGGCAATATCGACAACCTCTTTCGCTTTTAATCCTAATTCTCTCGCAACAACTGATACTTTTATCTTCAAGTAAACTCCTTTTTTTAAATGTAAAATGGAAAATGTAAAATGTAAGATTTTGCTTTTTCTTTATCCGTTTTGCAAATCTTAGATATATAATTTACAAATTTTTTTTCGTTTACGCACTCTTTGCATACATAAAAACTTCTGCCTTTCCCTTTAAAAGGTATAAGCTTTTGATTTTCACACTGTAAACGAAAAAGATCGCTTTGTAAAAACCTGTTGCGGCAGACAATGCACATTCTTACAGGCTTTTTTACATTTTTCACTTTACACTTTACATTTTCCATTTAATTGTATACTTTTACTCCTACATTGTCAAATTGTAAGATTTTAACGGTAAAATCTTTAAAATTATCTCTTAGCACATTATATATACTGTATGCGTCGTCTTTATACGCAAGATTGAAAAACGTCGAACCGCTGCCGCTTAAAGTCGACATAAGCGCACCTTCTCTGAGAGCAATTTCCCTGACTTTAAAAAGTTCAGGGACCGCTTTCATTCTGTTTTCCTGATGTATCTTGTCTTCAACCACGTTTCTTAATATTTCAAATTTCTCACTGAAAAACGCGGCCGTAATCATTGACGAACTTGATATATTGGTAACTATATCTTTAAGCGAATAATGAGATTTCAGTGCATTCCTGCTTTTTTGAGTGGAAATTGTCCTGTTTGGTATAACAACCACAGCCCTTAAATAAGTCGGAATGAATTTTTTTAAAAAATATACACGGTTTTTTCTAAGTTTCGCAACGCAGAATCCGCCTAAAGCTGCAGGTGTAATATTGTCCGGATGCGGTTCGTACTGAAGGGCCAGATTTATAATTCTGTCTTTTTTATAAGGCACCTGCGCCATTTCGTATGCCGCGGTAATTGCGGCTATTATTACCGCTGATGAGCTTCCGAGTCCTCTCGAGAGAGGAATTTTATTATTAAATTTAAATCTGAAACTGTCTTCTTTTCCAGTTAAATTTTTATAATGGTCGCTGAATATTTCTACAAAATAATTTCTTTTCAGCGTTCTTAAATATTCCGCGTTTTCCCCGTAAATTTCTATATTCGTATATTCGCTTTTCGTTATTTCTATTTCATTTCTTAAATTCAGCGCCAAACCAAGCGTATCGAATCCAGAACCTAAATTTGCGCTAGTTGCGGGAACCGTTATTACCATTAAAACCCTTCTTACACTGCTTTTAAAATATACAGAGGCTCGACGTCTTCACTCATCTCATTCAGTTCAAGCCTCTTTGGCAGATGAAACGTACCTGGAGTTTCATCTTTTTTTAGTGTAATTATACCTTCTTTTTTTACAAAATAACTGTTTCCGACTGCTTTTATGGGAGTGTTGCCGTTAAAATAAAATCCGTCTTGAGCAAAAAGTCTGATATTTCTCGTAATAGAGAGGGTTTTAAAAAAGACATAAGCCAGTTTTATCGCCATAAACGACCCCGGCCCTTTCGAATACGAAATGGAGTTTATTTCATACTTTTTTAAGAGTTCGTCAAAAACTTCGGGAAGAACATCGCTTGTCATTCCCTCTTTTTGAATGGTTTCCGATAATTGTGAATTTTTATAAACGCCTATAAGCATAGGTTTTGAAATAACAACTGCAACAATATCAACTAAAGGCTTTTGCAACCGCTTTTTCCCCTTCTTTTTCGAATGTAACTATTTCATAAGCATTTTCAGCCAGTACTTTTTTTGTAAGCAGGTGATTTAAATGATGCCCGCTCGCTTTTGCTTCATAACTACCGATAAAATTAGCCCCTAAAAGGCTCATATCTCCGATAGCGTCCAATATTTTATGTCTTACAAACTCGTCTTCAAATCTTAAAGAATCGTTTAATATTTTTTTATCATCAAGAACAATCGCATTTTCAAGGCTGCCTCCAAGAGCCAGACCTATACTTCTTAAATACTGCACTTCTTTTAAAAATCCGAACGTTCTTGCTCTTGCAATTTCTTCAACGTAATTTTTGGTAGAAAAATTAAATTTATATTTCTGATTTCCGATAACAGGATGGTCGAAATTTATTTCAAAATCGAAATCTATTTTTTCGTTAGGTTTGATTTTTGCAAATTTTTCACCGTCTGTTATTTCAACTTCTTTTGTTATTCTCATAAACTGCTTAGGAGCGTCTAAATCTTTAACTCCCGCTTCTTCTATCATCATAACAAAACTCACGGCGCTTCCGTCCATAATAGGAACTTCGTCATTATCCACCACGATTCTTAAATTGTCTATCCCGAAAGCGTAAACGGCGCTCATTAAATGTTCGATAGTTGAAACTACGGCGCCTTCGCTGCCTATTACCGTAGCCATTTTGGTATCAACGACATATTCCGGCTTTAAAGGTATACTAACCCCTTTGTCGCTTCTGTAAAAAACTATACCGCTGTTTTCACCCATCGGTTCAAGTCTGAGTTTGACAGGCACTCCTTTGTGCAAACCTATACCTATGGCTTCTACGGCTCTTTTGATTGTTCTTTGTTTCATTCTAAAACCTTCTTCATATTAACGGAAAATAAAGTTAGCTTATCAACGGTTCCGATATCGGCACCTTTGAATATAATCGTCCCCTTGACGTTTTTCTTAACGATTATATAATCGCCCTCGCAGACAACCCTGCCTTCACATTCGTCAAAAATTTCTATACTGCCGCTGCTGTATATCTTAGCCCCGGCATTTATTCTGTTTAAAAAGATTAAATTATCTTCGCTTTTAATCTCTTCTCCGCTACGTATAATTTTATCATAAATAACGGTTTTGGATTTAATTTTTTTTACAATTTCTTTTTCTATCACTTTTATTTGAGGCGTTATTTCCTTTTCAGGAGTAAAACTATCCGAGTTGAGTATAAAAAAAGGAAGTTTTTTGTTTTTTAGAAACTCTTCTATTTCTTTATTATGAGACTTTAATAAAAAATAGTGGTTTTTAACAAGCTCGTATTTACTTTCCACCACTTTTTTTAAATTGTCAAAATTATCTGCCTCAAAAACCCTTATAGTTTTCTGCCTCAAAATTTTTCTCCTCTAAAATTATTTGTTTATAATTTTTTTAGCTCCGTTAATCACATCTGTAATATTTAATCTTATCCAATTAGGGTCTATCCATTCAAAAGGGTTCACCGCATAACCCTGAACATAAACACCGAAATGCAGATGATCTCCGAATACCGCTCCGGTTGCTCCCGTTCTGGCTATTACCTGACCTCTGCTTACGCTGTCCCCGACTTTTACGTTGTAAACAGACGTATGGGCGTATAATGTATAAAGTCCGAGCTGATGGTATACGATTAAAACATTACCGTAAATTCCCAGATATTTTTCCGCAGTGACTTTTCCGTAATTGCTTGAATATATTTTGGCTCTTTTTATCTTAGCAAGATCTATTCCCTTATGAATAGCAAAAGATATTTTTTTACCTTTATAGTAATATGATCTTTTTTCTCCAAAGTACGCTCTTACGGCGCTTCCAGGCAACGGATTGAATCTGGCTATTGAAAATCCGTTTATTTTGTTTTCATAAACTTTTGATGTAATGTTATGAATTTCCGTTTCATTCATTTTTCTTACAGTTTCATTTATTTTTTTAAAAATAGCAACAGGATCGTTAGGAATTGAAAGATTCATTTTTTCCAAAACTCTTTTTGCCACCGTATTTATAAATCTGTCGCTGATAGTTATTTTTGATTTAGGATATTTATACGTTCTCCAGTAATATGGAATATGTTCTTTTACCACATTTCCGGCTTTATCTTCAGCAACAAGTTCCGCGTCAAATGTTTTTTCATATACAGGCCATGCTATAATCGCCGCATAATAATCTTTTTTTACAAACGGTGTTAGTTTAAATTTATATTTACCGTCTACCAAAATATACGTATATTTCAGGTTTTTATCTGCCACTTTAACTACGGCAGCCGCGCTTCCTCCGTTTCCGATAGCATATGAATTGTTAATAATCTCCGTCATAGGGGGAGTTGTATCAACCTGAAGCGTAATGCTTTTTTTCGCTTCGTTACCCGCAAAAAAATGCCATTTTGAATTATCAACAGCCACAACGTTTATTTTAATTTCTTTTGCGTTTGTCTCAGGAAGCTTAATATTTAAAACAACCTCTTTACCCATAGAAGGATTCGTAAGAGTCGCAAGCTCGCTTACATTACCGCCGGCTATCATGGTTACACGGTAATATTTTATACCCGAAGCATCATCCAATATTATTTTTAAAGGTTTTTTCAGATTGGTATATCCGTTGCTTTCTATTTTAATGGTAGGCGGAACTTTTTCAAACATAGGTGAAAAATAAACAAATCCGGCTCCGCCCGCGATTAAAAGTAAAATCAAAATCCATAATTTTTTCATAACCGTCCTTTTTAACAAAATTGTACATAAGAGTGGTTAATTTGAGGTTAATACCTTAAACTATCTCTTTTAAATCTTCTTTTAAAATATTTTTTACTTTTTCAAAATCAAATTCATCTCTTATTGTGGCTCCCGCGGCCCTGATATGTCCGCCTCCGCCGTGTTTAACTGCCACTTTGCTGACATCGGCGTAATTTTTGCTTCTTAAAGACACTTTTATACCTTCATCATCTTCTCTTAACATACATGCAACCTCAACAGGCGCCAAAGCCCTGACACTGTTGACTATCGTATCGGTATCGTCTTTAATGGCCCCGGTTATTTCCATCATCTCTTTAGTAACTTCTACAAATGCGACTTTCCCGTCGCAGCACAGTTCTATCGTTTCATAAGCTTTTGCCAGAAGCCTCAGGCGTGAGAGTCTGTCTCTTTGGAAAAGCATTTTAGCTACGTAATCGGGCTCGGCTCCGCATCTTACAAGATCGGCCGCACATTCAAACACCCTGTCGTTTACGCTTTCATACTGAAAACTCCCCGTATCAGTCACAAGAGCGGTATATATGCAAAGTGCGCTGTCTTTGTCTATTTCAATGCCGTTTGCTTTTAAAATATCATATACAACCTGTGAAGTCGAAGCATAATCAGGTTCTATCAAGTTTATATCACCGTATTTTGTATTTGATACATGATGGTCGATATTTATTAAAAAAGAAGGTTTTTCTTCGAGTCCCAGTCTGTCAAAACTGCCGCAGTCAAAAGAAATTGTAAGATCTATTTTTTTAGGCAGATTATTGGTTACTTTATTGAAATTCGGCAGAAAATCCAGATACTGGGGCAGAGGTTTTGTTGCGTTGAATACAGTCACTTTTTTACCCATTTTTTTAAGAA
Source organism: Nautilia sp. PV-1 (assembly GCF_004006315.1). Classification (NCBI taxonomy): domain Bacteria; kingdom Pseudomonadati; phylum Campylobacterota; class Epsilonproteobacteria; order Nautiliales; family Nautiliaceae; genus Nautilia; species Nautilia sp. PV-1. Next base: position 1,519,445 of record NZ_CP026530.1, read on the forward strand.
CGGGATATAAACTGAGCGAACTTCCAAGTGCGTCGCCGTCCGGATTTATATGTGCTATAAGCATTATATTATCGGCTTTTTCTATTTCTTTCCATATCTGTTTATATATATCCATTATAAAGCCTTTTTGTTGAAATTATAGCATTTATAACCGCGGATGGTTATTAAAGTTACTGAGCTATTTGAAGTAACTGGTATATTGGTAAATTAATATATTAATATATTTGTAGGTAAATGTTTGCTTACCAGAGTCTGGCACTATCTCAATTCTCTCTTCACTCAAAAAGTCTTACGACTTTTCAGGGACCCCGCTTTTTTAATTCTCAATTCTCAATTGTCCATTGATTAAACCTTCCCTTTTGCCTTATAAACAAACGCCAACACTTCCGCAACGGCTTTATAAAGTTTTTGAGGTATAAGTTCGTCAATTTCGACGAGTTTGTATAGTTCCCTTGCCAACGGCGGGTTTTCGACAATCATTATATCATGTTCCCTGGCTATTTCTTTTATTTTTATAGCCAGATTGTCTACGCCTTTTGCTATTACCCTAGGTGCTTCGTCTTTGGTTTTGTCGTACCTTATAGCTACGGCGTAATGCGTCGGGTTTGTGATGACGACATCGGCTTTGGGTACTTCGCTCATCATTCTTTTTTTAGCCATTTCTCTTTGAAGCTGTCTTATTTTGGCTTTTATTTCCGGATTACCTTCGGTTTGTTTATATTCGTCTTTTATTTCCTGCTTGCTCATACGCAGAGATTTTTTATACGTATATCTCTGATATATAAAATCAATAGTGGCAAACACCAGAAAAACGGCAAGCATGGCAAATACTATAACCATAGCTTTTTCTTCAAACCATTTCAGCTGTTCAAAAAAACTCATAAGCTCCAGTTTCGGTATTTCGTTTAAAAACTTCATAAACAGCCAGCCGCCAACGATAAAAGCCACCGCAACCTTTAGTGTCATTTTAACGCCTTCTACAAGTGTTTTGACAGAAAACAGCCTTTTTATTCCTTTTATCGGATTAATTTTGTCAAAAGAAGGCGTAATCGGTTTTGTAGTAAACAAAAATCCGAACTGCATGACGTTTCCGAGTATTCCGGCCAAAACTACCGCACCGAAAAGCGGAGCCATTAAAATAAAAAAATTCAAAACGGAATTAATCATAATTTCAAACACCAGGTTTTTGGTAAGCTCCACTCCCTCAAAAGAAGTATAATACCTGTAAAACCTCTCAAGGTAAAACGTAATATATTTAAGATAAAATATTATTACTATAATTGCCACAAACAGAACGATAAAACCGCTTGTTTCCATTGATTTAGGGACATTGCCCTCTTTTCTTGCATCTTCAATTTTCTTGGGGGTGGGCTCTTCGGTTTTTTCTAAATCGTCAGCCATTCATTCCCTTTCTCAAATCTTCATCAAGAATACTTTGCATTTTTTCACCCAGTCTGTAATAAATAAAACTGAACAGTATAACAAACACTATTACAAGAGCGCTGCTTACCAGACTTTCCGGCGAATTGTAAAAATTATATCCAATCAAAACTGCCGCGGCAATAAAACAAGATAAAGTACCTATAAAAGGAACGACAAAATTTGATTTTGTTATTTTTCGTAATTTCAGATTTGCATAATTAACAAGACCGAATATGATTAAAAATCCGAAACTTCCAGCAACTGATATATTCTCAACGTTAAACGATATCGCGAATATAACAGAAAGCAGTCCTAAAATTATCATTCCCTCATATCCGGCTTTTACCTTTTTGGCAAATTCGCTGGGAAGCTCTCCAAGTTTCGCTACCAGATACCCAACTCTTCCCCCTCCGTATAGCGTTGCGTTTATTGCGCTTGCCGTAGAAAGCAGAGCGGCTGCCGAAATGACAATAAAGCCCGCCTGACCGAAAAACGGCTTGGTAGCTATGGCTAATACGTAATCCTGGGCTTTTTTTGCCTCTTCAAAACTTACGTTTCCGACTGTAACTATCGCGATAGTCACATACAAAAATATTACAAACAAAACAGCGCTGTAATAAGCTCTTGGCAGAGTTTTTTCAGGATTTTCAACGTCTTTTGCCGTGTTTGCTATCAGTTCAAACCCTTCGTAAGCCAAAAATATTATCAGCCCCCCGGTAATTATTTTAATACCGCTTTCCCAGTATTCGGGTGAGAGTCTGTGAAAATCGGCGGTAAATATACCGACCGCTACAAACACCAAAAGAATCGTAACTTTTATAAACACCATTAAATCTTCAGCTTTTCCCGTTAAAAAAGCTCCCATTAAATTTATAAGTACAAAAATTCCTATAACGCTGCTCGCCATAAGTTTATGAAACCACAGCACCTCTTTGCCCATAAAAAGAGCGCTCGCATAGCTTCCGAACGCATACGCATAGAGGCTGAGCATAATCACATAACTCATCAGCAGCAGATTGTTTATAACCGATGAAAAAAGATTATTTCCAAACGCCTGAACTATAAATTCTATACTTCCGCCTTCGCTCGGATAGGCAATTGAGAGTTTTACATATGAATATGAAGTAATCAGGGCAATAATCCCTGCAACCAAAAAAGCAATCGGAGCCGCACCTTTTGCCAAATCAATCGTAAGTCCCAAAACGGCAAAAATACCGCCTCCAACCATTCCGCCGACACCGATGCTGAACGCTTCTAAAAAACCTATCTTTTTTCTCATTTGAATCCTTCCGTATAAAACCTCTGTTATAATTATTATAACACTTTTTTATTAAAGGCAGATGATGAATATTTTTATTTCCGCAAACAACACAGGTAAAGGAAAAACACATTCCACACTTTTACTAATGGAATATTTAGCTCAAAAAGGGTATAAAATAGGCGTAATGAAACCCATAGAAACAGGAGTTGAAAATTTTCCTCAAGACGGGCTAAAACTGTTTGAAAAAGCAAAGGAGCTTAATCCGTTACTTAATGCGCTTACAATAGATGATATAGTTCCCGTTCAGCATACTCTGCCTGCGGCCCCTATTGTCAGCGGTAAAGTCGATTTCGACAAAATAAAAAAAGCCTACGATAAAATAAACCCGTTATGCGACATACTGCTTATAGAAGGCGCGGGCGGAGTGCTTGTGCCTGTAACCGACAGCTTTAAAATGATAGATTTTTTAAGTTTTTTTAATGCGAAACTTTTACTGGTAATAGGCTCAAATCTCGGAATGATTAACGATTTTCTTCTTAATAAGCACTATCTGGAGACAACCAACATAAACTATACATATGCGGTAAATCTTTTTGATGAAAATGAGTATTTTAAAATATCGCATCCGTTTATGAAAAGGTATGATCCCTTATTTATACAAAAAGATTTAGATAAAATAACACAGCAGTTACTGAAAAAAAATTAAATATAATTTTATATAGGAGAAAAAAATGGAAACTCAAGAATTAAATACCCATTTAAAATTTAATAAAAAATTCGGACAGTTAATTGAAATAGGTGAAGAAAGCGCAAAAGTCAGACTGGAAGCGACTGAAGATATGGCTGTTGACGAAGAAGGTCTTATACACGGAGGTTTTACATTCGGAGCGGCTGATTTTTGCGCGATGGCGACAGTTAACGATCCTTTTGTAGTGCTTGTAAGAAGTCAATGCGAATTTATGGCTCCTGTAAAAGTCGGAGACGTAGTGGAATTTGTAAGTGAAGTTATTATGAAAGAAAAAAGAAAAGAAGAGATAAAAGTCGTAGGAACCATAAACGAAATAAAAGTTTTTGAAGGTATTTTCAGCTGTGTCAAACTTGATAAACACGTACTGAAAAAAAAATAATCCCGCTCCTTAATTTTTACTCTTTTTTCTTAATAAAGCACATATACTTTATTATATATATATGCTAATCATAATAAATCTTAATTTTAAAAACATAAATAAAGCTAAATGATACACTGTACACAATATTCAAAATTAAATAGTGACAGACACTTTATATAGACAAAAAAGAGAAAAAGAAGTATTTATCTTCTTCTGCCTCTTCCGCCTGATCTACCGCCTCTGAAGTTTCCTCTTCTTCCTCTTTTTTTGTCTCTGTCGTTTCCGCCTTTTGAATTTTTACTTCTTTCAATAAGTCTTTTGGCTTCATTCAGACTTTTACCGATTCTCTCTTTTCCGTCGGCTTCTTTTTCAAAAAGCATGCTTGCAAATTTTGTCGCAATAGTAAACAGGTCAAAATCATTTTGCAATACTTCAACAATTTCAATTGATTTGTCATTAGGCTTAATACTGCTGATTTTTTCCATAATTTTTTGAATTTCTGTATTTTTAACGTCGCTTAAAGTCGGAACCTCTTTAAGTTCTATTTTAGAAATTTTCTGAATTTTGCTTAAAGCTCTGAATTCATGAGGCGTTACAAGCGATATCGCCATACCCTCTTTGCCGGCTCTTCCTGTTCTTCCGATTCTATGCACGTAACTTTCAGGATCTAGCGGTAAGTGATAGTTAAATACGTGTGTTACGTCGTTTACGTCAAGTCCTCTTGCCGCAACATCTGTAGCTACAAGGATTTCGATTCTGTTGCCTTTAAATCCTCTTATAACCTCTTCTCTTTTTCTTTGGTCCATATCTCCGTGAAGACCTTTTGCGTCAAATCCTACACCGCTTAAAAATTCAGCTACTAAATCAACGTCTTTTTTAGTTCTGCAAAAAACGATAGCCTTGCTAGGCTGTTTATAATCGATAAGTCTTATTAAAGCGTCGTTTCTTTCATGTTCGTCAATCACATAAAAATATTCTTTAATATTTTCGTTTGTAACTTCTTTTTTGGTAATCTGAATAAATTCAGGTTCTTTTAAAATTGTCTGGGCAAGACTTAAAATCGGTTTTGGCATAGTGGCGCTGAATAACAGTGTCTGTCTGCTGCTCGGAACGTATTTGAAAATTTCTTTAATATCGTCCAAAAATCCCATATCAAGCATTTCATCCGCTTCGTCAAGCACTACGTATTCAGGTGCTATATCGATTTTACCACTGCTTAAAAGATCTATAAGTCTTCCGGGAGTCGCTACGATTACTTCCGAATTTTTAATATGATTAATCTGTCTTGAATAGCTGCTTCCTCCGTAAACTGTTGCAGTATGAATTCCGAGATATTTTCCGAATCTGAAAATCTCTTCGCTTACCTGAATTGCAAGTTCACGGGTTGGTGTAATAATTAATGCTTTTTGACCTTTTTTAAGCATATTAAGTATAGGTAGACCGAATGCCGCAGTTTTCCCTGTACCCGTCTGGGCCTGAGCTACGATATCTCTTCCTTCTAATACTGCAGGAATCGCTTTTTCCTGAATCGGACTTGGTTTCTCAAAACCGATTTCTTCCAATCTTCTTAATAATTCTTTTTTTAAATTAAAATCTGTAAATGTCATTTTTTTCCTTATTTTATTATATTGTTATATTTACAACTGTGCTGTTTTACCTTGAAGCATACGCTTCATAACTTCACAACTTATCTATATAGCTATTTTAAAGCTAAATTAATGGCAGTAGAGTTTATAGTTTAAGTAAGTGTTTTTAAAATATGGAGGATAAGGGATAATTGCCGAAAAGTTTTTAACTTCTCCAGGCAACAGTCCGTCTTTTATTATCACTCTAGTCGCTTTAATAGTATTAGGTCTGGACTGTCTTTTATCTTTGCTTCCGAATATATTCAAACCTCCCGGTTTAAAAAATGTTCCTTTGGTAAATCCTCCGCCCCAGCCGTTATTAACCAGTTTTATTTCCAGTTTGCAATAGTTTATTTTAAATTTACCTATATTTTTAACTCTACCTTTTAAAACTAACGTTTCATTGATCAAAACTCTTCTTTGCTTTACGTTTAAAAGCTCGGCTTTTTTGGTATATTTTTCCAAAATGGCAAGCCCTAATACCGCCCCGAAAGCAGTAACTACAAACGAAGCAAATATCATACTCAATAGCAGTTTATTGTTATTACCGGCAGCTTTTATGGATACTATTATTAAAAATATAAATAAAACTAAAAAGAAAACTATGTCCAGCCAGTGAAGTATAGTGAAATAAGGAATCATCATTTTTTTCTGTTCCTTTTCTCTTCTATCCCGCTTACGCCTTCTCTTCTTTTAAGTTCTTCCAAAACGGCTTCCGGATGAATATTTTTTAAAGCTAATGCAATTAATGTATGAAAAGCGAGATCCGCCGCTTCATAAATAATTTCTTTTTTGTCATTATCTTTAACTGCAAAACAAAACTCCGCCGCTTCTTCCGCTACTTTTTTAAGAAGTGAATTTTCACCTTTGTGGTATAATGAAGAAACATATGAAGTTTCAGGATTAGCATTTTTTCTATCAAGTAAAGTATGATAGAGTTCGTCGATGAAATTATACTCTATTTCTTTTACTTTGTCCAATATTATTTCATTTGAGTCGAGTTTTGTAAAAAAACAGGACTTTCTTCCAGTATGGCAGGCCACTCCGTTTTGCTTTACTTTCAGCAAAATCGTATCATTGTCACAGTCTATTAATATATCTTTTACTTCCTGCGTATGTCCGCTGCTTTCACCTTTTTTCCAAAGTTTATTTCTGCTTCTTGAAAAATAGTGAGCATATCCCGTTTGTTGGGTAAGTTTTAAAGCTTCTTCATTCATATAAGCCAGCATTAACACTTCGTTAGTATCCGCATCCTGAACAATAACAGGAACAAGACCCCCGCTTTTTTCGAAATCTACCATCATAATCCTTATTTATTTGTAGATATTACTTTTTTATTATCGTCAATATTCATCCAAATATTAGGTACCGCCCCGCCTGGAGTTAAGAAAATTTTAGCGTCTTTATTCACTTTAAGAGCTTCATTAAACTGTTTTTGAACTTCTAAAGCTTTTAATTTAAGCAAATTCGAGGTTAATGATTCGCTTATAATTTTATTCGCCTGTGCCTGAGCTTTTGATTCTATAAGCATAGCCTGCGCTTTACCTTTTGCTTCTATTTCTTTAGCCTGAGCGTTACCTAATGCAATCGCCGCTTTTTTCTCAGCTTCCTGTTTTGCTCTTAATACTTCGTATTTTGCTCTTTCGGCTTCCTGTTTGGCAATCTGCACTCTTTCAATTTGCGTTTTAATGTTTTGAGGAAGAATTATATCCCTTAACTGAAAACTTTCGAAAATAACAGGTTTATGAGGAAGTTTCGCCAGCTGTTCTCTCATTTTCGCTTCTATTAAAGTTGCTATTTCGTTTCTTTTTACAGGCAGTTCTTCAGCCGGATATTTGCCAATAACGTTTCTGACCACATCCCTTACCATAGGATTGATTATTTTATCTTCCCAGTTTTTACCGTATGTTTCAAGCGTATAGGCTGCTTCGTTCGGATTTAGTCTGTAGCTTACCGAAAGCTCAACTAGTATCGGAAGTCCTCTTGCGTCAAGCACGTTAATAGCAGGATATACTTTTATAGTGCCGTATCTGTCCGCCATGCTTCCTGCTTCATTGCTTATTCTTTTATAATTAATCATATGAACTTTAGTATCCACTACATATACTTTTTGTATTACTGGTACAAAAAAATGAAGTCCCGGCATTAAAGGTTTTTGTTCAAATTTACCTGTAGTTGCCAAAATACCGACTTCTCCAGAATTAATTACAACCCACGGTTTAAAAAGCAGGCCTATTATAAATATAGCAGCTATTATTATAATTCCGAAACCGCTGTTCCCCTGAATAAATTTAGGAGGCTCAAACTTGGGAGGTTCAAACTTATTTTCGTTTTTATTGTTATTTTTATCGTTCATCCATCCATTTAAATCTGCTGGCATTAAATTCCTTTTTATTTGTAAATTAAGATTAAAAATCTCTTATTTGAGATTTTAACCTTTTTTTATTATATATGTGTTAAATAATGTTTATAGCTTTTATCTCTTCCGTAAACAACGTCAAAATAAGCTTCTTGAAGTTCTTTTGTAATTTCTCCCCTTTTACCGCTTCCGATAATTCTTCCGTCAACCTCTCTGATTGGAGTAACTTCAGCAGCGGTTCCTGTAAAAAACGCCTCATCGGCAATATAAACTTCATCTCTTGTAATTCTTCTTCTCTCAACCGGAATATCTCTTTCCCTTGCAAGTTCAAGTACAGTTGCCTGAGTGATTGACTCAAGTGAGTTGTCGTTTGGAGGAGTGATCAGCACACCGTCTCTTACTATAAAGAAACACTCACCGCTTCCTTCGGCAATAAACCCTTCGTCATCAAGCATCAGCGCTTCTTCATATCCCGCTTCAATAGCCTCGTATTTAGCCATTTGCGAATTTAAATAATTGGCAACCGCTTTTGCTTTTCCAAAATTCGCCTTTACCGGATTTCTTGTAATAGAAGAAACTTTTACCCTGATTCCGTTTTCAAGTCCTTCTTCTCCAAGATATGCACCCCACTCCCATGCGGCAATCGCAACATGAACAGGTGCGCCGATATGATAAAGACCCATTTTACCGTAACCTAAAAATATAAGAGGTCTGATGTAAACGTTTCCTTTAAAATCATTTTTTCTTAGCAGTTCAAGCTGTGCTTCTTCAAGCTCTTCCTGAGAAAAAGGAACATCGATTTTTACTATTTTTGCCGAATTTATAAGTCTTTTCGTATGATCCTGCAGTCTGAAGATAGCCAGACCGTCTTCTGTCTGATAAGCTCTTGTTCCTTCAAAAACACCGTTTCCGTAATGCAGGGTATGAGTTAAAACATGAACTTTAGCGTCATTCCAAGGAATAAACTCGCCATCCATCCAAATCAGTTTTGCTTCATTCATTATTATATATCCTTTTTTGGGCTAATTTTATCAAAAATTTGATATTATTACTATAAATACAACTTTTACAACCCTATAAGGAGCAAAAATGGAACTGATAGCCAAAAAACTGATAGGCTCAAAAGAATTTGACGGAGAGCTTGGAGAAATAGTAAATCCTTACACCAAAAAAGTAACCAGCAAATATGTAAAATGCAGCGCTGATGATGCAAAAAAAGCCCTTGAAACCGCAAAAGAGGCTTTCAAAAACACTAAAAATTCGCCGCTTCATCAAAGAATAGCATGGATTGAAGATGTCGCAGACAGACTTGAAAAAAGAAAAGACGAATTTGCCGAATATATAACGCTTGAAGTGGCTAAACCTATCTCCCAGTCAAAAGTGGAAGTTCAAAGATGTATAGAAAACCTTAGAATCTGTGCGGCGGAAGGCTACAGAATAGTAGGTGAAACTATACCTACGGATGCAACTGAGAGCGGATTTAAAACTACCGCGTTTTATAAAAGAGTGCCTGTAGGCGTTGTGGTTGCGATTACACCTTTTAATTTCCCTCTGAACCTCGTAGCCCACAAACTTGCCCCCGCTCTGGTAGCCGGAAACAGCGTGGTGCTCAAACCTACTCCCGAAGCCCCTTATACCGCATACGCTTTTGCTAAACTTTTTATAGAAAGTAAATACGCGATAAAAGACGCTTTAAGCGTCGTATACGGAGATGCCGAGGTCGGAAGCGCTCTTGTTACAAGCCCGATTCCGAGAAAAATATCTTTTACGGGAAGTGTACCTGTGGGTAAAATAATACTTCAAAGCGCAGGAATTAAAAAAGTAACGCTTGAACTCGGAGGAAACGCCGCTACGTTTGTGGAAAGCACGGCGGACCTGGACTGGGCAGCCAAGCGCTGCGCAATAGGAGCGTTTGCAAACAGCGGACAGGTATGTATATCACTGCAGAGAATATACGTAGATGAAAAAATATATGAAGAATTTGCGGTGAAACTTGGCATTGAAGCTTCTAAACTTAAAGTCGGAAGCCCGTTTGAAGAAGATACGTTTATGGGACCGTTAATTAATGAAGAAGCTGCAATAAGAGCCGAAAAATGGATTCAAAGCGCCGTAAACGAAGGTGCGAGAATAATAGCCGGAGGCAAAAGGGAAGGCAATATACTCTCACCTACCATATTGGCCGACGTAACCGATGATATGAACGTTGTATGCGAAGAAGTCTTTGCTCCAATTGTAAGTTTGGTAAAAGTTCCTTCCTATGAAGTAGCCGTAGAAAAAATGAACGATTCTCCATACGGACTTCAGTTTTCAATGTTCAGCAACAGAGTGGATCTGATGAACAGGGCCATTGACGACTTTGAAGCGGGAGGAGTTATAATAAACGACATTCCGACTTTAAGATTTGACATCCAGCCTTACGGAGGAGTCAAACTCTCAGGCATCGGAAGAGAAGGTCCTAAATATGCCATTGAAGACATGACGGAAATAAAATCTATCGTAATCCGTTAAATAAGCCCCGCTTCATTTAAAATCGGAAGAATTTTTTCCCATATTTCTTCCAGTTTTTCTTCTATATATGAAATACTTTTTTTCTCTTCATACCATTCTTTTAAATGATTTATTGCGTTTTCTTTTTCAAAATCGTTTAATGATTTGTCATTTTTTATTTTTTCTATTGCTTTATTTAGTTTTTCCATTTAAAATCCTTTTTTACCGCATTTCCATCCGCGTCTGTTTTTAAATTCATCCGGAAATGTTATATCTAAATCCAAATCTTCAAGCTCTTCTAAAGAATTTATTTTCATAAATATTATACCATTATCCCTGAGTTTTTTAATTACATCCGAAGGCATCGAACGCCCTATTACCATCTTAATTCCAAGTTTTTCACATTCAAATTCAAGATTATAGCTTTTTCTTACTTCCCCGTTTACTAAAATATCCGCGGGATAATCGGCAAGTTCTCCGTCTTTAACAAGCACTATTGTTTTCATGTTTTCCTTTCATATGTTGGTTATTAGTATATTTGTTATGGTTATTTGTCCGGTTTTTAAATGGTTACAGGTATTCTGCCATACACTCTCTGTGCCCAAAAAATTTGCAATTTTTCTGAAACTACATTTTTCCATTCTTCATTCTCAATTCTCCATTATCAATTCTTCAAGCACATATTTAGCAAACGCAAAGCTCGCTGTAAAAGCAGGACTTACGGCGTTTAATATATGAATCTGGTTTTCTTTTCTCTCAACCAGAAAGTCCATAACAAGCTCGTTTGTGTTTTTGTTAAGCAGCTGCGCCCTGATTCCCGATGTCATAGGTTTAAATTCGCCTCTTAAATTTTTAACCAGCTTTTTAGCTTCGTTTATAAGGTTGCTTGGGATATAGTATCTCATCTCATACAGCGCCAGATCTCTGAAACCGAATGAATTTTTAATAAACAGTTTTGCTTCAAGAGATAAAATTTCTATCATTTCTCTGAAACTAAACCTGCTCGTCATTGTATAGTTTTCCCTCCAAAACGCAGGTATCGCCGTAGGCCCTATTTTAATGGTGTTATCCGCCATAAGCGTGAAATGGACTCCCAAAAACGGATTTTTAATGTTAGGCACGGGATAAATCTGCGTTTTTATCCTGTCGCTTCCGAGATATTTTCTGTATAAGCCTTTAAACGGCAGCATCGTATATTCAAGCCCCACTCCGTTTTGATGGGCTATTTTATCGGCGTAAAGACCTGCGGCGTTTATTAAAAAATCATAGCTTTGATTATATTTTTCATAAGGCGTATTAAATACGAATTTCACACCTTTTTCTTCAAGCTTTCGTTTTAATACCGAGCATACTTCCCTGGGATTTACCGTAGCGGTATTTGGAGAATAAAGGGCAAATTTGTATGTTTTGGCGTTCGGGTCTATTTTTTCGGCTTCTTTTTCGGTAATTAAATACGCTCCCGCGTTATTGGCAATGCTTCTTTTTGCAAGTTCGTGAAGTGTTTTGATTTCATCTTCGTTTTTAGCGACTACCAGCTTGCCCGTTTCATTGACACCGATACCGTTTGAATAGCAAAATTCTTTCATAAGCCTGTTGCCTTCGGCAGTCAGTTTCGCTTTCAAAGAATCGCTGGAATAATAAAATCCGGCATGTAAAACCCCGCTATTTTTACCGCTTGCGTGAAAAGCCTCGTGAGGCTCTTTGTCTATAATCGTTATTTCGTCGTCAGGATTTTTATTTATCCATTCATATGCCAGCGTCATTCCGATTATTCCCGCACCTACAACAAGTACTTTCATTATGCTCCTTTTAATTAAGTTGTGAAGTTGATAAGCAGATAAGTTGTTAAGGTTTTTTCTTCCCTCTTATATCCTTCACAACTTACCTACTTACCCACTCACTAATTCATCATATCCCAAGCTCCAAAATCTGCCACAGTTTTTCAATCTCTTCATCACTGAAAAGAAGCGTCTTTTTTTCATCAAAAAGAAGCTCTATTTTTTCCCTTTCAAACCCGTTACTCATGATACATTTCTCATGAGCCGGCAGATAGCTTCTTGCAAGGGCTACTTTTTCATTGATTTTATTTTCACATAAAAAACAGATAAAATCGTTATGAAGCCTTCCTTCTTTATCTAACAGATTTATATAATGTTCTATAACTGCTCTTTTTACATCTCTTTGATGTAAATTCTCACACAGTTCATATAGTGAATTATAATAAAATTCGTCTACTTTGCTCACATCTGTGAAATGCCTGTTTAACAGCTGTATATATCTTTTGAAAAAAATCGTTTTATTCATATCAAAAAGAAATTTAAAAGGTATCTGAGTAACGTGTCTTAATCGTTGTATAGTGGTTTTGGAGGTTTCTTCCACATGAAAATCAATTAAATACCCGACATTTATATATGAATGTCTGGCCCCGTAAAATCTGTAAAGACTCAACACTTCGTTTTTTGTCAAAATTCTGACAATTAAATCTTCATCCCTGACTCTTACAGTGCTTAATATAAAACCCTTCAATTCACTTCCTAGTTTTTGTGAATTATATAATAATTCAATATTTAACGTGTAAGAGTATTTTGCTCCAGTCGCTGCTGTGTTTATAATTTTTTATAATTAAATATTTTATGTTTTTTTTATTTTTAAATTTATCGTAATATGAAAAAAACACTGCTTTATTAATATTGTTATCGCTTCCGCCTATTAAATGAAGCTGTTTTATATTCTCCAGTTTATCAGTAAAATCAGCCGGGTTTAAAGAGCACGTTAACGGAGTTAAATGATGTATTTCACACCATTTTTTTGTATCAAGATTGCCCGCAACGGTAACAAGCATTGAAACATCGTTTCTAAAAGAGCTTATAAGGGCGGCAACCGCTCCTCCTCCTGAATATCCGATTAATACAAAAGATTTTATATCATATTTGTTTTTTAGCTGATTTAAAACATCCTGATAACTTGATATTACTTTTTTGGAAAACCTGCAATCAGTCCAGTATTTGTAATTACATTGTTTATCATTTACGTATTGACAAGGCCTTGCCAGGTATACAACACATTTATGACGGTCGTTTAAAGCCAGTTTTAAACCTTCCGGATTTAAAGGAGTGGGATTTGAAGAAATTAAATCAGACGTAATCCATGAAAGACCGTCTCCTTCTATATAAACATATACTTTCTTACATCCTTTCAGGTTACCTTCATAAGAAAAAATCTTAAATTCTTTTGTATTGAAAATATGTTTTTTAAATTTATTGCCTGCAAGTTTATCTGCTTTCGCAAGTCTTTGGGAAGGGGAAGGAATATTATATCCGCACCCTATAAGAAATAAAAAAATGAAAAAATATATTAAAAAATATATTAATTTTCTCATTTTAATTAAAATTTCATATTATATTTTGCAAATACGCTTCTGCTTGTAAATCCGCTTGTTTTTCTGTCTATATTAAATCCGAAACTAAAGGATGTGTTGTGTTGAAGTTTTTTGTCAACACTCATTCCTCCGTTAAATGTTGCCGCACTGTTTTTTATTCCGTCAGTATCAAACACAACATCGTTTGCACCCTGGAAACTTGCCGATACTGTCTGTCTGTCATTTTTAAAATTATAATCAATATTCGCATATGCTTCAAAATCGGTTGAAAGATTTAATTTATATGACAGTAATCCGCCTGTGCCTAATATCATTTCTTCAGTATTATATCCTGATACATTTAAATTCAGTCCTCCGGCTCCAGTTTCACTGTAACTTGGGGTATGGTAATATTTATATGCAAATTTTATTTTTGGAATAAATGTAAGCTGGTCTTTAATCTGCATATTTTTATTCATTACAGTCTGTAAATAAAACAGTTTTGCGTTATATGATCCTGATGCAGTCTGCCCTATTGCACTAATATATCTGCTTGTATTTACTTTCTGTACTCCGATACCTATCTGATAAGAAAGCATACTTTGATAATTAACTACCGGTTTTGAACCGTACATAATAAATGTATATCCGTCTAAATCACTTGACTGAGGCAGATCATTAGTATTCACATCGCTTTTAGAATAAGCAAACGCCAACCCTAATCTTTTAGAATCCGAATACTCCCCGTCAATTCCCAATACAAATCCGTGTGTATGTGCGCTAAAACCTTTGTAACCGTCTTTATTGCTTTGTGTTGTATATGTATAATAAGGTTTTATCCATAAATTTCTGTCTTTAAACACTTTATTACCTGAGTTTAATCCTCTTTGTCTAGCACCTATTATTGAATTTATCATATTGCTCATTCTTAATGCTGCAACAGAAGTCGTCAATGTATTAACCGGTGTAGCTTCAGCCAAGTCATTTACTTTGTCTTCATCACTGCTTCTTGAATCAAGTGTTGTTAAAAATCCGTCTATATCTGCGTTTATTTTAGGCTGATTGAATATTGTATCTAATGCTTTTGCCGTACCAATCACATATGTATCTCCGGTATTGTTTACAAGTGTTTCAAGCCCTTCATCAGCTTTTCTTACGATAAGGTTCATTGCTGTCCCGTTGTTTTCTGCCGAAAAAGCTAAAAGTGCACTGTTATCTACAAAGTTCAAAGAATATATGTCTGTACTGATATTCCCGTCTGTTGTTTCAGCTATAAGACCTTCTGAGTTGTTAAACTCTTTGTATCTAAGTTGGGAAGAATCGCTTAAAGAATCAAACCATTTTCCTATAGTGTCATCAGTTGTATTTACAAAATTAACTTTTATGGTTGAGCCTTCTTTAAATGTTATGTCTCCGCTTGTCTGGATATACGGCGTCTGTGCTGAAAGGGTTGTATTGTTTACTTCTATGTCCAGATCAAGTATTCCTTGTGCATTTTGGGTGTATGTTTTTGAATATACGGTATTGGAAATACTTAGTTTTAAATCTCCGTTGTTTATTACATCCACGCCTTTTGCGTCTATATCACCTTTAACTGTTCCGTTATTGGTAAATGTCCCTGATGTGGCAGTAGGAGCCTGGAATGTATATTCAGCTGTTATTGTTCCGTTGTTTATTACTGTTCCGGCTTCACTCCCTCCTATATATATACCTGTTTGTGCTGTAATATTCCCTTCTGTATCGTTTAATACGGTTCCGGTGTTTGTTGTTACTGATATACCCGTGTTGGATGTTATAAGATTGTTGTTTGTTACATTTGCATAGTTGTTTTCTACGTTTATACCTTTTCCGCTTCCGGTTATAAGGGCGTTATTTTCAACCGTTGCATTGTTGTCTTTTACTTTTATACCGCTGTCCGTACTTGAAATATATCCGTTGTTTGTGATTGTATTCTCATTATTTATTATATAAATTCCACTATTCATAGAAGTTATATTTCCATCCGTTTCATTAATAACAAATCCATTATTAGTAGTTGCCATAATACCGGTATTAGACGAAATAAAACCATCATTTGTTATATTTTTATTATTATTGTTTACAAAAATTCCCGTACCGCTGTTTATATTGCCGTTATTCGTAATTTCAGCATTGTTATCATTTACATTAATACCATATTCACTTGAACTGGATAAAGTTCCATTATTTGTTATATTTCCTTCATTGTCAGAAACTTCTATTCCGCTAATTGTTGAATCAATATTTCCGCTTATGTCATTTATAATTGATGCATTATTAGTTGTTACCAATATTCCCGTATGAGAATCGGAAGATATTATATTTTGATTTATAACATCAGCAAAATTGTTTTGTACGTTTATTCCTGTTGTAGTATTAATTGTACCGTTATTTAAAACAGTATTATTATTATTTGTCACATAAATACCGCCGACACTTACTTCTAACGTTCCTTTATTTGCGATAGTACCGTTATTGTCTGTAACATTAATATCATAATCATTAGAACTTTCGATAACTCCATAGTTTGTTATATAACCTTCATTATCAGCTACTTGTATAGAAGTTTTTGACGTTATTATTTGCGCATTTGTTGAATCATCTGATCCGTTTGTTATCATTCCTTTATTCATTTCAACTTGTATACCCACATCCGAAGAAAGATTATAATAGTTCGTAATATTACCGTCGTTATTTGTTACGTTTATTCCTATGTCTCCATTGTAAATATAATAATAATTATTAATTTTTCCATTATTATTTACTACGTTAATTACAGAATTATTTGTTGAACCTAATAAATTACCAACATTATCAATTTCACCATTATTATCAGTTACATTAATTACAGAACTATCAGAGCTGGACATTGTCCCGCCATAATAGTTTGAAATATAACCTTCATTATCAGCCACTTCTATTGCACTTTTAACAGTACTTATTGTCGCATCTCTATTATTAGAAATAGAACCGTTATTTGTTGTTACGCTTATACCGGTATCGGAAGTAATATTGCCGTAGTTTTTAATAACTTTATAGTTGTTTTCCGCATTTATACCGACTACTGAGCTGATTTCGCTGTTGTTGACAACACTGTTGTTATTATTAGTTACATTAATTCCAATATTGTTTGAAGAATCAATAGTTCCGTTGTTTACTACTGTATTATTGTTGTTTTCAACATTTATTCCGTTAGTACTTTGGGCTATGGTTGCGTTGTTTTCAACTGTCCCGTTGTTGTCTGTTACATTTATACCGTTACTTCCTGAAAGATATCCGTTGTTTAAAACAGTGTTTTCGTTATCTGATACATATATCGCATCGTTATTTGAAGTAATATTCCCATCTGTGTCGTTTAGAACTGTTCCGTTATTTGTGTTTACTGACATACCTGTATTTGAATTTATATTTTTTAAATTAGTTATTGTTCCCACATTATTATTTACATATATTCCAATATCATTTGTAGTTACGTTACCATCATTTTGAATTAAACCGTTATTGCTTCCATTTATTACAATACCTCTGCTGCTGCCTGAAGTGTCGTTGCTGTTAATAACACTATTATTTGTAATAGTATTATTATTATCATTTTGTACATATATCCCATAATATTGAACATCAATTGTTCCATTATTTGAAATCAATCCGATATTATCGCCATATGCTTCCATCCCGTTACCGCCGGTACTAGTAATTAACCCGTTATTAATCAAACTTCCGACATTATTACCCTCTAAGTGTACAGCTGTAGACGTAGTATTAATATTGCCATTACTATCATTCAAAATAAGCCCGTTATTATTTCCGCTTAAAAATATATCAATTGCTGCCGTCATACTGCTTGTATTTATAATATTACCATTATTGTCATGCTGTAAATAAACACCATAATGATTAGCATTTATATTACCGTCGTTAGTAATATTTCCTTCATTATTTCCATAAATTTCAATACCGTTATCATTTTCATTACTTATTGATCCATAATTCTCAATTACACCTAAATTATCACTTTCAATGTGTATTGAAGTCGAAGTCGTGTTTATATTTCCCCCACTATTATTTAAAACTGTTCCATTGTTCGTATTTATGTAAATTCCAATATTTCCGCTTATTGAAGCATTATTAATTATATTACTGTTATTATTTATTACATTAATAGCGTTACTACTATTGGTAATAGTACCGTTGTTTTCTATTAAACCATTATTATTAGTCACTTTTATCGCACTGTCACCTCCTGACATATAACCTTTATTTAAAATACTGTTTTCATTATCTGATATTAACATTGATACATTGACTGCAGTAATATTCCCGTCATTATCATTTAATACTGATCCGTTATTGGTACTTATATTTATTGCAGTAGGCGCATACATATATCCGTTATTAACAACACTGTTTTCATTATCTGTCACTAATATACCGTAACTTGAACGATCAACCATTTTATTAGTGTTTTGTATAACTCCGTTATTAGTAACAACTTGTATACCCAATCCGGAATAAATATAAGCAATATTAGATATTAGATTATTATTATTTTGAACAAATATCCCCCCGTAGCCACCTGTTATTTGTCCACGATTTTCAACAAGACTGTAATTTGTACCATTAACTTCTAAAGAAAATTTACCACTTGATATGGTTGCTCCCCAGTCGTTTAACAAATAACCGTAATTATCTGATACCAATATTGCACTATTAGAAGTAGACATTGTTCCATCATTTGAAACAGTGCCGTTATTTGTTTGAACTATTATTCCGTCATTATTAATTATTTCATTGCTATTTATAACACTACCGCTATTATTATTCACATATATTGCGCCTAATGCAGCTGCATTTATTGAACCGTTGTTAATAATGTTTCCACTATTACTAGTCACTTCTATACCATAAGCATTTGTACTTGAAATAGTTCCGTTATTAGTAATACCCCCTCCGTTATTTGATACTTTAATAGAACTTTCGCTAGAATTAATTTGTCCATCCGTATCATTTACTATAACACCATTATTAATCATTGCTGATATTCCGCTACCATCACTGCTTGTAAGCGTTCCGTTATTTGTTATATTATTTTCATTATCATATACTAATATTGAAGATTTTTTTGAGTTTATGTCTTTATAATTAATAATAGTCCCATTATTATCTTGTGTAATTTCTATACCGCTTCCCTCATCACTGTTTATTACACCATCATTTTGAATTCCTCCAAAAACACTGCCTATAACATAAACAGCACTTAAATTTGCATCAATTTCACCACCCGTATAATTATCTATAACTCCGTAAGTATCAAAATTCACTATTCCGTTACCGGATATACTATTTAAAGTTCCTTTATTAGTTATAAACTGATTATTACTTCCTGTTGTTATTGCAGTTTTTTTTGATGTTATAACGGCACCTACATCATTAAGTATTGTACCTTCATTGTATCCTCCAACAACAATACCTGAATCTACCATATCAACCAATGAGCCTTTATTAATAATTTCACCATAATTATTTTCATACACTCCTATTGAAATTTGCGATGAATTAATTTTTCCGTCTGTATCATTGATTACAGTTCCATTATTGTCTTTTTCCAGATATATACCAATACGATCGCTTGTAATATTTCCGTCATTGGATATTACATATCCACTTAACAGTGTGTCAGAAACATCAATACTACTTACACTAGTAGTAATACTTCCTGTATTAGTCACTGTTATATTTTCATCTCCTGCACTTGTTATTTGAGATGTAGTTGAAGAATCTATTGTCTGATTAGCCAATGCTATACATGCAACTATACTTAATAAAAAGATTTTTTTTCCGACGTTCATAGTTAACCTTTTTTTTATAAAGTTTTAATTCTATTTTAATAAAATAAACAAATTGATGCCATGACATTTCAGCTCAAAATTGAATTAGTTTATTTTTTATTTGCAGTAACTTTTTGAAGTAAAAAAAAGAGTGAAAGAAAAATTAATATAATTAAATTTTTCCTTCTGTATTAATAATATTTTCTTTTTTCTGTTTTACGTCAGCATTAGGATTAGTTGTGTTTTGCAATTTATGATAAACAGAGAACAGAGTACTGTTATACATATCTATAAGAGTACCGCTTATAACTCTGTTGTTAAATACAATTAAATCCAAATTTATAAACGAATCGGACGGCAATAAATTACTAATCAAATAAGCTGACAATAAATTTTTTGATTCTAATGCGGCAACATTGACTTCTCCTCCTGATAACACATTTAAAGGTGTATCAGGAGCACCAATAATACCGTTTAATGCAGTTAAAAGCACATCGTTTGAAGCTACAATATTATAAGGCAGTTTTTCATTAGGGAAAATATTTCCATCTTCGGAAGTTATATATGCATTTTTAGTTTCTATATAAGATACAAGAACATCGTCTTTAGCATCGATATAAGTATTTGCTCCCAAAATTTCACTGCCGCTTTGCTGAGTGAACGCGCCGTCGGTTAAAATGTTAATATCTCCGTTTTTATTGTAAAGAGCATAACCGTCTCCGTCTATATCCGAAGCTGTAATTGATTTGTCGTTTCTGATATCGATATTGTTAGCCGCACTGTTATATGCGTCTATATAATTAACATCTGTATCCAGATATTTCTCATTTACCCCGTCATCTCCGATACCGTTTGCGGCTTTTGCTAATAAGCTGTCGCCTACGATATCAACATCTTCATCTCCGTCTTGAGTTATTGCGCCATTTTGTGATTCAAGAGATATCTCTTTTGGTGACTGAACATAATCGATATTCATATTTCCTGCGGAATTCAATGCCACGTTTCCGTTATCAGAAACTATATTAGAACCTTTTGCCTGTGTAAACGTTCCGTCTGTTGAGAATGTAATATCTCCTGACGCCTGAAGTCCACTTAATGTTCCTACCGCTCCTACAACTGTGTCTTTGCTGTTATGTAAATTTATATTGCCGTTACTGCTTACTGCCGCAACCACATCCGCTGAAATTTTTATAGCTTCATTTAATACTGACTGAATGCTTCCGGCTGCCTGAAGCATTACATTGTCTCCCGCTATATTCATACTTGATGCGTCATCACCTGATATTGCACCGTTTAACGTAGTAATATATGCGTTTTTACTTTGAAGGTCAGACAATAAGATATCGTCTTTGGCATTTATAGTCACATCCTGACCTGATATTTTTGTAGCACTTTGCTGAGTGAACGCGCCGTCGGTTAAAATGTTAATATCTCCGTTTTTATTGTAAAGAGCATAACCGTCTCCGTCTATATCCGAAGCTGTAATTGATTTGTCGTTTCTGATATCGATATTGTTAGCCGCACTGTTATATGCGTCTATATAATTAACATCTGTATCCAGATATTTCTCATTTACCCCGTCATCTCCGATACCGTTTGCGGCTTTTGCTAATAAGCTGTCGCCTACGATATCAACATCTTCATCTCCGTCTTGAGTTATTGCGCCGTTTTGTGATTCAAGAGATATCTCTTTTGGTGACTGAACATAATCGATATTCATATTTCCTGCGGAATTCAATGCCACGTTTCCGTTATCAGAAACTATATTAGAACCTTTTGCCTGTGTAAACGTTCCGTCTGTTGAGAATGTAATATCTCCTGACGCCTGAAGTCCACTTAATGTTCCTACCGCTCCCACGACTGTGTCTTTGCTGTTATGTAAATTTATATTGCCGTTACTGCTTACTGCCGCAACCACATCCGCTGAAATTTTTATAGCTTCATTTAATACTGACTGAATGCTTCCGGCTGCTTGAAGCATTACATTGTCTCCCGCTATATTCATACTTGATGCGTCATCACCTTGAATATCCCCGTTGCTGACCAGATACAAATCTTTACCTGTCAATGAGTCTATTGATAAAAGAGTCGGAGCAAACAGATAAATATTGTTACCGGTTGTAGCTTTTACAACACCGTTTGTATAAATAGGATTTTCCTGCGTTCCTATAGGAGTATCGTTCAACATAGTTAAAATTATATTTTTAGAATCTATTAAATTAGTTCCTAAATTATAAACACCGTTATTACCGTTTATTTCAGTAGTTCCACTTTGATTGTCAATATTTCCGTTTAACTGAACTTCTCCT
This sequence comes from Nautilia sp. PV-1, assembly GCF_004006315.1. NCBI lineage: Bacteria > Pseudomonadati > Campylobacterota > Epsilonproteobacteria > Nautiliales > Nautiliaceae > Nautilia > Nautilia sp. PV-1. The sequence continues at coordinate 1,541,221 of NZ_CP026530.1, forward strand.
CCGTTATTGCTGTTTACAACAACACTTCCGCTGTCATACCCCATACCGTTAAGTTCTATATTACTGTAGCTTTGCTGTTTAACTCCGTTGATATATAGTCCGTTATCCGGATTGCTGTTCGTATTGATTTCTTGTAAATTTACATTTTTACTTGTAAAGTTATTTACTGTAATATGAGTATTACCGTTGACATAACTGACTTTTCCGCTGCCTTCAAATGTTGCATCGTTTAAGTTAATATTGACAGCTCCTCCAGGCTGAACGATATCTTTAAGATATACTGTACTGTCATCAGAAGAAGCAATATAACGTGCATCCTCACTGTAAGGGTCAATATCGGAATAAATATTTACTGTCTGATCTGTAACACCGCTTTGCATTGTACCGTCTAAAACTAAAGAAACGCCTTTTTCAGCATTAATATTTATATTGCCGTTAGCTGTAATATTATCAATATAATATTTTGATTCCGCCGCGGTTTGTAATATATTCTCAGTTGAAATTTGTTCTCCTGTATCAGGGTCGGTAGAATATGTGTAATATTTATAATATGTAGCTCCCGGATTAAGTGTTAAGAAAAGATCTCCTTCGGTTTTAATATTGCTTAAATCCAATCCGTCTATGACATAATCTTCATTTAACGGAACATCTGTAAGTTCACTCAGTTTCAATCCAAGATAAGTGTCATAAAAACTGTTTGTAGTTATAGAAGGATTATCGCTGTCGCTTTTTTGAAGTTCAATTTCTACAGGATTTTCACTGCTTCCGATTGAACCTTTTACTGCGTTTATATTAATATTTTTTGACAGTAATAACGCTCCGCTGTTAGAATAAATATTCCCGTATGAATTATATACTGAAGTTTCTCCTCCGTAATTAGACACAACGCCGTTAAACACAACATCTCCTGAACCGTAATTGTTAATGTTTACGCTATGGTCCACACTCATTGAATGATATACCGGAATAAACGGAACAACATCTTCACTCGGCACATAAGACATTTGTAAATTAGGCTCGTTTGCATTATCGCTTTCAACATTAATATTATTTAATTCTAAATTTTTATTCGAATAGTTGTTAATGGTTACATCAGGATATACATTTTGAATGTAAATATCGCTTGTACCTGTTATTTGACCGTTGGAATTAAGTTCTATCAGTCCTTTATCGTGATTAATTAAATCATTAACAACTATATTGTCTCCGTCAGTTTGTGCTGAAATATCTCCACCCTGAGCGGTAATAGTGCCGTCGGCAGCAATATTAAGAGCTTGTGAAACTGAAGATTCCTGATAAATTTCCGAATTCATACTTATAACAGAACTGCCGTAATAATCACCGCTCATTTTTGAAACTTGCGTACTGTTTGTAAATTGAGGAACCCATTCATCGACAACTTTCCATACTTTTTTTACAATCCATCCGATAATAGGAATATTAGACACTACATCTACAAGTTTTTTGGTTTGTGTTAATACCCATGTTACAACCGTATGACTGGTTGTATCAGCAACATTTACATAAGTATCTGCATCTTTTTCTGGAGCATAAGTCTGAACATAAAGATCGGTAGTGATTAATTTGCTTCCGCTTTCGAAATTAGCATTGGAATTTACATGCATTTCATTATCGGTATAAGCTCTTAAACTACCGGTAACTCCTGCATCAATTGTAGCATTGGAATCGGTTTTGGATAAAAAGATATTGTCTTTATCCTGTTTGCTGATTACACTTATTTTGTAAGCTGCATTTAATGTGGCTCCGCTGTTAATATTTATATTGGTATTAGATGTTGCATCAACATTCGCATACGCTTCCGAATTAGAATCAGCCGCTACTGTTTCTGACGTAGCATGGGAATTCGCTTCAAAACTTGTAACTTCTGCTAATATGTTGATTGTTTTTGCTTTTAATTCTGCATTTTCTTTTACATTTACCTCAACATTTTGATTAACGTTGACATTTGTTTCAGTTTGATTATAAGTAACAGCCGATCCTGTAACAATACTGGCGACTGCATGAGCATTTACATAACTCAAAGCATTTAATCCTATATTTTCACCTGCAAGAAGACTTGCTCCGGCTTCAATATTCGTATAAATATTAGCATTAATATTAGTAGTGGCTATCGTACCTGTAGTAGTCAACAGTCCTCCCGTACCTCCGAGAGTATTACTTAATGCTTCATTTCCGGCATATGCATTAATACTGATATCCCTTCCGGCATTTAATACATTATCATCTCCAATTACCGAACCTACATTTGCATTGCTTGTAGAAACGGCTTCTGTTGCACCAGCAGCTAAAGCGCTGTACATAAATCCGTTGCTTGTAGCCTGTGTTTTACCAAAAGCTTTTGAATTTATATATATATCTCCATTTGTAGAAATTTGCGTATTATCACCGGTAACACTTAATATATTGGCGTTTCTTGTTGCTTCAGACAATGACCCGGTACCTCCGACTAAACTTTCCCCTACAGCTGAAAAAGCTTTCGCGTCAATTGTATTGTCGGTAAAATAATTACCGTTGTCATCCGTATTTTCAAAAGCTTTCATATAAAAATTATTCGCTTTTATATTATTATCAGAGCCTACCGTACTTGTTAAAGTAGGAGTCCATGTTGCAACAGCCTTAGAAAGTCCTACAGTTAATCCTCCTAAAGACACATCAACACCGTCGGCTTCACTTGAAAGAGTTGCAATAGATGATGATAAAATTGAAGTATCTCCACTGCTTGTTGAAATAACTCCGTCACCAAATCCGGCAATAAGAGTAGGAGTTAATTCTATATCGCTAAATGAACCTGTCCCGCTTAATATACCGCCTGCAGCCGCCTGGGCAAGAGAACTGGAGTTGTACTCATTATCTGACGCGCTTATATTTATATTTCCGGTTGTATCGACTTTAGAGCTTTTAACAATAGCGGTTGTACTGCCTTTTTGAATAAATTCAGCTTTTACTATACCGGCTGCAGCCGCTCCTATTGCCGCTCCGTAAGCAGTTACACTATTTGATGACAAATCACTGGAAGCCGCAATATTAAAATCACCTTTGCTAATTGTCAAAACAGAACCGCTGTCTGTATAAGCTTCATTTGTATAATTTACATTAAACTCTGAAACAGCCGCACCCAGACCAACTGAACCGGCAGCTCCGGCATAACTTTTAATACTGTTTTTATTCAAAATCAGATTACTGTTAATATTTAATGACCCTGTATTTATATTTACATTTTTACCTATATATGCTTTGGTATCGGCTCCGACATTAGCTATACTGACAGCTCCTCCTATACCTAATACACCGGAAACTGATATACCGCCTGAGATTAAATCTAAAGAAGTGGTATCAGATGTTTCAACTGACGTTGCCCCTCCGACATTTAAAACACTGTTATCTCCAATTGCCGCCTGAGTTGTTTCGTTTGGAACATAATCCGGATCAAATGCATTATCAACATTCAAGCTTGTAGTTTCAGCGTCAATTTCACTTTTTGCGCTTGTTGCGGTATCGGAATCTCCAATCTGATCACCTACATCACTTTTTGATATTAACGTATCTGTTTTATCTTTAGTATCTTTAGAAGCATCTAAAGCGTCGTCGTTTATATTCGTATTAATATTTGCAATTGAAACCGAACCTGACACGCCCTCAGCCAAACTTCCAGAAAGCGTACTCACTTCACTAGTAACACTTTTATAAGCTTCAGCACTTATTAAAAAATCTCTTCCCGCATTTAACAGGGTATAATCACCTAATTTTGCAGAAGAGGTATTATGAATCGTCGCTACGTCTATAGAACCGCTGACACCTACAGCACCGTCACTTCCGGCACCCGGTGAAGAATCTATTGATGAATGGTTTTTACTTTGGATTTTGACATCCTGCACTGAAGTTTTGTAATTATCGTCCTGATTGATTAACATTTTATTTGCGCCGCTTGCATATGTATATGCTTTTGCCGTTGAATCTATTGTATTAATTGTTACTGAACCTGCAGCCCCTGCAAAAGCGCCTACACTGCCGGTTGCCGCAAATGTAATGGTATCGGCATAATTATCAGCCAGTATTGACATAATTCCTTTTGCGTTTAAGATAGAATCCTGGGCATAAGCATTAGTGTTTTGAGTAACACTGGTAACTACAACTGAACCTCCGACACCTGCTACAAGTCCAATACCTGTGCCTCCGGCAAGGATACCTTGTTTTGTTTCATTGTTTAAAGTTCCGAGTTTTGTAGTATCAGAAGCGGAAACTCCCAAATCACCTTCCGAATTAACATTAGAATTTAAAATATAAGCGTTGACATGATTATCAACATTTATCACTGCAGCAGAACCTGCTAAAGACGCCCCTCCTGAGAATCCTCCGCTAACTACTACAGAGTTTAAATATTCCAAACTTTGCGCATTAACATTAACTGCTTTTTTGGCATATACATTACTGTTTTGAATATATGCGTTTAGAGTGTTTTGAAGCATACTTGTATCGCTTGAGGCGCCTATTCCGGCGTCTCCTCCTATAGCCAAACCGCCTATATTAGATTTAATATCATTATAACTTACCGCACGGACTCGGACTTGCTGAAGGGCATTTGCATTGTCATTATCGCTGTTAATATTAGATGAGTCTATATAGCTGTCTATACTGTCTCTGAGCAGATTAACCGAAACGCTTGCCGCAACACTTGTACTGCCGCTTCCTGAAAGATTGGCTACATCAGACTCTATTTTTTCACTTGCCGATGCCAATATATCTATACCGTTAATATTTTCTGTATCACCGCTTAAATCTGATTTTAAAGTTTCTACCGCTGCATTTCCGTCAGCTTTAACGCTGCTGCTAAAAATATATGATTTAATTGTATTTTCAATAATATTAGTCACAATTGAACCGTCAGCCCCTAAAGCAACGCCTACTGATAAAATCCCTGACATTGCTGTTAGAACATTTTTTTCTTCTGAAAGAATAGAAATTGAATTCTCAGCAACCACTGAGCTGTATGAAATATAGCTATTCATTGTATCTTTAATAGTATTGATTACCACCGCGCCTGCTGCGGAAGCCGAACCTGAAACAGCCGCTCCGGCTGCTTTGGCGCTAATAGATTTGTCACTTACAGAGGATATGATAATATTACCACCGTTATTAACTGTAGCATTGCTTATAAACGCATCAATTTCATTACTTATTGTATTATAAAGAGTTGAAAGACCAATTGCTGCACCGTCAGAACCAGCGGCCTGTCCCGCCTGAGTATCTATTGACGAACCATCATTTGCCAATATGTTTATATCCCCGTTTGCCGATACGGTTTTTGAATTGTTATTAATATATGCCTCAATGTCATCCGCAATATCATTAATAACAATAGCGGCAGAAACGGCAAGCCCTTCCGCTCCGATACCTAAAGACGCAGATAAAGCATTTATTGTTGCGGATTCAACGGAAGAGATATTTAAAGAATCTGCTGTAATTCCTGAATTGCTTACATAAGCATAAATATCGTTACTTATACTGTTTTTTGAAAATGCAGCACCTATACCTGCACCGCTTATGGCAATTCCTCCTGCTTTGGTATTAATAGTCGAGCTGTCTTCTGCTGAGAGACTAACACTTCCGCCTGCTGTAACGTCTGAACCGTTTGTAATATCAGCCGTGATATCATTCGAAATATTATTTATTGATACAGACCCGGCAATAGACACGCTTAAACCTAAACTTAAGCTACCACTGCAGCTTGCGGTATATGAATCTATTTCCCCTTTAGAAGATGAATCGATTTTAATAGTTTTGGCGTATATCGTACTTGAATCAATTGAAGCAGAAGTTTTATTATTCAAATCATTTTGAGAATAAGCCCCTGCCAATCCTGCCGATGTTTTAATAGCTGTAACGGCGCTTACGGCACCTGCAAAACTTTTTATATTACTGGTGTTTGATGCCGCAATATCAATATCATTAGCATTGTTCTGATTTGCCTGATTATTTGAACCTGTAATAGCTGCGGTTGTTGTATCATTTATTCTATTTAAAGATACAGACCCGGAAAGCCCTATACCGAATTGCCCCGCCATACTGTCCTGAGGTTTTTGAGTTCCGAAAGTAGTAGTAACGGCTCCGGCTAAAGACACTGCATCTATTTCACCGCTGTTTAGAGAACCTATATTAGTAACACCCGTATTGTCAAATCCTGTACCGTTTAAATTAGCCTCGGTATCCCTGTCAATTTCATTTATAGAAACCGATGCTCCTATACCTACACTTGTAGATAGCATCACTCCACCGGTTACATTGAAAAGTTTTGAATAATCACTGGAGAGCAGGTCAATACCGTCAGTTGAAGAATCTCCTGTTACAACTAAATTGGCATTATTTATATTAGCCTGAGTAACGTTATTAATTTTCAAATATGAAACGCTTCCCGCTATTCCATACTGTTCTGCATTTCCTCCTGATGCGGCAATTGAAATATTTTTTGTATTAGTATTAGCTTCGACTGACAGCTGTTTTGTCAAAATATTTGAATTATCTCTTATTTCCGCTTTTGTAGTATCATCATACTGAATATCAAGATACGAACCTCCAAGCCCGTTTCCGCTGCTGTCTGTTAGTCCCACTACACCTGCAAGGTTCATAGTTTCAATATTTGTTAAAGCGTTTACTGACAATGTACCGTAATCGCTTTGTCCCTGATTGATTTGTGTATTTTCCCCCAAATAAGCTTCAGTATCGTTTTTCATATGAAAATAATTCACAGATCCTGCTATTCCGGCCATCTCACCCGCCGCGCTGCTTTGAGCCCAGGTAGTAAAGAAACTCGTTTTTGTAATATCCAAAGCTGAATTAACTTTATCTGGAATATCCGATACATCTGTCACATCGTCCCAGGAAATCTGATAAGGCATTTCAGTTTTTGCCGAAACTGCTATATTTCCTTTAGAATTAAGAGTTGCACCGTCGTCTACGTATGCATTCACCGTATTATCCAAATTAGTTACGGCCACAGCTCCCGCAGCCGAATATACTGTTGTACTGTCCTCACTGCTTGGAACGGCCGCCATAGCAACGGTTTTAATTCCGCTTTCACCGTTATCGGATGTTAAATAATTATTTAAAGCCTCTATATCAGTATCTTGATTAATATTGACATTGGAATTTGCCGCTATATCCGCCGTAGTTGTTGAGGTATGATCAGAATAAGCAAAAGCCGCAGACAGTCCTAAAGGAGAAGACGTAGTGGTTGTGCCGTCACTTGATTCTTCAGTTGCCGGTATTTCTGATTCAAATGAAGGCATTTTATCAGACACCCAGTCTTGAATTTTTTCAGAAAGCCCGTCCTCAACATTAGAAACCACATCTCCAGCAGATGGATTTTCAGCTCCGGCATATGCCGCTGTTTTTAAAACATCATTGTCTGTCTGTGCATTTATAATTAAATTATCTGCATTTATATTTCCTCCTACACTGGCCTGGGTAGTGGAATCAGAAGTGCCTATAGCTACACTTGCCCCTAACGAACTGTCCTCATTTGCCCCGTCATCGGCGGAAACATCCATAGATTTTTCCGTATATGCGTTAACATTAAGCACACCTCCCGCATCAATATCGGCTCCGTCTTCGATTATTGCTTTAGAAGTAGTCGAAGAAGTTGCATAAGCCAAATTTACATTGATTTTTGCACCGTCGCTGTCTTCAGCTTCTTCTGTATATGCTTCCACACTGTTATCTGAAACTGAACTGCTTTTTATGTTTATATCTCCGCTGCTTATTATTGTTGCACCGTTTTGTATGATAGTTTCCGCATCCGCTGTTGTTTTACCGTAACCGACACTGACACCGCTTGCAGCTACCGAAACGGAAGCCGTAGAACTTGCGCTGCTTTGTATATTTACAGAACTTCCCTCTATATTGCTTCCGCTACCGATATTTATCGTAGCTTTTGACTGGGCTATACTCAATCCGACATTTACGAGCGGAGGAGTATCGTCAGCTGATGAAGTTAAAAAATCAAGAGCGTAATCAACTAAATCGTTTCCTGTTGTGAATTCATTTGCAGAACTTGAGCTGGCTGATATATTAATATTTCCGCCTTTAATGGTAGCACCGTTTATATTAATGGAAGAAGTGGCTTCAAGTCCAACATCTCCGCTACTTCCTACCGCATTAAGAGTAATGTCCCCTGACGCATATCCGTTATCGGCAAAACTTAAAAGTTTACTGCCTGCTTCTAATATTATACTGTTGGCGTTAATTTCTATATTACCTGAACTACCTTGTGATTCCGCATTTTCATAGTCATCCCCATCTATATCTCTTGTAGAAATAGTTACTCCACTATCTACTATGAAACTTCCATCGGTAGTCCAAACTGCATCTGCACCTACTTTTACTGTATCATCCGTAATTTCTATACCGTCTTCCGGATCAATATAAAACACTCCTCTTTTACCGTCAACGGCATATAATGAAACTTCGCTCCCTCCAAAAATAACACTTTTATCCGCACTTATTTCCAAAAATCCGCCGTCACCGTTTAAAAGTCCCCCGTTAGCGATGTATGAAGCACCATGATCGGAATATGTCAAATCATTAGAATAAATAAGTATATTACCGCCGTTTCCTACATCAGCGGCATTTGAAGAAAGTTTTGCCCCGTCAAAAACAAAAGCCTGTTTTTGTCCGTCGACTATAATACTTCCCGCACTTTTTCCGTCAACCGCATCTGTATTTATATTTGAACTTACCAATGCAGTGTTATCTGCTCCTACAAGTTCTATCTGATCGCCGTTTTTTACCATTTTTATAGCGTTTGAAGCGGTTCCGGTATTTATAATATTATTAATAATGTTATCAGCCGTTTCGGCAGGCAGTATTATAGGAGAATCACTGCTTGTACTTTTATCATAAGTATAATTTATTAATCCGTTTGCATCAAAATGAATGTAAAAATTATCAGTAGCTCCTATTACCACTTTACCTGATTTGGCTATAATAGCCCCTTCGCTGCTTACAAAAGGAGCTGCTAAAATCACAAATCCTTCGGGAGACACATTTATCATCCCTCTTTGTATTATATATGAAGGAGCCAGATTTTTAATCTGTTCAAAATGATAATTTCCTTTTAAGAAATCCTCATCGCTAATATTAAGAGTAGTTGCCAAAAAACTGTTAGCGTTAACTACCGAATTAGCTCCGAAAAAGATTCCTGCAGGATTAACTAAGAACACATTTCCGTTCGCGCTTAAAGTTCCGAGAATTGAAGAAGGGTTAGCTAAAACAACCCTGTTTAACACAACTGCGTTTGAATTAGGCTGAACAAATTTTACCAGTTCGTTCGCACCGATATTAAAGCTGTTATAATTAATAATAGCTTTATCGGAAGCATTGATAACCATTTCATTTTGCGTTGTATTAATAGTAACGCTTCCGGAAGCAACACTTGCACCTGTAGGCAAAGCTATAGCCTGCATAGGCATAAACAATAAAGTAATACTGACCACAATTGATAGACGCTGTTTTTTATTTAGTAACATATTAATTCCTTACCATAATTTCGCATTGAAAATCATGTAAACGCTTTTATTATCGCTGTTAACATCATAAGAAGAATGTATCGGATAACCTACTCCGATTCTGCAGGAATATCTTTTCTTTATACTTATAATAATTTCGCCTCCCCCTCCCGTTAAAACAAGAGATTTCTCTTCTCCAGGAATCGGGTCGTTTACATATGCTCCTGCATTATCTATAAAAAAACCTATCTGCACACCGTTTTTAAAATATTTGTTTTTAATTTCAGGATGATAGAACCATTCGATGGAGGTACTGTATCCGTAATCCCCGAGTTTAACGGATGGATTGTAACCTCTGACGCTGTTCATACCGCCTATAGAAAACATTTCCGATAAAGGAAGCCTGTAATTAGAATACTGCATATTCAAAACAAACAAAAAACTGTTTTTCAGATTAAGATAAAAGTTATAAGAGGAATTAAGATTATATTTGAAAAAATTTCTGTCCTCTTCAAATCTGCTTCCGACCGCGTCATCTCCGTCCCAGCCTCTGGATACGGATAAAACCGCATTTATTTCACTAAAAATTTTACTGTGTTTTAAAGAAGCGGATAATGTAAGAATTTTTATATCGTCTTTTGAAGAAACACTGCCTAAAAGATAACTTTTTGATTCTTTTTTATTGAAATTAAGCATCATGTTTACTTTGTCAACAACGGTATAAAGCATAGGCTGCGTAATGCCTAATGTTGCAATTTTAGTATCCCCTTTTATGTCCAAAACTGCAAATGTGCCTGTTACTACATAATTGGCGTATAAATATGTCATATTTATTCTTGTGTGATATCTGCCAAAAGGTTTTGTAGTATATGTGGTTTTATATAATTTAGTACTCCAGTTGTTTAAACCAAGCGTAGTATGAAAATTAACTAAATCGCCGTCCGAAAACAGATTACCGTATAAAATATCCGCTGAAATTCTGTCTTTTGAAGTGCTGCTTGAACCAAGATTGTCATATGAAACACTTCCGTGAAACGGCCTTGAATCGTTTACGTCCAAATTTACTTTTGTTTCTCCGAATTTTTTACCTTTTTTTAAATAAGCTTTAACTTGCAGATCCTGATTTTCGTTAAGAAGCAATAATGACTTCATAAAAGTTTTATAATCTAAATAATCACCCTTTTTCATATTTAAATTACTTTTTATAAATTTTTTAGAATAATATTTGTTTCCGTATACTGAAATACTGCCTATTTTTGCTTTAATTATTTCAATAACCAAAACATGGTTTTTGATTTTTTGAGGAGGCAGAAGCACTTTTGTAAATACTTCTCCGTTTTTTTTAAACAGTTTGTTCAATTTTTCTTTTAATTCTTCTATCTGTTTTAATGTTAGTTTACGGTTTTCATATTTTGACAAAAGAGGTTTTGCCAATATTAAATCCTGTTTACTGACATCGCCTTTTAATATGATTTTTTGAATAAAGACAGTAGATGAAGCCAATAAAAAAATTACACTTATATTTAATACTAAGAATAATTTTAACAACAAGTTATTATTTTTACTTTGCATATCTGTATCTTTTGTATACGTTTATGTTATTATTGTATATCAAAAGAAAAATTAAAGGAATGACATTTGAGTTCATTTTCGTTTAATAAAACTAAATCAATAAGAAAAAGTCATGAATTTTAGTTATTTTGCAAAAAAAGATGCCAATTTTTTATTTAAAAACTTCACATTATCAGCACTGTTTTATAATTTTTTAATAGAGCTTCTGCCCACTATTAATATAGATAAAAAAGAACTTGAAAAATTCACTAATTTTAAAATAGAACCTATATCAGACAACGAAAGAGTATCCATTATTAAAGCTTATAAACTATGGAAAGGAATTGAAAAGTTATCCGGCCGCAGTGACATCGGTCTTGTTATTGCTGATTATTTTACTTTGTCAAAAGCTGGTTTAATCGGTAAAGTTTTTATCCATACATCCAATTTAAGAGAATCAGTTGATATTATGAAAAGATATTTATCATTAATTATCAACAATATTAATACAAAATATGTAGAAATCGGCGATACGGTTATATTTTATTTTGACATAATACCTAGATTTATAATTCCTCTCAGCGTATGCGAATGCTATGCGAAAATATGCTATAACTGGATCAGACAGTATACCGGCTTAGAAGTACTGCCAATTAAAGAGATAAATTTTTACGGAAAAAAGCCTAAACATATTGAATTTTATAAACAAACTTTTCCGAATGTTAAAGTGTCTTTCAATCAGTACACAAATTATATTATTTTGGATAAAAGTATTTTTTACATACCTAATTTCAGAGAAAAATATCCTCCTTATAAATTTATGCTAAAACATATTCAACAAATGAAAAAAGAACTTTTTACCAGATCATCATACACCCAGAAAATAATAAACGAAATCATCATAACGATGCCGGAAGGAAACAATCACGCCGAAATTATTTCAAAAAGGCTTAATATCAGCCCCAGCACACTGAAAAGACATTTAAAAAAAGAAAACACAACTTTTAAAAAACTTACCGAACTAATAAGAAAAAAACTTTCTTTTTATATGTTACAGGACAAAAATTTATCATATGAGGAAATATCTTATCTTTTAGGCTATTCCGAATACAGCCCTTTTTTCCGGGCATTTAAAAAATGGTATAACATGACTCCTTCAAATTTTAGAGCTTCTAAAGCCGGTATATAATCATTAACACCCCCTAAATTATGTTATAATTAGCAAATTATAAAATCGGATTAATAACCTCTTAAAGGAATATATATGTCAAAAATGTTAGAATTTAAAGATAACTGCGGTTTTGGTGTTATTGCACATATTAAAGGAAAAGCAACACACAAAATGGTAAATCAAGCACTCGAAGCGCTTGAGAGAATGATGCACAGAGGAGCTATTGCGGCTGACGGTAAATCGGGAGACGGTAGCGGTCTTTTGTTTTCACTTCCAAAAGAATTTTTCAGAAAAATAGCTCACACACAGGGAGTTGACCTGCCTGACACATTTGGAATAGGCGTTATTTTTTTAAAAAACGAAAATCAAAAAACCACTATTGAAGAGTTTTGTGAAAAAAACGATTTAAAAGTCGCGTTATGGAGAGAAGTCCCTGTAAATACAGAAGCTCTCGGGGAACTGGCACTTAAAACACTTCCAAAAATTTATCATGCGTTTATCGTTCCTAATTCAATTATAGCTATAAAAAGATTTGAAGAACTTTTATATTTAACAAGAAAAGAAATAGAAAACTTCATTGAAGACAAAGATTTTTATATTCCTACTTTCTCAAGCAAAAAAATAGCCTACAAAGGGCTATTGATGCCAAATCATATTAAAGAGTTCTATCCTGATTTGGCGGATAAGGATTTTAAAATTTCTTTCGCGCTGTTCCATCAAAGATTCTCTACAAACACGCTTCCTGAATGGAGACTCGCACAGCCTTTCAGATTTATCGCCCATAACGGTGAGATTAACTCTATCCAGGCAAACAGAATAAACGCTCTAATCAAAAGCGAATCAATTAAATCTGAAGTATTTTCAAAAGAAGAGCTTGAAAGACTCCTTCCAATCGTAAGATTTGATGAAAGTGACTCAAGCTCGCTTGATCGTATGGTTGAATTTTTAATTATGAACGGAATGGACTTCTTTAAAACCATAAGAGCGCTTATTCCTATGCCTTGGCAAAACGCCCCTTATCTTGACAGTGAGCTTAAAGCATTTTATGAATATTTCTCAACCCGTTTTGAAGCATGGGACGGTCCGGCTGCGGTAAGTATTACGGATGGAAGATATATAGGAGTAGTACTCGACAGAAACGGGCTTAGACCTGCAAAATACGTAATCACAAAAGACGACACCATCCTTATCGCCAGTGAATACGGCGTAATCGACTTCCCTGAAGAAGACATTGTTCAAAGAGGCAAACTCCAATCAGGCCAGATGATAGGCGTTGATACGAAATTCGGCGTAGTTCTGAAAAATAAAGATATCGACGAATATCTCAAATCCAGCAACCCTTATACAAAATGGCTGAATGAAAACATGATATATCTTCAGGAATATATTGAAAATCCGTATGCAATAGATGAACAGATTGAACTTAGCGAGCTGATCTACAAACAAAGATATGCGGGAATATCAAAAGAGGTTATTAATTTAGTTATCAAGCCTATGATGGAAGACGGAAAAGAACCGACAGGGAGTATGGGCGACGATACTCCGCTTGCGTGCTTTAGCGATTATCCTTTTAGAAGTTTCAACGACTTCTTCAGACAAAAATTCGCTCAGGTTACAAACCCTCCTATCGACTCACTTAGAGAAAAAATAGTTATGTCTTTAAATACGGGATTCGGTGAAATTCACAATATTTTAGACGAAGCTCCTGAACACGCCAAAAGAATCAAAACAACTTCACCTATTCTTACACAGACTAAACTAAGCGTTCTTAAAAGCTTCGGTGATGAAACTTCTCCGAGATTTGAGAGTGATTACAAAAACGCTACATATTCAACGGCGTTCAAAAGTGATCTTAAAAAATCGCTTGAAGAGCTGACTGACAAAATCGTAGAAGATGTTAAAAACGGTGTAAGAATTATATTCCTTGACGACAGCGGCATTGATAAAGATCATAAAACAATGCCTATGGCAATGGTAATCGGAAGACTTCACAAGAAACTTCTTGATGCAAAACTCAGACACCTTACAAGCATTGTAGCCCTTACAAGCGAGGTTACAAATCCTCACGACGCGGCTGTAATGATAGCATACGGTGCAACTGCGATATATCCTTATCTTTTATTCAAAACAGTTTGCAAACTGTGCGATGAAAAAGGCCTAAACAGAGACGACGCGCTCTTTAACGTTCACAGCGCACTTAACAAAGGTATTTTAAAAATTATGTCAAAAATGGGTATTTCTACAATTGCAAGCTACAGAAACTCGGCTCTTTTTGACATTATAGGCCTAAGTAACGAAGTACAAGAAGAGTGCTTTATAGGAAGTAAAACACTGCTTCCGGGACTTACTTACAAAGACATTGAAGAAAGACTCACTATCAGACATCAAAAAGCGTTTGAAGAAGAAAAACTCCTTCCTGGAGGAATCATTAAACAGAGAAAAGGCGAAGAATACCACGAAATAACGCCTCAGGTTACAAGAGCATTCCTTAAAGCTATCAAATCAGGCGAAAAAGCGGATTATGAAGAGTTCAAAAACCTTGTAGAAAACAGACGTCCTACTTACATAAGGGATTTCCTTGATATCAAAAGCGACAGAGAGCCTATCTCAATAGATAAAGTTGAGCCTCGAGAAAATATTATCAAAAGATTCATAGGTGCGGCTATGAGTATCGGTGCGCTAAGCCCTGAAGCGCATGAAATATTAGCAGAAGCTATGAACAGCCTGGGTGCCAGAACAAACTCAGGTGAAGGCGGGGAAGACAAAAGAAGAAACGGCACAATTAAACAGAGCAAAATCAGACAGGTGGCTTCGGGTAGATTTGGTGTAACTCCTGAATACCTTGTAAACGCGGAAGAGATCCAGATTAAAGTTGCTCAGGGTGCAAAACCGGGCGAAGGCGGACAGCTTCCTGGATTTAAAGTTACGACTTACATCGCTAAACTCAGACACACAACACCAGGAAAAACGCTTATTTCACCACCTCCTCACCACGATATATATTCAATCGAGGATCTGGCACAGCTTATATTCGACCTTAAACAGATAAACCCTGAAGCGACTATCAGCGTTAAGCTCGTTTCAACTGCGGGAGTCGGAACAATTGCCGCCGGTGTTGCAAAAGCGTATGCGGATCAAATCGTAATCAGCGGTAGCGAAGGGGGAACCGGTGCGGCTCCTATCACGTCTATAAGACACGCGGGTAACCCGTGGGAGATCGGACTTATCGAAGCACACAACGCATTAAAAGAAAACCACTTAAGAAAATACGTAGCCCTTGAAACAGACGGTGCGCTTAAAGTCGGAAGAGACGTTATGTTTGCGGCTCTTTTAGGTGCTGAATACTATGCGTTCGGTACAAGTTTACTAATGGCGGTTGACTGTATCTTCTGTAGAAGCTGTCAGACAAACAAATGTCCTGTGGGAATTACAACTCAGGATGAAGACTACAGAGCCAAATTCAAAGGTAACGTGGAAAAAGTTAAAAACTACATCATTGCACTTGCCGAAGACGTAAGAGAATGGCTGGCAAGAATCGGTTATACTTCACTTGACGAAGTAATCGGAAGAAACGATTTAATTACCGTTAAAGATATCGATTTAGCCAAAAAATTCGACTTTTCTATGATATTCAGACAGGTTGAGGGAGTAAACACTAAACAGGTTGAAAACGAACCGTTTGACAAAAACGAATTTGAAAAAGAGATGCTCGAACTTGTAATGGATACAATCAAAAATCCAAACCACAAATCAGTCGTAAAAGCCGAAATCTGCAACCTGAACAGAAGTTTCGGAGCAAGAATCAGCGGTGTTGTGGCTAAATATTACGGAGATGAAGGCCTGGCTGACGACAGCATCGTATTTAACCTCACAGGTACTGCAGGACAGAGTTTCGGGGTATTTTTAAGTAAAGGTATAACTCTTAGACTCCAGGGCGTTGCCAACGACTACGTAGGTAAAGGAATGGCCGGAGGAAAAATTATAATCACTCCTGCAAAAGGCGCAGGTGCCGGAAATACGTGCCTGTACGGTGCAACTGCAGGTAAACTGTTCATTGCGGGACCTGTGGGTGAAAGATTTGCCGTAAGAAACTCAGGCGCTGTTGCAATCGTAGAAGGTACGGGTGACCATCCTTGTGAATACATGACAGGCGGTGAAGTTATAATCCTCGGTAAAACGGGTATAAACTTCGGTGCGGGTATGACAGGAGGGGTCGCGTTTGTTTACGACAAAGAGCATGAATTCGTAGATAAAATCAATGCGGAACTCATCGAAATCAGAAGAATCGACATCGACGAAAACGAAAAACCTAAACTTTACCTCAAAAAAAGACTGATTGAATACTATAACGCAACGGGAAGCGAAAAAGCGAAATACATTCTTGATAACTTCAGAAGCGAAGTTAGACACTTCTGGCTTGTAACTCCAAAAGACAACCGCCCGCCTCTTGATCCAAACGACATGGATTAAAGGAAGGCTATGAAAATAGCCCTCCATGTCCCGTGTTACATAAATGAACTCTTCCCGCATGTGGCAAAAAACACCACGCTTCTTTTAAGAAATCTCGGCTACAATGTAACCATTCCCAAAAACCAGACTTGCTGCGGACAGCCTTTTATAAACAGCGGGTTTGAAACCACACTTCCCAATATATACGACGAAATATTCGGAGAGTTTGAGTGTATCGTTTCACCTTCAAGCAGCTGTGTAAGCACCATAAAGTCCCAAAAAATCGAAATTAGTGATAAAACATATGAACTTACCGACTTTTTATATTCCAAAGGACATCTATACCTTGCAAAAAACCGTAAATCTGTAATACTTCATAACTCATGCCACTCAATGAGGCACCTGGATGTGGCGACTCCGAGCGAACTTAACATACCTTACAAAAACAAAGTAAAAGAAGTGCTCGGATGTGAAGTTTTGGAAGCCGCGAGGGATGAATGCTGCGGATTCGGAGGCGTTTACAGCGTAAAAGAAGGAGAAATGAGCTATATTATCGGGAAAGAAAAACTAAACGACCTCCTTAGCAGCTGGAAATACGACTTTACACCTGTAATAACTGGGGTGGATATGAGCTGTCTTATGCACTTAAAAGGCATAGCCGAAAAAGAGGGAATTAATGCCGAGTTTAAACACATAAGCGAGATTCTTCTGGAAAGCGTAGAAAACAGTGAAAAGTGAAAAATGAAAAATGAAAAGTGAAATTATCCACTTTAGAAAACTAATTAAAGGTAGACAGTGAAACATTACGAATTAGCCGTAAAGTTTTATAAACAAAAGGGTCCCCGCCACGATAAAAGCCTCTGGGCTATAAGACAAAAAAGAGACAAAGCAATAAAAGAAGTCAAAGAGTGGGAAGAGCTTAGAAACAAAGCCTCCGAAATTAAAGATTATGTAATTGAAAACCTGCACTCTCTTGTGGATGAGTTTATAAAAAACGCAAAAAACGCAGGAATTGAGGTTATTTTTGCCAAAGACGCGAAAGAACACAATGAAACGGTACTGAAATACTTAAAAGAAATAAACGCAAAAAAAGCGGTCAAATCAAAATCGATGCTTACAGAAGAGTGCGGACTTAATGTTTATCTGCATGATAACGGGATTGAAGTAATAGACACCGACCTTGGCGAAAGAATTGTACAGCTAAGGGGTGAAAAACCGTCTCACATCGTCCTGCCCGCAATCCACACCACAAAAGAGGACGTTGCCGAAATTTTAAACGAAACAAACACGGACCCGACATATCTTACACATAAAATGAGAGCGCTTTTACGAAAAGAGTTCCTATCAGCCGATGCGGGACTGAGCGGCGCGAATTTCCTTGTGGCGGACAAAGGCTGGGCGGTGGTGTGCACCAATGAAGGAAACGCGGACCTCGGAGCCGTTTTACCTCCACTACATATAATCAGCGTAGGAATTGAGAAAATTGTTCCCAATATGAAAGATTTGGGAGTGTTTTTAAGAATGCTTGCCAGAAACGCCACGGGGCAGAAAATCACAACATATACATCCATTTTCGGTAAAAAAGATAACGGCAAAAGAGTAATAATTTTAGTCGATAACGGAAGGTTTGAGAGGCTCGAAAGCGAATTTAAAGAAACCCTCAAATGTATAAAATGCTCGGCGTGTCTTACCACATGCCCGGTATTCAGAAGAAGTGGCGGACACTCATACAGATACGTAATCCCCGGACCTATCGGAAGCCTGCTTGCACCATTAACAGATAAAGATGAATATTCCGACCTGCCGTTTGCATGTACTCTTTGCGGAAGCTGTGAGACGGTGTGTCCTGTGAAAATTCCTTTTACAAAACAGCTTGTAAATATGAGACACTATGTTAAAAAAATTGAGAATGGAGAATGGAAAATGGAGAATTTTGGTGTAAGATTGGCTGAAAAAGCGATGCATTCACCTAAAATGTTTAAACTTTTTAGCACCATCTTACGTCTTACTCCAAAGCCTCTGCTTGAGAGCATGGCAAAAGAATGGAGCAGATACAAGGCTCTTCCGGCTATTCCGAAAGAGAGATTTATAAAATAGTGGAGAATTGAGAATGAAGAATGGAGAATTAACTAATGAATTTATAAAAAACCTGAAATTAGCCGGAGGGGAAATTCTGGACGAAATACCTGAAGGGTGGTATGTAACCGAAGCAAAGTTCGGTATTGCTGAAAACGGAGCTGTTTGGGTGGAAAATTATGAAAAAGACTTATTTTTAAGTGAAAAAGTAGCCGTTAAAATGCCAAAAAAAGTAGTTCCTACAATGCATGAAGCGGTTGAGATGATTGAAAACCCGGGAGTTTTCATCTCAGGGCCTTCCAAAACGGCTGATGTTGAAAGTTTCCTGGTATTCGGTGCTCACGGTCCGATGAAATTCGGCATCTGTTTTATATAACGTAATTTATCAGTTTTTCAAAATTATAATCAAGTTCTTTTTCTTTAAATATAACGTTTAAATCAATTTCCGCATGATCTATTTTCAAATCTAAAAAAGGCTCCATTTTCTTTAAAAACGTTTTACTGTCACCGAAACCTAAAAAAACAAACCTGGCCACACTTTCTTTAAACACGTATATATTATTTTCATTTAACGGATCATTTACTGTGTGGTCTTTAAATTCTTTTTTTATTTTTATAGAAATAGTTTTTATAACGTTTTCTACATTTTCTATACCGTGTTTTTTGTGCAATAGCTGATAATTTTTTATATTAAGCTCAACCATCGTTATTTTTAAACTGTTCTCAATAGCTCTTCTCAAAATAAGCATTAATGCATTTCTGTTCAACAATCCGGTAAACGTATCCTCAAAAAATATTTTATACCTTAAATTTTCAAGAAATTTTTCTTCTTTTTCTTCTATATGGAACAGTTTATCGTTAATTATTCTAAACTTATCTATAAAACTTAAAAATTTTTCAAAAAGCCTAGGGTCGAATTTATATTTCATATGTTCAAGAATTTTGATTGCTTCATCAAAATCAAACGCCTCACGGTAAATCCTGTCTGTCGTTAAAGCGTCAAAAACATCTGCAAGCGTTAAAACCCTGCTTAAAAAAGGTATATTTTCACCTTTTAGCCTGTCAGGATAACCGCTTCCGTCATAATTTTCATGATGATGCTTTACAATATCGCTGAGATAAGAAAATTCATACATTCTATCTACAAGATTGGCGCTTAATATAGGATGATATTTAATAATATTATATTCTTCGGGATTTAAAATCGAAGGTTTAAGCAAAACGGAATCCGGAATGGCAATTTTCCCTATATCATGAAGAAGCCCGGCATAATAAACATCTTCTACCTGTTTATTTGCAAAATCTAAATATTTTAAAAATTCACTGGCGTAAATGGCAACTCTTTCACTGTGCCCTTTGGTATAAGGATCCCTTAATTCTATAGAATAAATCAACGGTTTTATTTTTTCTATTTTTTCCAATTTGCCCCCGCTTTCTTGATATAATTTTTAAATTACGATATATTTTAACAAAAAAAGGAAATTAATGAAATTCGAAGAAATGAGCCTTAAAGACAAAATTGAAGCTATAGAAAAAGTAATACAAAAAGATATCCTTCCTATGCTTGCGTTTGACGGAGGTATGGCTGAAGTTTTGGATGTAAGAGAAAGCAACGGTGAAACTCACGTATTTATCAGATATGGAGGAGCATGCGCGGCATGCAGCAGTGCGGGAGGAGCGACTCTTTTTGCAATTGAAGAGACATTAAGAAGAAATTTGGATACGGATAAAATCAGGGTATTCCCGATTTAAGGAAACAGTTATGAAAAAAAGCGTACTTTTATTTTATATCGTTTCTATAATAGGATTTTTCTTCCCTTATGTTTTAAAATTTTTAATCGCCTCTCCGAATGAAAGCGTTAAAATATTTGCAATATACACGCTAGGAAAATTTAATTTAATCTATTTTGCGGTAGTGGTTGTTTTTTTCTTTATCGGACTGAACAAAAAATTCCAGTTTATACGTATAGCTCAAATAATATTCGTAACCGCTTATATTGCTTATGTACTTGCAGATTATTTTATATTGGCAAAAATTAATGTTCAAAATTATATAAAAGAACATCACTTAAATGCCCGGCTGGTTAAAATTACGGATTTAAAAAAATATCCTAATTTCAAAATTTACTACAAAAAAGCAAACTGGGCGGCAGTCAAAATCCTTCCGGAAACTAAAAAAGAACTTCCTTTTAACTACAGAAAGGACAGAGGTCTGTGAAAATAGTGATAATAGGAGGCGGACCTGCAGGCTCTACAGCCGCAAGGGCTCTGGCTCCATATCATGACGTCACAATTGTACAAAACAGACCGGACTTCGACAAACCGTGCGGCGGAGGCGTAAAAACAAAAATATTTGATGAATTTAGCATTCCGAAAAGTTTAATTAAACATTCCTTAGACCATGTATATATGATTTACAAAAACGATAAAATAAAAATAGATTTAAACGGAGAAAATCTGTCGATTGTCAAAAGAGCGGAATTTGACGAAAAATTAAGAAACCTGGCAGTTCAAGCCGGAGCAAAAATACTATACGGAAGATTTAAAACTTTTCAAAATAAAAAAGCGGTAATAAAAACCCGAGAAAAAGATATTCTCTTGGAATATGACATTTTGATTGCCGCAGACGGAGTAAATTCAACAGTCAGAAAAGCTGTAAATATTTCTCAAATCCCGTCAACAATAACACATTATGCAAGAACAGACGGTTACAAAGTAAAAACATGCGAATTTTTTTTTGATTTTAATATAGGCGGAGAATACTACGCCTGGGCATTCCCTCACGAAAATTTAACCCATCTCGGAACAGTCAGCAGAAAAAATTTCGAAAACTTATGCCATTATCTTAATCTGTCGCTAAAACCCAAAGGTTATAAAATACCTACCTGGGAAAGAGACATAATAATACAAAAAGAAAATATATATTTTGTCGGTGATGCGGCCGGACAGGTTATGCCTCTTAGTTTTGAAGGTATCTATTACGCTATAAAATCCGCCGATCTTTTGGCTAATTGTATTTTAGAAAACAAAAACTATCCGAATGAATGGAATAAAAGATTTTTTAAAGAATTTTCCCTTATGAAAAAACTCGAAGCTCTAAATAAAACGTTTATAAGAGGTTTTGTCGTTAAAGCTCACAAACTGAAGCTAATACAAAATTTCAGCGTTAAAATGTGGCTTGGAGAATAAAGCTTTCTAATTAAAGGAGTTCAAATGTTTAATACACCGGTGTTTCAATTAGATAATATTTCCGTTAAGCTAGAATATAAAAATCCGGCCGGAAGCATAAAAGACAGACCGGCACTGTTTATGCTTGAAGACGCTTTCAAAAAAGGCTACAGAGAAATAGTCGAAGTAACAAGCGGAAATACAGGTATAGCCCTTGCTTTTTATGCTCAAAAATTCGGTATTAAAGCCACTATATTTATGCCTGAGAGCTTTTCTGTCGAAAGACAAAAGCTTTTAAAACTTTACGGTGCCAATCTTATACTTACAAAAGGCACGATTTCAGATTCTTTAAACGAAGCGCTTAATTATGCAAAAGAAAAAAACGCTTTTTATACAGACCAGTTTTCAAATCCCTTAAATGCGAAATCACAGGAAATTACAGCCTTTGAAATACTGAACCAGGTTAAAAATATAGACTGTTTCGTAGCGGGAGTCGGAAGCGGAGGTACAATTACAGGAATCGGAAAAATTTTAAAACCTCTGGGAGTAAAAATAATAGCGGTTGAGAGTATAAATTCACCTGTGATTTACAATAAGCTGAAAAACAAACATCTTCCTGTAAAAACACATAAAATCCAGGGAATAGGAGCCGGATTTATTACTAAAATAACAGACTTGGATTTAATAGACGATGTCATTTTAATACATGACGACGAAGCGGTTGAATTCACAAAACAGCTTCCAAAACTTGGCATTACCGGAGGAATTTCGACAGCCGCCAATATACTTGCGGCAAAAACGCTTAGCGGAAATGTTGTTACGATTGCGCCTGACGGTATTGAAAAATATATCAGTATCCTATAAAAAGTCTTTTATTATTCAAAACCTTCGGAAGATATCTTCTTCCCTCATCACTAGGCAGCCTCATGGTTAAACGCACATATACTTCTTTAGGAGACAGGGAATTGATGATATAATAAGCCCTGTCTCTTCTTGTACTGAAAACTCTTAATACGTTACCGATACCGCTGTTATAAGCTGAAATCGCACAATATTCCCTTGATAGCGGATTTTTAATATTTTTCAGATATCTGTAAAAAAGAATACTCAGATACGCAGAACCCACATGTATGTTGTTTTTCGGAACGAATAAAAACTCTTTACTTGGAATATGTTTATATCCGTATGCCCTTTCATAACCTTCTACACCCGCAGTGGTAGGCACTATCTGCATTAACCCGAACGCCGGCACGTAACTTACCGCATAAGGATTAAAATCGCTCTCGGTTTTTATAATGGCAAGTATAAGAGTTCTTGAAATATGAAACTTGTTTCCGTACTCTTTTACATACGGCAGATATTTTTTCGCTCTTATGTTTTGAGAATTTTTAGCCAGACTAAACGTAACATAATATACTTTTTGTTTTTTATATATATAGCTTTTTAATTTATGGGATATCAGCCATTTGGCATACCTCTCGGCCCTCCACCTGTAAAGTACCACTTTATGCTCAAAATCGTATATCTGTCCTGCCAGAAAAGGTTTGCCGTTTAATTTTATTTTATCACTGAAAAGATCAACGCTTCTGGGATCTTCAGGCATAAGCATCGTATTTACAAGTGCAATCTGAAGCGCCTGTTTATAGTTTTTGGCTATTGTTTCTACCTTTACGTAACCTTTATCAAAATTAATTATAGCTCTTGCTTTGTAATTTTCAGAATATTTTACAAGTGTTGTGGTTTTAGGTTTTTGAGGATTTTCCCATATGCTTATAGCTTTAGTAAACTTTTTGATTTCAAGATTAAAATGATAAATAAAACTTTTTATATCTCTTGCTAATACCTGAGGATGCGTTAAATAGTAATTTTTTTTACGGTTTGCGTAGGATTTTAAAAACGCTGAAGGATTTTTTGAAACCGCAGCTTCAACCACCGTCTGATAATCACTGACCGAACAACCCAAAAACATAAAAATAATTACCCCGTATATCAACCGTTTCATAGACATAAGTATAACAAAACAAAAAATTATTTTAATATATCATAAAATTAATAAATAAAAGAAGAAATAAGCAGTTAATTAGTGCCAGACACTATTAATAATAGATTTAAATGGCTCCGGCGAGAGGACTCGAACCTCTGACCCGACGGTTAACAGCCGTCTGCTCTACCGACTGAGCTACGCCGGAATGTGAATAGAATTATACCAAAAAAATTTAAGATTGCAAGTTTGGAATACAAAAAATAGAGAAATTTTTATAAAACTCCCTATTAAGTTCTATATTCGGCGTTTATTTTTACGTATTCATAGCTTAAATCGCACCCGTAAGCCGTAAATTCACCCTCTCCGATACCCAAATCGACACTTATTTTAAAAGAATCTTTTTTCATTACTTTATGGGCTTTTTCTTCAGTTTCAGAAGTAAAAAGTATATTGCCTCTGTCATATACCAAAACGTCGCCTATTTTTATACTTAATGTATCTTCACTGCATTCCACTCCGCTGGCTCCTATAGTCGACGCAATTCTTCCCCAGTTCGGGTCTTCTCCGAATATTGCTGTTTTCATAAGCAAAGAGTTAGTAAGTGCTTTTGCGGCTCTTTTGGCTTCTTTTTTATCTTTGGCGCCTTTAACTTCAAATGCCACCAGTTTCGTAGCCCCTTCTCCGTCTCTTACGATATCGGTTGCAAGTTTCAACATAACCTGCTTTAATGCTTCTTTAAACGCTTCTTGGTCATAATCCCCCTGTGACGTTGTCATTAAAAATACACTGTCGTTTGTAGATGTGTCTCCGTCCACACTTATAGCGTTAAAACTTTGTTCGTTTATTTCCGAAAGAATATTTTTCATATCCTCATCAGGTATATCCGCATCAGTTGTTATAAAACAGAGCATTGTTGCCATTTGAGGGTTTATCATCCCGGCCCCTTTGGCAACCCCTCCTATTTTAAACTTACCGAATTCACCCTCAACTTCAAAAGCAATTTCTTTTTCAAAACTGTCTGTTGTCATTATTGCTTTTGCGAATTTGTTAGAATCTTTTTCGTTAAAATCAAATTGATCAATTGCCTTTTTTATTTTGTCCTTGTCTATTCTTACGCCTATAACTCCTGTTGAACTCATAACAGGATTTTTGACATCAATTTTTGTACCCAGATATTCCAAAATTTCTTCAATATCTTTAATTCCGCCTTCTCCGGTCATTGCGTTAGCGTTTTTTGAGTTTGCAAGTAAAAAATTTGTGGTTTTAATACCTTTTCTTAACACATATTTTAAAGGCGCTGCCTGAAATCTGTTAGTTGTAAAAAGATATGCTACTTTCATTTCTTTTCCGCTTCTTATAAAACCCACATCAAACCCGTCTTTTTTAAATCCCGCGTTTACTCCACCTGCAAATATACCGTCAACGGCACAGACACCTCCGCTGATTGGTGTGATTCTAAATTTTTTCTCCATTTTTTCTCCCTTCACAACTTATCTACTTACCTACTTATCTTATATAAAATCTATTTCTTTAGGTTTAACTGAACTTCTGATTACTTTTCTGACTTTACGCATATCTTTTCCCGTACCTATTACAAGCAGCACATCATTAGGTTTCAAAACTACGTCGCCTTTAGGTATCGGTATAAACTTACCGTTTTCCTCTTTAATCCCTACAACCGTTACATTAAAAAGCTCTCTTAAATGAACTTCTTTTAATTTTTTATGTGCAACCCATGATTTCTTGCTGACAGTGATTTCTTCAAGATCCAAAGGCGTATCTACAGAATATACAAACTCTTCGAGAATATTTTTAACATCAGGATCAACAGTGACTGCCGTCATTCTTTTGGCTATTAACTTGGTAGGAGAAAGAACTTCGTCAGCCCCCAATCTCATAAGTTTTTCTATTTCTTCATCGGAATTCGCCACTGACAGAATATAATACGGATTTCTTTTCAAATCTTTTTCATAAAGTCTTACGCTGCTGACTACCGCTATATTATCCGTAACACTTTTAGAAAGTGTAATTACTCCTCTCGCACTGCTTAAGTGAGCTTTTTTTATTGCAAGGGTTGTATGGGGATCCGCATTAATAAAATAAGGATATTTATATTTTTTTGCAATTTCTTCCAGATTGTCGTTATTATCGATAACAACGAAAGGTATATGTGCTTTTCTGAGTTCTCTGGTTAACTCTATCGTATAGTTATTGTGATAGCATATAACCATATGTTTTTTAAGCCTTGCAATTTTATAAAGCATTCTATTCTCCTTAAACAGTGCGATTAAACGTCCTTTATTTATTACGTCAACAAGTATACCTACAGCATATGAAAATACAGCAAATCCCGCAACTATCAAAAATATCGTAAACAATCTTCCAAAAGGTGATATAGGAGCAATTTCACCAAATCCAACCGTTGTAAAAGTAATACCCGTTTGATAAATAGCATCTAAAAGTGAAAAATTATCTATCCAGATATATCCCAAAGTTCCGAACAGCATTATTAAAATAGTTAAAATAACAGGTATTCTGAAAGGTTTTAATTCACCCCATAATTCAGAAGAAAGATCAACTTCAGGTTTAGGACTTCTTTGCCAGTGAAGTGTAGTAGCTAGTTTTTTGAGAAAATCCTCTAAAAAAGAGTCTTTATTCATAATGACCCCGAGAGGGGAGCTTTATACTGATTTTTTCAAGCTTCTAAGACAGCTTGTACAAATTTTAACTTTTCTGCTAACTCCGTTAATTTCGATTCTAACGCTTTGAATGTTAGGATTGAATTTATGTCTTGTTTTTTTGTTTGAGTGGCTCACTCTGTTCCCGAACTGAGGACCTTTACCACAAATTTCACATTTTCTTGCCATTGTGTTTCCTTTATTATAATTTAAGCGCTTTATTTTTTAAGTTTGAAATTATATCAAATTTTTATAAAAAACAAATTTTGTTTTATCCTTGAAAAAAGGAAAAGCTTAGTGAAGCTCCTCGTTTAATTTAACTTCTCTTCTGCTTCTGAATGCTACCATTTTGCCTTTTGTAGTGTCAAATCTGTAATGAATCCCGTTTAATCCGGCAAGTTCCAAGCCTTTAAAGTATTCTTTATATCCTACTTTCCATTCTGGATTAACTTCTTTTATTTTATTAAATTCATCTTCGCTTAT
Organism: Nautilia sp. PV-1; assembly: GCF_004006315.1. NCBI lineage: Bacteria > Pseudomonadati > Campylobacterota > Epsilonproteobacteria > Nautiliales > Nautiliaceae > Nautilia > Nautilia sp. PV-1. Next base: position 1,568,302 of record NZ_CP026530.1, read on the forward strand.
CCATATTTTAGTTCCTTCAAGTACTGCAATACCCGCATCTACGATACATCCGTCCCCTACAGGTATACCTGTAACGCTGTTAGCTCCGAGAAGAGTGTTTCTTCCGATTGTAATAGGGTTGCCGTTTGTTCCGCTGAGTACTCCAAGAATAGAAGCTCCCCCACCGACATCGGCACCTTCTTTTACGACGGCAGATGAAGAAATTCTACCCTCAACCATAACAGGGCCTTCTGTCCCTGCATTAAAGTTGATATAACTCGCCCCAGGCATAACAGTAGTTCCCGCGGCAAGCTGGGCACCCATTCTAACTTTTGAAGTATCTAAAATTCTTGTATTATCGTCAGGTATGATATGTGAAAGGAATCTTGGGAATTTATCTACATATTCAACTTCAGGATATGCGTCTTTAAGTTTTAATTCTATTTCGTTTTCTCTTAAATAATCAAGTTCGATAGGAACGTTTCCTACCCATGCACAGTTAGTAAGTATACCGAAAGCTCCGTTTAAGTTAACGCTTCTCAGCGCCGCTTTTCTTGTTGAAAGAGCATATAATTTTAAATATACGGCTTCTACGCTTTTAGGAGCTTCGTCTTCAAATAAAAAGCAGATTCTGTAATTATCCATAACCTCATCATCAAATATTTCTTTTAAAACTTTTAATACCTGGATATTTTTATGTTTGTCTCCCTCTGCTTCTTCGACTAAGTCTTTTCCGAACAGCTCAAGTGCGGTATCAACAAATTCTTTTGTAACATCCGCTACGAATTCGCTTGAATTAAAATCCACTTCCACGCCGTTTTCAAAAAGACTTCTTATAAACACGGCTGCACTGCCGAAATTTTCATTCCAGTTTATTACAGGATATGTGGCCTGAAGAACCTTCTCACGGTTTACCTGACCGAAATCAACCCTTGCAATACCGAATGCAAACGGCTTTTTATATCCTTGTATGTTTTCTACAAGATTTTCAAACATAAATTATCCTTTTTTATTTGAATTATATCAAATTTCTATATCTTCCTTAGGCTCAGAGAAATAATATCCCTGAAAACAGTCTATTCCGAGATTTTTTAAATATTCAAATATTTCTTCGTTTTCAACAAACTCGGCAATCACCTGCATATTAACCTCTTTTGCGAAATTAACTATGGTATTTACGACAATTTGAGAATTTTTATCTTCTAAAATATTTTTAATAAGACTGCCGTCAATTTTCAATCCGTCGGCACCTAAAGAAAGAAGATAATCAAAATTTGCATATCCGCTTCCGAAATCGTCTATTAAAATTTTACATCCGAAACTTTTTAACTGCTGAATAAATTCATAAGCGTTTTTAGAATTTTTAATATCTTCACTTTCAACGATCTCAAAACTTATTTTTTTAGGATTTTTAAATCCTTTAAGTTTTTGAATAATAAAATTTTTTATATTATCGTTTTCCATATCAAGTGTGCTCAAATTCACAGAAAACTCTGTACCGTTTTTTTCGAATTTTTTGAAAGATTTATCAATAACCTGCTTTGTTATTTCAAAATATAGTCTTGATTTTTTAGCAACATTTAAAAAGAAATAAGGGCTTATAACATTTCCGTCTTCATCAATAAGTCTGACCAACGCCTCATATTTACAGATTTTTCTGTTTTGATCATATATAGGCTGATAAAAAGGTATTATTTTATTATGTTCAATTGCAATTTTAAGTTTTTTAAGCCAAATCAAATGTTCTTGATAAGAATCTCTGATTTGATCAGCTTCACTGCAAAAAGCTATGTCTTTATTTAATATTCTTGTTGCATCCAGTGCTGAAAGCGCTCTCATAAAATTACGCTTAGTATATGCAATTCCGGCCCTAAATTTAACTATTATTGAATAATCATCTATATCATAAGGCTCTTCAAGTTTTTTAATAAGGTTTTTAGTCAATTCGTAAATTTCGTCTTTACTGATATTTTCCCTTTGCAGTATTACAAATTCATCTATTTTAATATGAAAAGTACGGTAATCTCTTAACCTTTCAGCAACCTGTTTAATAAGTTTATTGGCTATCTCTTCACCGTAAAAATAATTTATTTCTTTAAATGAATCTATATCGAGAAGAATTAAAGGATAATTTTTCCTTTTTATAATTTCAATAAGTTTTTTTCTGTTAGGAAGACCTGTAAGCTCATTATAATAAAGACTTTTATATAATGTTTTTTGATAATTTTTTAATGATTTTACTACACTATTTATACCCTTTTTAATAATATCGAATTCAAAAAAATTCATCTTAGCCTTAAAAGGCCTGTATATATTTTTTGCAAGTTTTGTTTGTAAATATTCGTTAATATTATCAATATCTTTAAATATAAGTTTGTTAATTCTGGTAAACAGTACAATTCCCAATAAATATAAAAACAGCAAAAACAGTGAAAGTTTTAAAAACAGTATATCTACTTTATGCTTAATTTCACTAAAAGGTATTTTTATCGAAATAATTCCTCTTATCTGTCCTAATTTATATCCAAACGCCCTGTCACCATATATTTTTTCTATTTTATTAAGAAGCGGTTTAGGTATGTCTTTTTTAGGCCCGTGACATTTTAAACAGCTTCTGTCGATTTTAAGAGGATATGCATAAAACAGATGTTCAGACTTTATATTTTCGTGACCCCTGTGAATTTGAAAAAATTCTTTTGCATTCGGATGAGATTTAAAATAATAAATGGCAGTCAGTTCATGTTCGTTCGGTTTGTTTTGAGGATCTCTATATTTATCTGAAGTCTGTTTGACATACAGATGCTCTTTCATTTGTATTGTTTTGGCTATTTGACTGACGGCGTAAGCCGGTGTTAAAGAAAAAGGATGAAATTTTTTGTTTTTAACTTCTACAAACGGAGCAACTTTTGCCAGATATTCTCTTGTATATAATAAAGTATGGGCAAGAAGTCTTGCTTTTTGTATTTCCTGTTCAATAATAAAAGACGATATAGATTTATATAAAATAAAAAGAAGAGTTAATAACCCTACCCCTGATAAAATAAATGATTTTATCATTTCATTTCTAATTTTTTTCAAAAACGCCCTTTAATCATCATTCAACAGTAACGGACTTGGCGAGATTCCTAGGCATATCCACGTCATTTCCCATCCTTACGGCAACTTCTAAAGCCAAAAGCTGAGTAATAACCATCATTTCAAAAAACTCTATCATAGGATGATCCGTATCGTTTATTTTAACAAAATCATCTGTCATTTCAATAAAATCGCTTGCTATCGTCAGAACCGTCGCATCTCTTGCAACGAGTTCTTCAATATTAGCTTTTGTTTTTTCATAAAGAATGTTTTTACTTAATAATGCTACCACAAAAAGCTCTGGATCCGCAAGTGCAATTGGACCGTGTTTCATCTCTCCTGCCGGATATCCTTCTGCATGAATATAACTTATTTCTTTAAGTTTTAGAGCCCCTTCAAGCGCTAAAGGGAAAAATATATCCCTGCCTATAAAGAAAAACCCGTGCCCATGCAGGTATCTTTTTGAAAGTCTTTTGATTTTTTCATGTAAAGCGCTGTCGACTTTTGTGGCCTCAATTGCCCTGTTTATGGCATCAAACTCATTTTTTCCGCCTAAATAGTTGCTAAGCATCCATAGAGTCATTACCTGTGTGGCAAATGCTTTGGTGGAAGCAACTCCCTTTTCTATTCCGGCCCTTAACAGAACTGTTTTATCAGCAACCCTTACGATAGAAGAATTGTCCACATTGCAAAGCGCAAGTGTTTTAAGTCCCGCCTCTTTTGCCATTTTAAGAGTTTCAAGGGTATCGGCTGTTTCTCCCGATTGTGAAATAACTATAAAAAGAGTATCTTTAGTCAAAAGAGGCTCACGATATCTAAGCTCGCTTGCAACTTCTACATCCACTTTAATTTTTGCGTTTCTTTCTATTAGATATTTTCCCACCAGTCCGGCATGATAACTGGTGCCGCATGCAGAAATAATAATATTGTTTATACCGCTAAAAAATTCTTTTTCTAGCTCGTCAAATTTTATACCTTCATCAGTATTTCTTCCTAAAACTGTCTCTTTTAACACCTCATGCTGTTCATATATCTCTTTTTCCATATAAAATCTGAAGCCCTGCTTTTTAGCAGACTCTTTATCGCTCGGCAAATCTTTAAATGCCGGAGAAACAATCATATCATTATTAAAAATATGTATTTCATTTTTATTTACATAACCGTATTCACCGTCATCCAGATAATGCGCCTGGGAAGCATGCCCTATAAGGGGGGCGTCCGAAGAGGCAAAATAGATACCTTCTCCGTCTTTTGCCACTATTAAAGGAGAGCCTTTTTTTGCAAAAAATATTTTTTCGGGTTCTTTTTTGGTAATAAGAAGAATTGCATAAGCTCCTTCAATTTTATGAAGCATTTTTTTAAACGCTTCAAAAGGATCTCCGTTGCAGTAATATTCAAAAAGTTTTACGATAACCTCGGTATCGGTTTGTGAAACGAAATTGATATTTTTATTTTCCAGATATTTTTTAATTTCCTGATAGTTTTCAATAATTCCGTTGTGTACAACGGCACTGAAAGCTCCTGTCTGAGGATGTGCGTTAATTTCTGTCGGTTTTCCGTGTGTCGCCCATCTGGTATGGCCTATTCCTACTTTAGGGTTTTTAAATTTTATCTGATCAAGTTTTCTTTCAAGGTTTTTCAGTTTGCCTACGGCTTTTATAATTTTTAGCTCGTTTCCGTCTATAACTGCTATCCCGGAACTGTCATATCCCCTGTATTCAAGCTCTTTAAGTCCTTCAATAAGATACTTTTGAGGATTTTTGACTCCCGTACACCCAACAATCCCACACATTATTTAAATTCCTTGTTATAAAAATAATTAGTGGCCTCTATAAACCCTTTTACGCTTCCGCAGTCAAATCTTTTTCCTTTAAATTTATATGCTATAACCATACCTTCTTTTGCCTGTTTAAGCAAAGCGTCCGTCAGCTGTATTTCTCCTCCTCTGCCAGGTTTGGTAATTCTTAAAAGATCAAAAATATCAGGTGTAAGTATGTATCTTCCTATTATCGCCAGATTACTTGGGGCCTTGTCAATTTCAGGCTTTTCTACCATATCGTCGACCATATAAACACCGTCTTCAATTTCTTTTCCGGCTATCACGCCGTATTTGTTAACTTCATCTTTCGGCACTTCTTCAATAGCCACAATAGTACATTTAAATTTAGTATAAAGTTTTACCATTTGCGCAAGTACATCCCCCTCGCATAAATCATCGGCTAGCACCACGGCAAACGGATTATTTCCGATTAACGGTTCTCCCGTAAGTACCGCATGTCCGAGTCCGAGCATCTCTTTTTGTCTAACGTATGTAAATGTACATTTATGTATCATCTCATTTGTTTCATGTAAAAGCTTGGCTTTGCTTGAGTCTTTTACTTTTTCTTCCAGTTCCGGAGAAAAGTCCAAATAATCTTCAATTGCTCTTTTGTTTCTTCCGGTAACAAATCCTATTTCATTTATACCTGCATTCATACACTCCATTATTCCGTAATGAATCAGAGGTTTGTTTACAACAGGCAGCATCTCTTTTGGTACGGATTTAGTAGCAGGTAAAAATCTCGTTCCGTATCCTGCAGCCGGAAATAAAGCTTTTTTTATCATCAATTCTCCTTTAAATCACATTTTAACGATAATTCTATTAGTTTTTGAGCCAACTCTTTGCTTTTATCGATAACATAAACGTTATGATTCGAATAAAATTCTTTTTCAACATCAGAATCCGTTAATACAATTATATTCAAATTAGGGTTAATATCCAGTATGTTTTCGACTATCATATGCGTATGATCTTCGTTCTGGGTTGTTATAATTACCGCGCTTGCGTCTTCAATATTTAAACTTTCAAGAACTTTTTTATTCGCGGCATTTCCGAATATAACGTTATCCCCGTTTTTAAGACCTTTTTTTACTTCTTCAATCTGCTTGTCTATAGCCACATAAGGTATTCCGGCATTTGTAAGTTTTTTGGCAACTCTTTGACCAATTTTGTCATATCCGATTAAGATAATATGACCTTTAACTTCTGCTGGGGCTATTTCAAACTCTTCAAAATCCTGCAGATCTTTGTCAAAAATATCCGCTATTTTATAAATATACCTGACAATAAACGGAGTAAGCACCATAGAAATAACCGTAGCAACAACAAGTTTTTGTAATAGATCGTTTTCAACAAGATTATGTTTACTCATTAAAGCAAAAATTACAAAAGCAAACTCACCTATCTGGGAAAGAGTAAAAGCGGTTTTGATAGCTATACGGTTATGTTTTACAAAATATTTAAGCATTATGTAAATAACTCCGGCTTTTGCAAACATAAACGCTAACGTCATTATTAAAATTGTAAATATGTTATTTATAACGAAATGTATATTTACCATTAAACCTACAGATATAAAAAACACCCCGAGCAAAATATCTCTAAAAGGCACAAGATCGGCTTCAATCTGATATTTATATTTTGTTTCACTCAAAATCATACCTGCCAAAAACGCCCCTAAAGAATAACTAAGCCCAAAAAAATGTGCAATTTCGGCAGCCGTTAATACTACCAAAAGAACGGTTGCTATAAATATTTCATCAGATTTCGTTTTTGTGGCGTGCGAAATTACAAACGGAGCGATATATTTCCCGTATACCCATATAAAAGCCCCTAGCGCCGCAAATCCACCAAGCGTTTTTAAAATAAGCTGAGTTAAATCGGCATCTTTGTTTACGATAATAGATATCGCTATAAGTATTGGAATAACCGCAATATCCTGAAAAAGAAGAATCCCAAGGGAAATACGTCCGTAAGGTTTTGCAATTTCCCTGTTTTCATTTAAAAGCTTCAAAACTATTGCGGTAGAACTTAACGCTATCGCGCTTCCGACTATAAATGCTATCCTTACATCAAGCCCTAATGCAAGCCAAAAAAACAGCCCGAAAAATCCGCTCACAAGTGTCATTTCGGCCAGTCCAAAACCAAAAACCTCTTTTTTCATTGATTTCAGTTTATCAGGTGAAAACTCGAGCCCTATCATAAACATCAAAAAAACAATTCCCATTTCAGCAACTATTTCAATCGTATGTTTGTCTATATCAAAAATATTGCTGACAATTATTCCGGTAAATATGTATCCTATAATAGGAGGTATTTTATATTTAGCAAAAGGAATATTAAAACTGAGTGCAATAAAAAGTAAAACAATTACAATCAACACAGGACTAACCATTAACCGCCTTAATTAATACTTTTCTCTCCCTCGGCCCGTCAAATTCAACCAAAAATATCCCCTGCCAGTCTCCTAAAACCACTTTTGCATTATCAACTATAAGAGTTAAATTACTTCTTAAAAAAGCGGCTTTTAAATGTGCTCTCGCATTTGAATGAGAATAGTCTCTGTATGGAACGACATCTTTAAGCATTCCAAGCAGATCCCTTCTTAAAGTGGCGTCGCTTTTTTCAAAAATAATTATGCTTGCAGTTGAATGAGGGCAAAAAACTGTTACTATTCCGTTTTTTACACCGCTTTTGATAACTGCTTCTTTAATATCTTCGGTAATATCGATTACTTCGGATTTGTAATTCGTTTTAAATGTTAATTTCTGCATTCTTTCTCCTTTTTATTTGAAATGTTTTTTTCATCCGTTTTATGTAAAAAGTCTTTTAAAAGTTTATATTCTTTTTTATCAAAATACCTGGTTTTCCCAGTCGGAAGCGCATTAAGACTCACCCATCCGTAAGAAAGCCTCTTAAGATCTACCACTTCGCTTCCGAAATTGGCAAAAAACCTCCTAAGTTCTCTGTTTTTCCCCTCTCCAATTGCTACTTTTAGCGTAGAGTATTTAGGTGAGTTTTTAATAATCTGTGCACTTAAAAAAGGCTTAAGAACCATCTTTTTAATATTACTCTCTTCATGCGCTCCGGCATCGCCGACCTCAACGCCTTCTTGCATGGCTTTTATCATGTCTTCGGTAACTTCGCCTTTGATTTTCAGTTTATACACCCTAGGCAGATCCGAATTCATAAGCGCATGCGCGACTTTCGGTGAATCCGTTAATATTAAAAGCCCTTCACTGTTAAAGTCCAGCCTTCCCACAGGTATAAAATGTCTGTATTTTTTCGGCAGAGAATCATAAATAGTTTTTCTGCCCCTGTCGTCTTTTTTTGTTACTAGTTCGCCTCTTGGTTTATTGTAAACAATACACGTATATTTGGTGCTTTTTTTAACGGGTCTGCCGTTAACGGCAACTTTGTCGCCTTCTTCAACTTCAAAGCCCGGTTCTTTAACTATCGCGCCGTTAACTTTGACACGTCCGTCAAAAATCAGCTTATCCGCTTCTCTTCTGCTGTAAGTCGTATGATGACTTATAAATTTATTTAATCTCACTTTTTTCCTTTATTTCTATTCATAAATCTTTTTCCATCCCTTTATCCTCTTTTCCTTCTCTCTTCCTCTTCACCACTTATCCACTTCACCACTTACCTACTTCACAACTTATCCGCTTATTATTTAATTCCCGCTTCCACCAAATCGTGAATGTGTATAACCCCGGCTATTTTTCCATTTTCATCAGTTACCGGTAAAAACTGTATTTTATTGTCTTCCATGTATTTTAACGCATCCGCGGCCAAAACTTCTTTATTGATTGTTTTTGGATTGTGGGTCGCAAAATTTATAGCTTTTTCTTTTAAATCAAACTTTTCGCTCATCATAGCTCTTCTTAAGTCCCCGTCGCTTAAAATAGCTTTTACTTTATCGTTATCTACAAACAAAACATGCCCGAGTTTTCCTTCGGTCATTTTAATAATAGCTTCTTGAAGCGTATCGTTTTCATCAGCAACAGGGAATTCTTTTTTCATCAAATCCTTAACTTTTACAAAGAGTTTTTTACCAAGACTCCCTCCCGGATGAAACGAAGCGAAATCTTCTTTTGTAAAGTTTCTTTTTTTCATAAGGCATACGGCAAGCGCGTCACCCATAGCAAGAGTAAGTGTTGTGGAGCTTGTAGGAGCTATATTCAAAGGACAGGCTTCTTTATTTACGTGAATATTTAAAACAACATCGGCATACCTTGCAAGCGTAGAATCCTCTCTTCCGGTCATGGCTATTAAAGGCACTTCGAATCTTTTAATATGAGGCAAAATTTTTATAAGCTCTTCGCTTTCACCCGAATAGCTGATAGCAAGTACCGAATCGTCTTTGGTAATCATACCAAGATCGCCGTGCAAAGCTTCAGTTGGATGTAAAAAGAAACTAGGAGTCCCCGTACTCGCCAGTGTGGCAGCAATTTTAGAACCTATAAGCCCGGATTTACCTACTCCCGTTACGATTAGTTTGCCTTTAGTATTATATGCGATTTCTACAGCTTTTTCTATTCCCTCAACAGTTGCGTTTAAAAGTTCGTTTGCTTCTATTTCAAGCACTTCTCTTGCTATTTTTTTAAAATCCACCTGTTTCCTTTTTAATTAAAATTATATCAAAAAAACGGTGTTACTTTTTCACACATATGTTTAAATAAAATATTTTAAACTGTAACTATTTGTAAAAATAAGCGTTATAATTCAAACAAAAAAGGATTCTCATGAGTTTCATTGAAGAATACAAAAAACATACTGAAGAGAGAGCAAAACTTGGAATTCCTCCACTGCCTTTAACTGCAGAGCAGACTGCGGAACTCGTTGAACTTTTAAAACAGGTTCCTATTGTTGAAGAAGAATATTTAATGGACCTTTTCTTAAATCACATCAACCCGGGTGTTGACGACGCGGCATACGTAAAAGCGGCATTTTTAAATGATATAGTTCAGGGCAAAACTTCATCTCCTGTTATTTCTAAAAAAAGAGCTGTTGAAATCCTGGGAACCATGCTTGGAGGATATAATGTCAAACCTCTAATCGATGCACTGAGCCACGAAGATGAAGAAGTGGCAAAGACCGCTGCAAACCAGCTTAAAAACACTCTGCTTGTTTACGACGCATTCCACGATGTTGAAGATTTGGCTAAAGCCGGAAACAAATACGCAAAAGAAGTACTTGAAAGCTGGGCAAACGCTGAATGGTTTACTACTAAACCGAAACTTCCTGAAAGCATTAAAGCGGTAGTATTTAAAGTACCTGGAGAAACAAACACAGACGACCTTTCACCTGCCAGCGAAGCGTTTACTAGAAGTGATATTCCTCTTCACGCAACATCAATGCTAAAAGCTAAAATGCCTAACGCTCTTGAAACTATCGAAGAGCTTAAAAAAACAGGCCATCCTGTAGCATTCGTAGGTGACGTTGTAGGTACCGGAAGTTCAAGAAAATCTGCAGCAAACTCTGTAATCTGGCACATCGGTGAAGAAATCCCTTACGTTCCGAACAAAAAAAGAGGCGGTATCGTAATCGGCGGTGTTATCGCACCTATTTTCTTCAACACGTGTGAAGATGCGGGAGCGCTTCCAATCGAAGCACCTGTTGAAAACCTTGAAACAGGCGATGTTATCGAAATCAGACCGTATGAAGGCAAAATCCTTAAAAACGGTGAAGTTGTTAGTGAATTTAAACTTAAACCAAACACTCTACCTGATGAAGTACAAGCAGGCGGTAGGGTTCCGCTAATCATCGGTAAAAACCTGACTAAAAAAGCAAGAGAATCACTTGGTTTAAATCCTGATACAGATATTTTCACAAAACCAGAACAGCCGGAAGACAAAAAAGGTGTAGGTTATACGCTTGCTCAAAAAATCATCGGTAAAGCATGCGGAATGGAAGGCGTTAGACCGGGTATGTATGTTGAACCTACATGTGCGACAGTAGGTAGCCAGGATACTACAGGCGCAATGACAAGAGACGAAATCAAAGAGCTTGCGGCACTTGGATTTAATGCAGACCTAGTAATGCAGAGTTTCTGTCACACAGCAGCTTATCCAAAACCTGCGGATATCAAACTGCACCACACTCTTCCTGCGTTTATTACAAGCAGAGGCGGTGTTGCACTAAGACCGGGAGACGGTGTTATCCACTCATGGCTTAATAGAATGATTCTTCCTGATACATTAGGAACAGGTGGGGACTCACATACAAGATTCCCTATGGGTATTTCATTCCCTGCAGGTTCAGGGCTAGTGGCGTTTGCCGCTGTTACAGGAAGTATGCCTCTGAATGTTCCTGAAAGCGTTCTTGTAAGATTCAAAGGTGAACTTCAGCCTGGTATCACTCTAAGAGACCTTGTTAACGCAATTCCATACTTTGCAATCAAACAAGGGCTTCTAACGGTTGAAAAGAAAAACAAAAAGAACGTATTCAACGGTAGAATCCTTGAAATTGAAGGTGACATCATCAGAAACCTTACAATCGAGCAAGCATTCGAACTTGCCGACGCTAGTGCTGAGAGAAGTGCGGCTGCATGTACTGTAGACGTAAGTGAAGATCAGGTTGCTGAGTACCTAAAATCAAACATCAAACTTCTTGAAGCTATGATTGAAGCCGGATATGAAGATAAAAGAACAATCCAAAGAAGAATTGACAAAATGAAAGAATGGTTAGATAACCCAACTCTTCTAAGAGCGGACAAAGACGCAGAATATGCGGCTGTTATCGAAATCGACCTTAATGAAATCAAAGAACCGATCGTTGCGTGTCCGAACGATCCGGATGACGTTGCAACAATTTCTGAAGTACTTGCAGACAGCAACAGACCTCACAAAATCGACGAAGTATTTATCGGAAGCTGTATGACAAACATCGGTCACTACAGAGCTGCAGGTGAAATCCTGCAAGGTGAAGGTCAGGTGCCTACAAGACTTTGGATCGCACCTCCTACAAAAATGGATAAAGAACAGCTGACAGAAGAAGGATATTACTCAATCTTCGGTCAGGCGGGTGCAAGAATCGAAATCCCTGGATGTTCATTATGTATGGGTAACCAGGCTAGAGTTGCGGATAACGCAAACGTATTCTCAACATCAACAAGAAACTTTGATAATAGACTCGGAAAAGGTGCAAAAGTTTACCTCGGAAGTGCTGAGCTTGCAGCGGTAACAGCAATGCTTGGAAGAATTCCTACTAAAGAAGAATACCTTGAAATCGTAGAGAAAAAACTTGCAGGTAAAGAAGATAAAGTTTACAAATACCTATACTTCCATCAAATGCCGGAAGATTACGTAAGAAAAATGCTAAGCTTAACGCTTCAGTAATTTCTCTTCCTTTTTTTATTTATGATATCAATCCAATATGTAATGTTTAGCAAATTATCCAGTAAAGTGACAGACACCTAAACAAGTTGTATTAAACTGATAATTAATTATTTATTTTACGAAGTTTTAATCTCATTATCGCAATATGTAACATTTAGCGCCAAATACCTGAAAAAGAAAAATAAACCAATAAGTCCTACATATACCAATATAATTTTTAACGCCTTGTGAGTTGTAGTAGCGATAAGAAGTTCTCTGATAAAAAATATAATTGAAGCATCCACCATAAAGCGTATTTTAATCCTCTGTTTTTTAAAAAACACAAAAAGCATCTGCATAACTTCTATAATAACCATAAGTTCAAGTATTAAAGCCAGCACATCATAAAAATCCAGTTTAAATACAAAAATAAATCCAAATACAATAAAAGCCGAAATTATTTCAAAATATTCTTTAATTATTTTCATAAACTCCCTTTTTAAGGGAATTATGACTAATAATTATTACATATTAGTAACAACAAAATATTGAATAAAACCTATTATGGCACCTAATGCGGCTCCTGCAAAATTAATAAAACTAAAATGTTTTTTCATTAATGAAAAAAGCATATCTTCAAGCGTTTTTTCATCAAAAGAAGCAACTCTTTCCTCTACAATTTTATCTATATTGGCTTTAATAAATATTTTAGGAACTTCTTTTTCCAAAAATTCAAAAATTTCATCCCTAATTATATTTTTTGCTTTTTTAGTATCTATAATAGAGTCTATTCGAACATGAAAGTTAACACTTTCAAAAACTGATTTAATCATATTTCCGCTTACAAAACTTGCAAACATTGGAAACTTTTCGGCAACAAATTTTTCTATAAATGAAGAAAGCTTTTCTATTATTTCTTCTTTTGCCATAAATTCGGTTATATTTTTTGCAAAAATCAAATCAAGTTTTTCATCTATAAAATGTTTTATTTCACTTTTAACTTCTTCGTTTTGAAGAATTTTTTTTATTTCTTCCTCACTTAAAATATATTCTTTTACCATGCTTCCGACTTTTTTAGCCAAAGCTTTTTTTTCTCTTGGAATAACCCCTTGAGGGAAAACGGTAATACTGCCAAATTTTAACGGTTTATAAGGTCTGAACAGAAGCTTTATAGCAACATAATTTGTTACATATCCTATTATAGCCCCTATAGTAACGCTGCTTGCAAGCAATCCCGCATTCATGCGAATATTTCCTTATATTTATCTTCATCAAACCCTACAACAACATCTCCGCTATCTTGCTCAACTACCGGTCTTTTGATAAGCAGATTTTCCTTGCAAAGCCACTCTCTTTTACCTTTATCGTCAAGATTTAATTCTTTAAGTTTTAATGTTCTGTATTTTGTCCCTCTGCTGTTAAACAAAACGTCAATTCCGACTTTATTGATCCATTCATCAATTTTTTCACACCCTACAGGCTCTTTTTTAAAATCGTGAAATTCATATTCAATTCCTTGATCTTTAAAAAATTTAAGCGCCTTTTTTACACTCCCGCATGTTTTTATTCCGTATACTTTCATTCAGTCTCCTTAACAGGTTTAATATTCATTACTTCCGTCAAATAAAAAAAACCTCCTCTAAGTTCTACAGCATCAACACCTATTTGTTTAAGAATTTCCAAAGCCTCATTTATATAAACACCTCTTAAATCCATAACACCGTATTTCTTATTCTTATCCAGTTTCATTGCAGATTCGGTAAATCCGGGATGAAAAGGTATATTTATAGAATTAGGCATTTTACCGTATTGTTCAATCTCATCTTCATCTCTTATATCTAAAATTATTATTTCCTCTAACAGTTCGTAAGTAGGAAAAGCATCCGCTCTGGGCTCTCTTTTTTCTTCCCCCAGTTTAAGTTTTCTTCCTTTCACAAAAAAATCGAACAAATTTTATCCTTTTTTAGATTTTTTGGAATATTATCATATTTTTATAAAGCAATTCGTATATATTTTACACTTTTATTGTAAATTTTATATTAATAAATATCTTCCCATCTGAGTCTGTCGCCTTTTTGTAAATCCTTGCAGGCTTTTTTACCCAGTATTTCAGGAAGATATTTAGGATGAAGTCCGTATCCCGGACGTATTGATTTTATATTTTCTTCACTGAACGTTTCGCCTTTTTTAATATCTTTTACAACATACAGGCTTCTTGCAAACTGACGCCCGCTTTTAGGCTTAAAATTCACTTCTCCAATCATCTCTTCCGTTTCTCTTACAGCTTTTACCATTTCTTTAAATTCATCAGGTGTTAAGCTAAAATATTTATCCGGAGAGTTAATAGATTTATTTAAAATAAAATGTTTTTCAATTATCCTGGCTCCCATTGCAACTGCAGCAATCGGAGCCGATATTCCAAGAGTATGATCCGAAAAACCAACTTCTACTTTAAAAATCTCTTTAATAGCGGGTATCGTTTTAAGATTCACTTCACTTCTTGGTGCCGGATATGCAGAAGTACATTTTAAAAGAGCCAAATCAACACCTCTTTTTTTACAGATATCAGCCACATTCTGAATTTCCTGTAATGTAGCAATCCCTGTTGAGATTATCATAGGTCTGCCTTTGCTTGCGGCGTAATCTATCAAATCATAATCCGTAATTTCAAAAGATGCAATTTTATATGCGGGTGGATTAAACTCGTCAAGAAAATCCACAGCCTCTTTACTAAAAGGTGAACTAAACACCTCAAGTCCCAAACTTCTACCGTAATTAAACAGTTCCTCATGCCATTCAAGAGGCATTGCAGCCTGCTTATAAAGTTTATAAAGATTTATTCCGTCCCATAAAGTTCCGCCTTTAATAATAAAATCTTCCTTTTCACAATCTATTGTCATCCAATCGGCAGTATAAGTCTGAAGCTTTATAGCATCAGCCCCCGCTTCTTTTGCCGCATAAACTGTATCTTTTGCCACTTGCAGACTACCATCGTGATTTGCACTAAGCTCGGCTATTATAAAAACTTTTTCATTTGTATTAATTTTTCCAATCTGCATTGATAAGCTCCATTTTAATTAAATTGTCTTTCCTGTCTGTTTCTTTAAAACCAAATTTTTTATATAAACTAATCGCTTTTTCATTATTTTCAAATACATAAAGTATGATTTTTTTTGTATTTAAATAATCAAACGCATAATCTATTGCAAATTTAAGCAAAATATTTCCTACACTTTTTTTCACCGGGTTTTTATGTATTCCTAAATCCACATAATCTTTAAAAATTATAAAATTAACAACTCCCAAATCATCAACTTTTAAATAAATTTTATTGGAGTTTTCCAAAGTATCTATAAATTTTAAATGTTCTTCCAAAGAAATTTCATTTTTATTATACATCCATTTTCTAATTTCAGGATGGTTTCTCCACTTTAAAACTTCTTTTTTTTCTTCAAGGGATAAATCTTGAAACTTTATATATTTCATTTTCTTTTAAAACCTTTATTCTTTTTTGTTTCAAATATTTTGTTATCAGATTTTGATTTTCCGCCACCTTAACAGCAATAAAAGGCATTTTCATATAAATCGCCTCCCAAGTTATCGTAGAAGGTGTAATAATCCCGAATTCCGCTTTTGCCATTCCTATAGAGACATCTTCATCAATATGGAGTTTACACCATTTGTTAAGTCTGCAAAAACGTTTTAATTTATTAATATTCTTATTAGCGCTTGTAGTATAAAAATTTACTATTTCACCTCTGTTTTTAAGCTCTTTTAATATTCTAAGCCCTATACCCTTTGCATCTGTAGCACCTAAACTGATAAAAATCCCTTTTTTCTTATATTTTTTATTTTTTGTTTTTTTAAATTCTTCTCTTATCAGAGGCTTTATAATATTGATTTTTGTAAATTCAGGATTTTTACTTTTATATTTTTCCGGTTTTGCGTAAAGATTAATATTTATTATTTCATCACAAAAATGTTTTTCATAATTATCGTCAAAACATACAAGTTTAATATTTTGAAAAAGTTTTTTAAAATTTTTTTCGTTTTCGTATGTAAAATTATAATTGTCAATTATGACTGTTTCGGGGTTTAACTCTTTTACTTTTTCAAAAAATTTGTTTTCATTTTCTACTTTTATTATAGGAATATCCGTAAATTTTTGATCACATTCTTTACATATAATCAAAACATTATCAATATGATACTTATTTATGTAATTTTCAATTCTCTTTAAATGCCCAAAACCAATATTGGAACTAAAATCAACCCTTATTACTGTCATTTAAGGCCTTATACATAAGTTCTGCTCTTATAAAATCCTCCAGCGTATCAATATCCTGAACCAGATACCTTGGAATTAAAATTGGAATATTGCCGTCAAATTTAAATTTTTCTTTGCATTTTACTTTTTTCCAGTAAAACTGTCCGGCATCATGATACACTTCTTTTAAATCCTGACTTCTTTTTTCCATATATTCCGGCCATAACATTTGCGCTTTGCCGTTTTGTATTTCAAAACCTCTCCAAATAGGAAAATCATAAGTAGTTGACGCAAAAGAATAACAAGAGTCACTATTTTTAAGTTTTTCATATCCTTCTTTTAAATACTTTACCTGCAAAAACGGAGCCGTGGCATATATCATACATGCATACTCAAATCCTGGATTTCTCGATATTACATACTCAAATACATCTATACTTCCAGTATGGTCATCTGCTAAATGAGCAGGCCTCATCTGCACTTCGGCTCCGTATTTTTCAGCCACTTCAGCTATTTTTTCACTGTCTGTAGATACGATAATTTTATTAAAAAGTTTTGATTTTTTGGCTACTTCAATACTATGGGCAATTAAAGGTTTACCATGAAAAAGTTTTATATTTTTTCCGGGTATTCTTTTACTGCCTCCCCTTGCAGGTATTACGCATAAATTCAAAGCAGTTCCTCCAAAGATTTAATCACATAATCCTGTTCTTTTTTCTTTAAACTGTAATATATCGGCAGAGAAAATGCTTCTTTATAGTATCTTTCCATTTCCGGAAATTTTTTAAAGTAGCCTTTTTTTACATAATAAGGTTGCCGGTTAATTGGAATATAATGATATTGAAGTCCTATGCCTTTTTGACGCATTTTTATAAAAAACTCAGCTTTTTCATCAAACGATTTAAAAGGATACCTCACTACAAAAAGATGATACGAACTTTTTTTATTATAAGGATAAAGAGGTTTGATTTTCTCAGGCAGATTATCATGGTAATATTTTGCAATCTGACGTCTTTTTTCTAAAAACATATCTATTTTCTCAAGCTGGCTTAACCCAAGTGCACACGCTACGTCACTGAGGCGGTAATTATATCCCAAATCCACCATTTTATATTCCCAAGGATACATTGAATTATCTTTTACCATACCGTGATTTCTAAGACGAAGCAGCTTTTGATATGTTTTTTTATCATTAGTAGCTACTGCCCCGCCCTCAAAAGTAGTAATATGTTTAACCGGATGAAAAGAATAAGTGGTAATATCGCATATTCCGCTGTCTTTTCCAAAATAATGGGCGTTATCAAGTAAAATTTTAACCCCGTACTTTTCTTTTAAATATTTAAGTTTTTCATCATCAAACGGCAACCCGCTAAATGTTACTAAATAAACGGCTTTTATTTTTTTATTTTTTTTTAGTTCCTCTTCCGCCAAGTCAAGATTAATAAGACCGTTTTCTTCAATATCCACAAATACAGGTTTCGCACCTACGTAAAGAACGGAGTTTGATGTAGACAAAAAAGAATTTGGAGTAGTAACCACCCTGTCACCAACATTCAAAAGTACCCTGCTTGCAAGATGAAGAGCCGCAGTTCCATTGCATACTGCAACTACATATTTAAATCCGAGCTTTTCAGCCAATGCTTCTTCAAACTCCTGAACCTTAGGTCCTGTCGTTAAAAAGTCACTCTCTAATACATCTAAAACAGCTTTTTTATCATTTTCATCTATAAACTGTTTACCGTATGGAATAAAATTAAAATATTCATTCTCCATTACTACTCCATTTATATAAATTCTACTGCTTTTTCTAAAAATTCTTCACATGTAAGCCACCAGTCATTTTTACCTGAAGAATATTCAAAACCTATTTCTTTCTCAGTTCCTTTTTCTCCAATCATATTTTTTGTATAATCAGCTTCAAAACTGAAATTAATAGTAGGTTTTATTACATAATGATCACTAAACTCAATACATTTATCATCTTTTGTAATCATAACTTCATGTAATTTTTCCCCCGGACGGATTCCTATTTCTTTTAATTTACATTTCGGACATAATGCCTTTGCCAAATCAACAATTTTCATTGACGGAATTTTAGGAACGAATATTTCCCCTCCCTGCATTCTTTCAAAGTTTTTAAGCACAAACTTTACACCCTCTTCCAAAGTAATTAAAAATCTTGTCATATCTTTATGTGTAATAGGAAGTTCTTTTTCGCCTTTTTTAATTAAATTCACAAAAAAAGGCACTACACTTCCCCTGGAACCAATAACATTTCCGTATCTGACTACCGAAAATCTGGTTTTTCTTTTTCCTACTAAGTTATTTGCTGCAATAAACAGTTTATCACTAGCTAATTTCGTAGCACCGTATAAATTAATAGGAGCAGCCGCTTTATCTGTTGAAAGTGCAATTACTTTTTCTACTTCGTGCTCTATAGCGCAGTCAATTACATTTTGTGCCCCGTTAATATTGGTTTTAATACATTCCATAGGATTATATTCTGCTACAGGCACATGTTTAAGAGCTGCGGCATGTATTACAATATCCACATCTTCCATGGCTTTTTTAAGTCTTTCTTTATCCCTTACATCCCCAATAAAATACCTCATACACTTATCATTATATTTTTGTGCCATTTCAAACTGTTTAAGCTCATCTCTGCTGTAAATTATAATTTTGTTCGGTTTATAATTTTGAAGTAAAATTTCCGTATATTTTTTTCCAAAACTTCCTGTTCCGCCCGTAATTAATATATTTTTCCCGTTAAACATCATCTCTCCTTTACAAACTGTTATAATTTTAACAAAATAACCGATATAAAAACAAAAAGGAATATTATGTCCCAAATTTTTGAAAAAAATTTACAGGCTTTGCTTAAAAAAAATCCTCAGCTTGCATCAAAACTTTTTTCCATTCCGACACATAAAAATTTTGAAGTAGTCCAACAGGGCAAAGACCCGATTAACTTAAATATTATTGATATGAAAAACAAATTTCCTATATATAAAACCCAGCCTTTAGAAGAAATTCAAGAAAAACAAAAAAAATTTAAACTATACGAAAGATATCCCGTATTATTTTTTTACGGCCTTGGAAACGGTATTTTTATAAAATTATTATTTGCCAATCCAACTCATAAAAAAATATATGTTTTCGAACCGAATTTAGAAATAATATATATTGCAATGCATATAGTTGATTTTAGTGAAGAAATTTTAAATGAAAAACTTGAAATAATTATCCCTGAAGAATTAACATATGCACAAGCATTAAAAATATTTTTACATAAAGACGTTCAACTTTTTGCAAAAACATTTGAATTACATATCTATTCTGAATATTATGAAAACTTTTTCGCACAATCAATTATTGAAACTAATAAAACATTAATAAGAGCCATAAAACAAACAATAACAAATTTCGGAAACGACACAATAGATACATTAATAGGAATAGAACATCACATAAACAATCTACCTTTAATGCTTACATCACCTCACTTTTCACAATTAAAAAATAAAAAAATTTCAGATTTAGCTATTATCGTCTCAACAGGGCCTTCTTTAGCCAAACAGCTTCCGTTATTAAAAGAAATAGCCCCTTATGTAACCATAATAAGTGTAGATGCTTCACTGCCTATTTTGGCAAAACATAATATCAAACCTGATTTTGTAACGTCGTTAGAAAGAGTACAGCTTACAAGCGAATTTTTTAAAAACACTCCAAAAAAATTCCAAAAAGACATAATCATGCTTCATGCTTCGCTGCAGCATAAAGATGTTTTAAAATATTCGCACGGAAGAAAAATCTTACCTATGAGAGGCTTCAGATATACAAAATATTTCGGTATGCATAAATACGGATATTTGGGTATCGGCATGAGTGCGGCTAATATGGCTTATGAACTGGCATATTTCCTTGGATATAAAAAAATAGTTTTAATCGGACAAGATCTGGCTTACAGCGAAGAAGGACAGTCTCATGCTAACGGACATGTCCTAGGTGAAAAAGAAGTACAATTTAAAGACAGTGACGAATATGTAATAAAATACGGTGGAAACGGTACAATCAGAACCACAAGAGTCTGGAATATGTTTAGAAACTTCTTTGAAAAAGATATTGAATTTACAAAAAAAGAGAATATATTAACAATCAATGCTACAGAAGGAGGGGCAAGAATCCATGGCACAGTTGAAATGCCTTTTAAAGAAGTAATTGAAAAATATGTGGACAAAAATATCAAAAAGAAAAATTTAAAACTAAGAACACTTTCAGAAAAAACAGTTAATAATTTACTACTAAAAGCACACAATAAAATTTCACATATGATTGATTATGGACAAAAAGTTCAGAAAAAAATAGAAAAAGTATTTTTAGATGTAGCAGAAGAATGTGAAAACTTAGAAAAACTAAAAGATGAAAATAGACTTGAAGAAATTGATTACAATAAGTTAATGAAGTTATCAAGAAAAATAGACAGAATAAAAGACATTATTGAAACAAAAAAATTAGCTCTTATGTACGGAGAAACAATACAAAGCTATCTTGTAAACAAAGAACTTGATCTTGCAAAAATCATGGTTAGACCTTCAAATACAGAAATAGAAAAAAAAGCAAAACTTATTGAATGGATAATGCAACATAAAGAATGGCTGTTTATGCTGGCAGGTAGTATTAACGCCCAAATAATTACTGTAAAAAGGGCTTCTAAAAATTTAGAAAAAGAGCTTAAAAAAAGAAATATCCCTTTCGTAAAAATAAAATAAACAGTTTTTTTCTCTCTTTTTTATTCTTTATTTATATAAAACAATTCCTATAATTAGTATCATACTTATTTTATATAAATAAAAAGCCCAAAAAGGCCAAAACTGTTATTGTAACAGTTTTAAAACATTCTGCTGAACTGCATTTGCTTGAGACAATGCATAACTTCCTGATTGTGCAAGAAGATTGTATTTTTGGAATTTTGCAGTTTCTGCTGCAAAGTCTACGTCTCTGATTTGTGATTCTGCAGCTTTTACATTTACCTGTGTTACTGAAATGTTGTTAATTGTACTTGTTAACTGATTTTGCACTGAACCTATATCTGCTCTAATTTTGTCTAAATAATGTGCTGCAGCATCTGCAATATCCATAACTGCCATAGCACCTTTAAGTGTTGTTACACCTGCACCGATTTCTTGATTATAATCTGATACATTACTATTAGCATAAGCACCGATTGCACTTGCCTGATCAACAGTAAAATTCCCTTTAATTGTTCTTAAGTTAATTGTCTGCTGTGCAACAACACTATCAGCCATTCCAACAGCACTGCCCCCACTTACAATAATATCTCTAGCATCAAGTCTTGTTAATGTAAGTCTTCCGTATGTTTCCACACCATTTGCATTGATACCTGCAATACTTAAGTTTGCACCGCTTACTTTAATTCCTCTTCCGTCTAAACTTCTTAAGTTTAGATTACCTCTTTCGTCAATATAAGCTTCAACACCTGTTTGGTCTTTAACAGCATTAATTGCTGCAACTAATTTACCGTCGCTGTCGTTTGCTTTAACGTCTGTAATATTTCCAATATCAACACCGTTGATTGTCAAACTTTGAATTGCCACAGTTCCTGCATCTTGTACAGTTGTGCTACCTGTTGCAAGTACTTGCCAAGTTGCTTTTACTCCTGTTTTATCAGAATTTTTGTTAATTGTTTCTGCAAGTACTCCAATACCTGTTCCTGCACCAGTTGAAATAACTACGCTTTCAAGTTTTACATCATGTACACCGTCTACATTTTTAAATGTTAATGAAACATCTCCTGACTCAGTAATAGTAGCACCTGTTTCAAATCTTGTAAGTCCAATCTTATCCGAAGATGTTGGACCAATACTTGCTTTAACAGTTTCATTCGAATAAGCACCAATTTGGAATTCTTTGTTTGTAAATTGACCGCTTAATAAACTCATTCCGTTATAACTTGTTGTACCTGCGATATTATCAAGTTCTTCCATAAGTCTAGTAATATCTTCTTGAAGAGCTTTTCTAGAATCAGCACTTTGTCCATCCTGTGCTGCCTGAGTAGCTTTAACTTTAATTGTATTAAGAATTTTTACTTGCTCATCCATTGCTTTATCAGCTATCTGAAACAGTCCAATTGCATCGTTAGCGTTTCTGATAGCTTGACCTAATGAATCAGCCTGATCTCTTAATGAGTCTGCAATTTGCAAACCAGAAGCATCGTCTGCAGCTTTGTTGATTCTTAGACCTGTACTTAGCTTTTCTAATGAATCACTAAGCTTTCTATTATTTTCTACACCAGCTGCATGTGCATTTAATGCAGCAATATTGGTATTTATCCTAAATCCCATTGCTATTCTCCTTTATTTTTTTATAGAATAGCAATTAATGTTCCAAAAAATAATAATATATATTAAAAATTCATTAAACATATGTATTAAATTAATTGTATCAGTTAGAAGCAGTGTCTGTCACCATATAGCTAAATTATATTTATCATTAAAATTTTAATTTGTATATTCTCCCAAAAGGGAGAAGAGATTATTGAAGTAGTCTCATTACGTTTTGCTGAACAGCATTTGCTTGAGATAATGCATAACTTCCTGATTGTGCAAGAAGATTGTATTTTTGGAATTTTGCAGTTTCTGCTGCAAAGTCTACGTCTCTGATTTGTGATTCTGCAGCTTTTACGTTTACCTGTGTTACTGAAATGTTGTTAATTGTACTTGTTAACTGATTCTGTACTGAACCGATATCACCTCTAATTTTATCTAACATTTTAGCAGCACTATCTGCAATATCCATAACTGCCATAGCACCTTTAAGTGTTGTTACACCTGCACCGATTTCTTTACCATAATTCACAACATTTGAGTTAGCAAATGCACCGATAGCAAGAGCTTGAGCAGATGTAAAGTTACCTTTAATTGTTCTAAGGTTAATTGTCTGCTGTGCTACCTCAGAAGTTGCACTAAATCCAGCACCACCACTTACAATAATATCTCTAGCATCAAGTCTTGTTAATGTAAGTCTTCCGTATGTTTCCACACCATTTGCATTGATACCTGCAATACTTAAGTTTGCACCGCTTACTTTAATTCCTCTTCCGTCTAAACTTCTTAAGTTTAGATTACCTCTTTCGTCAATATAAGCTTCAACACCTGTTTGGTCTTTAACAGCATTAATTGCTGCAACTAATTTACCGTCGCTGTCGTTTGCTTTAACGTCTGTAATATTTCCAATATCAACACCGTTGATTGTCAAACTTTGAATTGCCACAGTTCCTGCATCTTGTACAGTTGTGCTACCTGTTGCAAGTACTTGCCAAGTTGCTTTTACTCCTGTTTTATCAGAATTTTTGTTAATTGTTTCTGCAAGTACTCCAATACCTGTTCCTGCACCAGTTGAAATAACTACGCTTTCAAGTTTTACATCATGAATTCCATCAACTTTTTTGAATGTAAGAGAAACATCTCCTGACGCAGTAATAATAGCACCTGTTTCAAATCTTGTATTACCAATTTTATCTGAACTTGTTGCACCGATTGATGCAGTTACAGTTTCATTAGCATACGCACCGATTTGGAATTTTTGATTAGTAAATGAACCTGAAAGTAATGATTTACCATTATAACTAGTTGTACTAGCGATATTATCAAGTTCTTCCATAAGTCTAGTAATATCTTCTTGAAGAGCTTTTCTAGAATCAGCACTTTGTCCATCCTG